>OMXV01000023.1 GCA_900315075.1 uncultured Prevotellaceae bacterium | reverse complement strand
TAATTTATGTTAAATAATTTTATCATGTAAATAACTGAAATTCAGTTACTTAAATAATGGTTTTGTAATCTATTTTTATTTCTTAACGGAGTGTTGAAACTAAATGAAAAAGATTTATCTTTTACTAATGCTCTTTTTAGGGTGTGTGGGAACTGTTTCGGCGCAGTTTAGTGTCAAGTATGACTTCTCATCCATCATCCATCACAATCGGAGATGGAAATGGACTCTCTGGAGGTGATGCCTTCTTTGTTAAGATTAGTGACAACTCTAATGGTTATTGGGGTGGTTATAGAAATGGATGGTCTGAAGCTGACCGAACAGTCAAAGTTGTAGGTTTTAACTTGACTCAAGGTTATGTACAAAACTTTGCTTTTAACCAAACCAAAATTAAAAATTCGTGGGATCAAAGTGAAAAAATAGCATGGCGTGTATCTCCTGCCAATGAGTCTAATCAAGGTGGTAGTAGAGGTATTAAAAACATGTGTCCTTATCCTAACGTTTTCTCTGTTATGAATCTTAGGGCAGGTGAAATTGTTAAGGTCAAGACTCATGACCCCACAACACGTTACAACAACGGACAAGGTCCTGAAATACCTCTTAAACACCGTTTTATTATTAATCACTCTGATAATTCAGTAGACAATTTGCCATGGTCAGACAATGGTAATAGTCCTTGGGGTGGAACAGAATGGGAGCAGCAATTTGTTATGTTGGAGGATGGTAATCTTGACTTAAAGGTTGCTCCATGGGTAAAAATAGAAACAGTAGAGATTGTTTCCAATTACACGCAATTCGAACAAAAAAGAGCTAAAGTAAGTGATGAATCCATATCTTTACAATTAGATTGTCGAAAATATCTGACGGGTAATTTTACTTGGAGATTTAACCAGATTGAACCAGTAGTACTCTATCGTGGCGATCTCACACCAGGGACAGTTTCGGTAAGCAAAACTCATGAAGGTGAAGATGACAGTAATACAGGAACTTTCACTATTACTATCTCAGGTTTTAGTGGCAAGCAATACGACAATGGATACTGGGAAGGTGGTTCAATTATCGTGATGCTCGACCAGAAAATGGTCACCTATACTATACCTTATGAAGTTGCAAATCAGCGGGGTAACGCTCAGCCCAATAGCGCTAGTTGGAACTTCTGGAATAAGGAACTTCAGGTCGGTCGTTCTAGCGCCCCAGCCTATAAGAGTCTGTTGGCTCACGACATCGCTGAGAATGCTTTCCAGCATAGTAACACAGTAACAGGAAGTAACGGAAATGGCTCACAGCCATTGTCGCTCTATAAAGGTAAGATGAATGGCCAGAATGCCTATTATCATGCAGAGACAGCAGGTCTTATTTTTGAGGGTAATGCAGGTGTCTATGGTCTATTGAACGAAACCACCGACCCTGTTTCCAATGGTGACCGCTGGATAGCGCTTCGTAAAGGTGGTAAAATGATTATCCCAGGTTTGAAGAAAGGCGACCAGGTGTGGATGTTCGTTGATCATTATGGTCCAGCCAGAACCCCTCAAAATAAATATAAAGAATCTGCGTTGAGTTTTTATGTCAAGAATGCCAAGGATGCTTTAGGCAATAGTATTAATCAAAATCAGCCTGTTGTAACGGGTGGTAGCTCCTGGGGACCTGCTGTCAATGGTAAATGGGCTAAGCAATATTATAGTGCCATGCACTTCTTTGCAGCCAACGATGGTGATATGGAGTTCACTGTGGATGGTCAATATGACACCAACTATGCTAAGATTTGCTATATCAAGATACTAAAAGCAGACGCAGCTAGTGGTGCAAATGGTAATAATGTCGTAGGTAACATAGAGCCAACTAATGCTATATTGGGATACACTTACGATGACCATGGTTATGAATTCCTTACCACACAAGATCCCGCAGGTAAAGTTACTCGAACAGCAGGAACTTTGACTCTGCATGAATCAGGAAGAGGTTCACTCATCCAGAAATGGAAAGTACTTGAGGCATCTGGCACACTCGACAAGAATATCCTCGATGGCGCAATTAATAATGAGAATCCTCCCCATTATGATCAACCAAGTCAAGCCTTTTATGGACCTTATTTCTTAAATGGCTGGGGTACAAATCCCATTAAATTTAAATACACCTCTCATGATACTCCTAATTTTGGTAGTTTCTTGCTTCGTGGTATGGACTATGACCATGATGGTGTATATTGCCTCGACTATGCAGACCGTGTGATTGCTGAAGGCTTCCTGCAAACTATGAATTATCCCTACACATGGGATTTGACCGATATCTTAAATACTAAGACAGGAAACTCTCAATCAGAATTTGAAGCAGCAATGAATCGTACAGACTGCGACACAACAAAGGTATGGATTAATATGGAAGGAGCCATCTCGCTGCAAAACAATATGTATGTAGGTGTGAACAACCGTACGTTGGCATCTGGAACACAGCTCTTCAGTAACAATAAATTCATCGAAGAATCTGCTGGACTCGGCTGGGCCACCATCAATATGGACAATGCTTATAACGGTTCTCTCCAAGTGACGAATGAGGGTGTGAAGATTAAGACTTACAATGGTTGGGAGCATCGCCTTTATATACCTGGAATTAATAAGAATGGTAGATTGTTTGTACGAGGAAAGAAAATCAACAATGGCATTGGTTTTGTGGTCAAGGCACTGCTGGAGCCTGAATTGGGTCCAAACACCATGAAAAGGCATGCCGATGGCGATACACGTGTTGATTTGACTCGTATTGAGACTTCTGACGCAACTCAGACTTTAGAACTGTTTAATTATGATGGCAATTTTAGCAACTACATCGATTCAATTGCTTCTATTGTTCAGACAAAGGATTACGACGAATTTCTGAAAGTTTATGCTACCTCTCAGAAAATTGTGGAAGAGAAGAAAACCAATGCTCGAATCGTAGATAATAGTCCTGGTCTCTACAAAACAGCAAACGCAGTGTATCGTACAGAGGAGCGTATAGATGATGATGGTAATGTTGTATTATGGCCAATAGAAGACAATCATATTTATCAAAACAACGACAATAGTTCAACAGACAATTGGATTTACGATAGTGACAATGTGAGCAGCAACGACGTTCTTACAGGTAAATCTTACTTCGGTTTGCTTGACTTAGGGGGAAGTGGAAGCACTGACTCACGTATCATCCAACTGACAGGCCTGCCTGAAAGTAATTGCCAATTGACCATTGTAGCACGTGCTAACCAGCCACGTCAACTGAATATATACTCAGGTGCATGGGAAGGATCACTTCTCGCAACTATGATTGCTCGTGATGCTCTTATGGCCAAGACCGTGAAAACAGGTGGTGCTTCGACTATAACCATCGGAAGTAAAGATGGTAGTATAGAAGTATATGCTATTCTTGTCAAAGAGGAGGATAATGGCAACAATGATGCAAACGATACCGAAACCTACATCGGTTATGTTGATGTAACAGCCGCTCAGGGCGGTGTGACGCTCTATCTCAACGACATTATCATTGAGAAGATAGCTTACTCCACCGACGAGAAGTCAGTCAACATCAAGGGCTATGCCTCTGAGAGCCGTGACCATTACATCGACCACGATTTGACAGAATATTTCTGCAACGTACCAGTGAAAGCCTATACCGCCACCATAGAAGGTACAGACTACACCAAGGCTATCATGACTCCATTGAAGACCATGGAGATTACCTCTGCTGCAAACAACAACACAGGTTGCATTCTCTATAGTTCTGCCACAGGTGACGACAAGAGTGCTTCGTTCAACCTCTTCGTTCCAGACATCCACGACTACCTCAAAGATGCTGAGATTAGTCAGAGTTTCATCGGCAACACCTGCACCAACTCCGTTGGAAACATTGGAAATGCAGACCAAGGCAAGATAGCCGTCATGGGCAATAATATAATGATAGGTGTTGTAGATGGTGTTCAGAAACTGGATGCCGAGACAACTGTAGGTGGAACGACATACGTTAACTATGTTCTCCAGTATCAGTACATAGACTATTATGGAAATCTTCAATCTGGTGAGGAGAAGCTTTACCGTGTGAACCGCGATGGTATAAAGCTTGGTAAGAACAAGGCATACGCCCGCTTCGACAAGTCTATCGTAGGAGAAACACACTACGGCTATGTCAATGGTATCAAACTGTGGTTCGGTGATGAAGAGGAGAATGCCGACGGCATTTACAACCTCAATGGCGTAAGGATCAATAAGCCACAAAAGAGCGGTATCTACGTGAAGAACGGCAAGAAAGTGTACATCAAGTAAGTATCACAAGAAAAGAACAGAGACAAAATGAAAAGAATATATTCTATCCCCCAGGTGGACATTGTCTGCCTTAACCTTAAAGGCATCGTGCTTGAAACAACGCCAATTGGTAATCAAAGTGAAACGGCAGGCGGATCACAAATACCTGAAGGTGATGCCAACTTCTCACAATTTGACACTCAGGAGTCGGATGTCTTTAGACCCAATGTTTCCAGTCTCTGGGATGAGTAAGAGTTAGTTAGAAGTTAAAAGTTAGGAGTTAGAAGTTGTTACTAATTCTGATTCCTGACCCCCTACTATAAAAATTCCCCGCAGGCCATTGTGCTTGTGGGGAATTTTGTTTTATTTATACATGGGGTATGTGCCCTGTGTCTCTGTGTTCAAGTCCCAAAAGTCTAAAATCCTTTGAGTTCAAGTTATTGACGCTTATGCGGTATGGAGCGACTAATATAAGGAGAATCAAAAATAATTCTAAATTTATTTTGCACTTCACACGGCTTTTACTATTTTTGCGGCAAGAAACGATACAACCAAACTAAAATTATGAAATAATCGACATTTCATAGATGTTTATGATATGTCTCGCCATGTCGTCGGCATGGCTATAGTCATACCTGCAGAGTGACAAAACTATGGGTACATTCATCAATATTGGCAATGCCGGGTTCAAGAGAATCCGTAACAGTGAATACGTTGATAAGTCGGGGCTTATAGCTGTCGTCAATCGTACACTCTTCACTGAGCAGTGTTTCAGTTGTGTGACCCGCTGTCGCCGCTTCGGCAAATCGATGGCGGCTAAAATGCTATGTGCCTACTACGACCACTCTTGCGACTCACGCAGTCTTTTCACCGATTTAGAAATCGCTAAAGATCCTTCTTTCGAGAAACATCTGAACAAATACCCAGTCATCAACCTTGACATGACCTATTTTGTCACACGTTTCCATGACGATGACATTGTGGGTAAAATCGATGCGGCGTTGAAGGAAGACGTGATGAAAACCTACCCACAAGTTGAGACACGGGATGACGACGACCTCATGGATTTCCTATCCCGTGTTGCAGAGGAAACAAGCGAACAGTTTGTCTTCATCATCGACGAGTGGGATGCCATCTGCCGTGAGTTCAAATCAGGGACTTCTGCCATGGATCGCTATGTGAACTGGCTACGCAGGATGTTTAAAAGTCTGAATGCGGCAAGGGTTTTTGCCGGTGTCTATATGACCGGCATCCTTCCAGTGAAGAAATACAAGACGGAGTCGGCGCTTAATAACTTCATTGAATACTCCATGGTTGAGCCAATGGATATGGCCCGTTATTTTGGTTTTACTAAGGAAGAGGTTCGTGCTTTGGCAGAGAAACACGGTGTAGACTTCGACGAGTTGATGAAGTGGTACGATGGTTACCAAATAGGTGATGAACAGTCGATGTTCAACCCCAACTCCGTGATGCAAGCCCTCAAGAGTCGGCGTTGTCGCAGTTTTTGGGCGAGCACGGGTGCATTTGATGCCGTGGCCAACTACATCCACATGAACTTCGAGGGTCTGAAAGATGACATCATACAGATGTTGGCTGGGGGACGTAGTCCTGTTGACCCAACAGGATTCCAGAACGACATGTCTGTGGTCCGCAGCCGTGATGATGTGTTGACAGTTCTCATACATTTGGGTTATCTGTCATACAATTGGCGTGAGGATGAATGCTATATCCCTAATCGCGAGGTGGCAGGCGAGATGGTAAATGCCGTGAAAACCACCGACTGGAAAAATGTCATTGAAGCCTTGGAGCAGTCAAAGCAGCTCCTTCAAGCTACCCTCGATGGTGACAGCGAGGCTGTGGCCCGAGGTATTGATATGGCACACGACGAGAACACGAGTATCCTCTCTTACAACAATGAGAACTCATTAGCCTGTGTGCTTTCCATCGCTTATTTCTATGCTCGCAACGACTATGTCGTTCATCGTGAGTTGCCCACAGGAAAAGGCTTTGCCGACTTGGTGCTTATCCCACGCAAGGATGTGGACTCTCCTGCCATCGTCTTGGAATTGAAATACAACCGCGATGCCGACTCCGCCATCAATCAGATTCGTCGCCGCCAATATCCTACTAAAGTGGCGCAATATACGGGTGACCTCCTCCTCGTAGGCATCAACTACGACCGGGAGAAGAAGACCCACGAATGCCTGATTGAGAAATATGAAAAAGAGTCAATTTGAAAGAATTGCCCACTTTGCTGTATCTTCGCAGCATAATTCATTATAACTTTTCTTACTATGCAAGTCATCAATTTCAGTGAGAGTAACTCGATTATCAACCAGTATCTGGCAGAGATACGCGACAAAGACTATCAGAAAAACCGTCTGCTGTTCCGTAACAACATCATGCGAATTGGCGAGATGGAAGCTTACGAAATCTCGAAAACCCTCAATTATGAATGGCGTGACATCGCCACACCATTAGGTATTGCCCGTGTCAGCGTGCCAACCGACAAAATTGTGCTGGCTACCATCTTCCGTGCCGGACTGCCCTTCCATACGGGTTTTCTGAATGTATTCGACCATGCCGGCAATGCCTTCGTGAGTGCCTATCGTGAATACACCGACGCTGAGCATCACGAGGTGGGCATCCATGTGGAGTATCTTGCCACACCGAGTATTGAGGAGAAAAACCTCATCATCGCCGACCCGATGCTGGCCACTGGCGGCAGTATGGAATTGGGTTACAAGGCATTTCTCACCAAGGGCATTCCGCGCCGCATCCATGTATGCTGCGTCATCGCCACCCCAGATGGCATTGAGCATGTGAAGAAATCGTTGCCAGAAGATAAAACTACCATTTGGTGTGCCGCCATCGACCCAGGACTCAACGAACATAAATATATTGTCCCAGGATTCGGCGACGCCGGTGACCTCTGCTTTGGAGATAAATTGTAAAAAAAACTCATCTTCACCCCCTCTCCAAAGGGCGAGGGGAGTGGTATGATGAGTTTTTGGGTTTTGGGATGGATTGGGATTGAGTAGAAAGAGTATTCTCTTACCTCTCACCTCTTACCTCTCACCCCTAAGTCACACCTAACTAAATAACCTCCCAGGTGTCGTTGGTTTCGAGCAACTCCATGAAATTGTGGTATTTCTTGGTGCTCTTCACCTCTTCAATCTGGGCATGTACAGAGGCGTCGTAAGTAGGAGCCTCAACGTCGCGGATGACACCGAGAGCTACAGGGAAACCGTGCTCATTGTCCATCATGGCCAGTTTGAGTTGCAGGGTGTTGTCCTGACAGTGAGCATCGTGAACGAGGATATCGTCGATGGTCACACCATTCTCACCGATTTTTACCACTTTCAGTCCGAATCCCTCTTGCATGAGGCCATATTCATTGTCGGCACCGAAGACCAATGGTTCTCCGTGGCGCACATAGATAGCGTTGCGGCTACGGCCCTCCTTGTTGTAGATGGGGTCGTAGGCACCATTGTTGAAGATGACACAGTTTTGTAGAATCTCACAAACGGCGGCACCCTTGTGGTTGTAGGCAGCCTTGAGGATATCTACGGTACCGTTGGCATCGGTGGCCACGGCACGGGCAAAGAAGTTGCCACGGGCACCGAAACAGAGTTCTGCTGGGCGGAAAGGATCCTCCACAGTGCCATAGGGGCTTGATTTCGACACGAAACCGCGTGGTGAGGTTGGGGAGTACTGTCCTTTAGTAAGGCCATAGATGCGGTTGTTGAGCAGAATCATATTGATGTCGATGTTGCGGCGCATGGCGTGGATGAAATGGTTTCCGCCGATAGCCAGTCCGTCGCCGTCGCCACTTACCTGCCAGACGGTCAGGTCGGGGTTAGCTACTTTGGCTCCTGTGGCGATGGAAGCCGCACGACCATGGATGGTCTGCATGGCATAGGTGCTCACATAGTAGGGCAGACGGCTGCTGCAGCCGATACCCGAAATGACAGCGATATTGTGTGGTGCTACGCCCACCTCTGCCATGGCCTTATGCAGTGAGGCAAGGAAGAAATGATCTCCGCAGCCAGGGCACCAGCGTGGCTGGCTCTTTTTGAAATCTTGTGCTTTGTATTCGGTCATAATATGTGTCCTCCTTTACTTTTTGATGATTTCCTCGAATGCGTTGACTAACTCTGACACCACGAAAGGCTGACCTTTCACTTGGTTGAACTGGGCAGGAGCAAAACCTTCGACGCGTGAGCGCAGGTATGCAGCCAGTTGTCCTAAGTTCTGCTCTGCTACTACGGCTTTCTTGTAGTGGCGCAGCACCTCGGCGGTGTTGGCAGGCAGCGGGTTGATATATTCGAAGTGTGCCAAGGCAGCTTTGTAGCCTTTTTTCTGAAGCTCTTCCATTGCTGAATAGAGGTGGCCGTAGGTGCCACCGAAGCCCACGATGAGCAGAGCATCTTCGTCGGTGTCGCCAGCCACTTCAAGGTTAGGTACAGGGATGCGTGCCACTTTCTCTGCACGCAGGCGGCACATCAAGTCGTGGTTCTCGGGGTCGGTGGAGATGGCACCGGTCTTACCGTCTTTCTCCAGACCGCCTAAGATGTGTGTGTAGCCCTCTTGTCCGGGGATAGCCCAGTAGCGTACCAGTGTCTCTGGGTCGCGCTCGTAGGGTGTGTAGTGGTCTTTCTGCTCAGGTGTGACATAATGTGGATGGATGTCGGGCAACTCTTCCATGCTGGGGAGCTTCCAGGCGGCAGAGCCATTGGCAACAAAAGCATCGGTGAGCAGGATGACGGGTGTGAGGTGCTCCAAAGCCATTTTTGCAGCAGCATACACAGCGTCGAAGCAGTTGGTGGGGCTGGTGGCTGCGATGACGGGCATGGGCGATTCACCGTTGCGTCCGTAAAGGGCTTGCAGCAGGTCGGTTTGTTCGCTCTTGGTGGGAAGACCTGTGGAAGGACCGCCACGCTGTACGTCGATGATGACCAGTGGCAGCTCGTCGATGATGGCCAGGTTCATAGCCTCCGACTTCAGGCAGATGCCAGGTCCGGAGGTGCTGGTGGCTGCCAGGGCACCGGCAAATGAGGCACCGATGGCACTGGCGCAGCCCGAAATCTCGTCTTCGCACTGCACGGTGATAACACCACACGACTTATGCTTTGACAGTTCGTGTAGGATGTCAGTGGCAGGGGTGATAGGGTAGGAACCTAAATAGAGGCGTAGGCCAGCTTTCTCGGCAGCGGCAATCAGTCCGTAGGCTGTGGCCTTATTACCGGTGATGTCCATATAGCGGCCTTTCACTTTCGATTTCGACTCTATGCGGTAGGTGGCAGGCACTGAGGCATGTACGTTGTGTCCGTAGTCGAAGCCAGCTTGCACTACCTTGATGTTGTTTTCGGCAATGGCGGGTTTCTTGGCGAATTTCTCGCGCAGGAAATTGGCAACCAGGTTTAGGTCGCGGTTGAAGAGCCAACAAACCAAGCCCAGGGCAAACATATTGCGGCATTTCAGGATGGCTTTGTTGTCCATACCACTGTCAGCTAAACAGTCTTTCACCATCTGGGTGATGGGACAGGCAACTACACGGTCGGCATCGATGCCCATCTCACCTAAGTAGTCGTCGGTCTGGAAAGCTGCCTTCTTCAGGTCAGAGGGTCCGAAACTATCGGTGTCGATGATGATGGTGGCCTGTGGCTTGGCATAGCGATACTGTGTCTTCAGCGCAGCGGCATTCATGGCTACCAATACGTCGCAGAGGTCGCCAGGGGTATATACTTTTCCTTGTCCGATGTGTACCTGAAAACCTGAGACACCGGTGAGCGACCCTTGCGGGGCGCGGATGTCGGCTGGATAGTCAGGGAAAGTGGAGATACCATTACCCACAGTGGCTGACACAGTGGAGAAAATGTTGCCAGCCAATTGCATACCGTCGCCGGAGTCGCCAGAGAAGCGCACGACAACTTGCTCTAATTCCTTAATTTCCAATTGTTCTGCCATAGATATTTATGATTTTTTGGGGAGTTTACTCGCCCATTTGAATAATTGGCTGCAAAGGTCTTAAATATTATTGATATAACAAAATTTTTATGAATAAAACTGCAAAAACAGGATAAATATTCCATGTTTTTTGAATATTTATCCAATTTTTGGAGCTTTGTCTATGTGCTTTATGGACTTTTGGGACTTTGTCAGTCTGCTCGGCTGGTGAAGAAATTCTACGGAGGTGAGGAGTATTTGGAGGCGACCTATGGTCGTGGAGGAATTACATATTCTGTCCGTAAGAATATCCTCTTTTTACCCTTTCCCCTGTAGAATATATAATAGACATGATGAGGGTGTGTCAAAATGATAAAACTTGAAATCACAACTTATAGATTGTGAGGAAGGAGAACGGCTATGTGCTTTTTGGCCCTTCATGCCGCCATAATTACTGCTAATTATAAATGTCAATAGTGAAAATCTTCATTTTGACACACCCTCCGCTAACAGAACTATTGTCTCTTTAACTCCCTTATAAAACTATTAATATGTAAATGAGCTGCCGCCAAGGAATTCCCTGAGCAGAGAGGTGGATGGTGGGTCGAGTTCAGGGATGTCGGTAAAATATCTGAGGAATTTGCGTAGGCGATACGCCTCGGAATATTGTTCTGAATGCTGTGGCACCCGCTCCAACACCTTGAGAGCCTGGTGTTTAATGACAGCCAATTCATATATCATGGCCGTGTTAAACATCTCGTCGGCGTTCTCCTGGTAGGGGAATATCCATTTCTGTTCACCAGCCCTTACCGACGGCCAGCGACGGATAGTTTCCTCGGCAGTCACACCACGGTATTTGTAATCGCGGATAATGCGGCGGAGTAGGCGGTTGTCGGTTGTGGGGATATAATTGTGTCGGTCGAGTGAGATGGTGGTCAGTGCCGAGGCATAGACGCGGAATTTCTGCTCTTCGGGCACTTGGGCCGTTAGGTCAGGGTTAAGAGCATGGATACCCTCGATGACGAGAATTTGGTTTTCTTTTAATTGTAGTTTATGTCCGCTTCGCTCACTTTTCCCCAGTACGAAATTGTATTTTGGCAGTTCTACTTCCTTACCTTTCAGCAAAGCATTCAGTTGTTTGTTGAGTAAGGGGATATTCAGTGCGTAGAGGCTCTCAAAGTCATAGTCACCCTTTTCGTCGAGTGGTGTCTTGTCTCGGTCAAGGAAATAATCGTCGAGAGAAACCATTACGGGCTTGAGTCCGTTGCATGCCAACTGTATGGCGAGGCGCTTGCAGGTGGTGGTCTTTCCACTTGACGAAGGACCTGCGATGAGCACCATGCGTACCTCTTTGCGCTTGGAAATTACCTCTGCGATGTGGGCGATTTTCTTCTCTTGAAGGGCTTCCGACACATTAATGAGCAGTGAGGCATAACCTTTGATGACAGCTTCGTTGAACTCACCCACGGTGCTGATGCCCATGATTTCCTGCCAGTGGTGCTGTTCCTGGAAGATGGAAAACATTTTGTCCTGTCGAATCATTTGGCCGAGATGTGATGGGTCGGATGGTGAGGGAATGCGTAGCAGCATACCGTCGAAATAAGGTTCCAGGTCGAAGAGGTGCAGATGCCCGGTACTGGGTAGCAGTGCCCCATAGTAATAGTCGGCATAGCCATCGAGCATATAATATTCAGTATAGAGGTCACCGATGGTTTGGAGCAGTTTTACTTTGGTGGGTGCTTTGCGGTCGGTGAAAATCTTCACAGCCTCCTCTGTGGTACACTCGCAGCGGCGGATGGGGTGGTCGGCATTGATGATTTCATGCATCTTCTGGCGGATGACTATCACGTCGTTAGGAGTTATGGCTCGGTTGATGCGTAGGTCGCAGTAATAGCCGTTAGAGACAGGTGTGTCGATAATCACGCTGCCCTCAGGGAAAAGGTCGTGGACAGCTTTGGAGAGTACAAAGAAGAGTGTGCGTGAATAGGCTCTGCTGCCCGATGGTGAGTAGAGGTCGAGAAACTCCACATCTTTATTATGATAGAGGCGGAAATCGAGTCCTTCCACCTTATTATTGACTTTGGCACTCACGGGTCCATAGTCCATGTGAAGTCCAAACCCTAAAAATATATCATAAAGTGAGCTCCCTATGGGGAATTCTTGAATTTTTGTGTTATTTTTGCAACGAATTCTGATAGTTTGTTCCATAGTGTAAAAAAATGTGTAGTTTGACAAAATGCACAAAGGCCATGCAAAGATATGGAAAAATGATGAGAAAAAACAGTTTTAGTAAAAAATAATATATAAAATGAATATTTGGATAGTATTGAAGCTGTTGGGGGCATTGGCTCTCCTCATGTATGGCATGAAGTCGATGAGTGAGAGTTTGCAGAAATTGGCTGGTTCACAGTTGCGTCATGTTTTAGGCGCTATGACCACCAATCGTTTTACAGGCGTACTGGCAGGTATGTTTGTCACAGCTGCCGTGCAGAGTTCCACTGCCACCACGCTGATGACGGTATCGTTTGTGAACACCGGACTGCTTACGTTAGTTCAGGCTATCAGTGTCATCATGGGTGCACATATCGGTACCACTGTTACAGCATGGATTATGAGTTTGGGATTCTCATTCAATATTACCGACTTTGTCTTTCCGGGCTTTTTCCTGGCTATTGTATTGATATATATGAAGAAACGCCGTATCATCGGTGATTTCGTTTTCGGTGTGGCATTTCTATTTCTTGGCTTATGCTCTATGAAGGAGGCTGGTTTTAGCATCATGGAAAACCAGGAAGCCAAAGATGCCATACAAGCGTTTTTCCAGAACTTCAACGAATCGGGTTTTTGGTATTCCTTCTTCTTTCTTTTTTGGGGTATGGTGCTGACGCTTTGTGTGCAGTCGTCGGCAGCCATCATGGCAATTACAATGACGCTGTGTTGTGCAGGTGTGCTCCATATCGATCAAGGTGTCATGTTGGTATTAGGAGAGAATATCGGTACTACCATCACTGTCAATATTGTAGCATTAAGGGCCAATACGATGGCGCGAAGAGCAGCCTTTGCCCACTTGGGTATCAATGTGTTCGGTGTGACATGGGCATTAATCCTGCTCAAACCATTTGTCAATTTGGTATGTTCGATAGTGGGCTATGACAGCACATTGACAGACCCCTCCGCAGCCGGTTATAGTGCCAACTTAGCAAAAAGTGCAATGACACTTGCTGCTTTCCACACATTGTTTAATATTGTCAATACCTTCCTGCTGATTTGGTTTATACCCTATATCGAGCGTTTTGTATGTTGGGCTATCAATTCGAAGAAAACAGTGGATGAAGAAGAGGACTTCCGACTGCATTTTATTACTTCGGGTTTGATGAAGACACCAGAGCTGTCGGTTTTGGAGGCTCATAAGGAGATTCGGTCGTATGCCAATCGTATGCAGCGTATGTTTGGTATGGTGCGTGAATTGCTTATAGAGAAAGATAAACAGAAATTCGGCAAATTGTTCTCACGTATTGAGAAGTATGAGAGTATTTCCGACAATATGGAGGTGGAAATAGCCAAGTATCTCAATCAAATATCGTCGGCACATCTGAGCGACGATACAAAACAAAAGATATGCGCCATGATACGTGAAATCTCCGAACTTGAGAGTATCGGCGATGCTTGCTACAACATAGCGCGTACTATTAACCGTAAAGTGTCAGGCAACAAAGACCATTTCACCGAAAACCAGTATCAACATCTGCATCAGATGATGGAACTGTCAAATACAGCCCTCACACAGATGAATGAACTGATGGCGGGACGTAAGGAGGCATTCAACGTGAATCGCACGTTCAATATCGAGAATGAAATCAATAACTACCGCAATCAGCTCAAGAGCCAGAATATCAACGATATCAACGACCATAAATACTCTTATGCCGTGGGTACCATCTATATGGATATCATCAGTGAGTGTGAGAAACTGGGCGACTATGTGGTGAATGTAGTCGAGGCTCGTATGGGGATTAGGAATTAAGAATTTCTTTAATGGTGAGAGGTTTTATTTAGTTAGAAGTTAGGAGTATCTTAGTGATAAGGGGTGAGAGGTAAGAGGTGAGAGATTACCACTGCCGCTTTATTTAGTTAGGAGTTAGAAGTTAGGAGTTAGGAGTGACTGGCTATGGTATTGTCCCTTTAACTACTCTTTAACTACTTTTCGGACATACACAGGGGATGTCCCTATAGCAGCTATGGTATTGTCCCTTTAACTCCTCTTTAACCCCCTTTTAACTCCTCTTTAACTCCTCTTTAACTCCTCTTCAAATCTCGTGCAAACCGAGTGAAATGAAACTTGTTTCAATTTCCGAGGTGCAGCCGATATTCATCAGACATCGTCTGATAATTTTCAATTTTCAATCTTCAATATTTTAAACAGCTCTTTCATGCCTTCAGAGGCTCCTTTCTTGATGTGGGTAACGCCTTTTGAGAAACTGGCGCTGACATCGGCGGGATCTATCAGATAAACAGGGCAGTTGGCTGGGGCATAGTGCAGCAAGCCTGCAGCAGGATATACCACCAACGAGGTGCCTATCACCACAAAGATGTCGGCGGTCATGGCCTCACGGGCAGCGGGTTCTATCATTGGTACAGCCTCGTTGAAAAACACTATGTGGGGGCGAAGCAGTGAACCATCTCCCGCCTTAGTGCCTACAGGAACTTCAGGGTTGTCGGCAGTAAGCTCCTGGATGTAGCGTGAGTCGTAAGGGTCGATACTTGAACAGACTTTCATCAGTTCGCCATGTAAGTGGATAACATGATGACTGCCTGCCACTTCGTGTAGATTATCCACGTTCTGTGTGATGACAGTCACATCATAATAGTTTTCTAATTTTGCCACTAATCGATGGCCTTCATTAGGCTTTACACCAACGTTTTTCTTGCGCAGCATATTATAAAACTCTGTCACATAAGCTGGGTCGTTCACCCATCCTTCGTGGGTGGCAACTTTCGAAACAGGATAGTTTTCCCAAAGGCCATCAGCATCGCGGAAAGTTTTCAGGCCACTTTCCACCGACATGCCGGCACCTGTTAATATTACAATTTTTTTCATGTTATGAGTTTTTTAAGTTATCAGAGTATTCGGAATATTCGGAGTAATTGGAGTATTCAGAAGATTAAGAGTAATCTCTCACCCCTCACCTCTATTTGTTGTTAACAATGTACAAAAATAGTGTTTTTTCGCTGAACAACCTAATTATTTCACATAATTATTTGTACCTTTGCCCCAAATTTTTCAAAAGCATTTATTATTAGCAGTTTATAACAGACAATTTTTATGACGAAAGATGTGAGTTATGCCCTGGGTTTGGGCATTGGACACCAGTTGGCACAAATGGACGCCAAGGATCTCAGTGTAGAAGATTTCGCCGCTGCCATCGAGGATGTGCTGCAGGGCAAAGAGTTGAGAATGTCGAATCGTGACGCTCAGCGTATCGTAGAGGATTTTTTCAAGAAAAAGGAAAACGAAAGACAAGCCGAGCAGGCAGCAAAGGGAAAAGTTGCTCGTGAGGCTGGCGAGAAATATTTGGAGCAGAATGCCAAGCAAGAAGGTGTCATCACACTTCCCAGCGGCTTACAATACAAAGTACTCCGTGAAGGCAATGGCCGCAAGCCCAAAGCTACCGACGAAGTGGTATGCCATTATGAAGGTTTCTTGGTGGATGGCACTGTTTTTGACAGCAGTTTCCAGCGTGGCGAACCTGCATCTTTCCCCCTTAACCAAGTTATCACTGGTTGGACAGAGGGTTTACAACTTATGCAAGAGGGTGCCAAATATCGTTTCTTCATCCCCTGGCGTTTAGGATATGGCGAGGGTGGTGCTGGCACGCTCATTCCTCCTTATTCCGCCCTTATTTTCGATGTGGAACTGATTGAGGTAAAATGATAGAGGATCTCTCTCACAATCCTGTATGTTGCTATATCACAGCAACTCCTTAAATAAGACTCAATTAATAATTAATAATAACAATGAAGAAAATTTTATTTTTTGCAGCTGTGGCAGCAATGGTTCTGACTACAGCATCATGTAACAAAGGTTATAAAGCAGATTTGAAAACAGACGTTGACTCTGTGAGTTATGAATTTGGTGTTGGAACAGGTAGCCAACTGAAGCAAATGTTGGCTCAGCAGGGTATTGACACCGCATATGTTGAAGATTTTATGGATGGCGTCAGAGATGGTCTCAAAGCTCAGAGCAACGAAAAGAAAAAAGCATACACTATGGGTATGATGGCTGGACTTCAAAGTGCTCAGCAAATCAATGACAATCTTTTGATGGGTAGCAAGGAATACAAACTCTCTGAAAAGAATTTCATGGCAGGTCTGTCAGATGGTGTTAAACAAAATTTCAAAGAGTTTGACCCCAATAAAGACTATCAGAAATTCCAGGAGCAGGCAATGGCTCTCCAAACAAAAATGAAGGAGAGCATCAAGAAAGAGAATGATGATTTCGTGAAAGAATATGCTAAGGGTAAGGACGTGAAGAAATTGCCTTCAGGTGTGGTGTATAAAGTCCTGAAAGAAGGCAAAGGCGCTCTTGCCACCGATTCTTCTGAAGTCACATTCAAGTATGAAGGCAAAACCATCGACGGAAAAGTATTCGACAGCAATATGGACGGCGAGGCTGTGACAGCTACCCCAAGGGAGTTCATCCCTGGTATGGGTGAGGCCCTGAAGAATATGCCCGCTGGTTCGAAGTGGGAAATTTGCATCCCTCAAGACCAGGCATATGGTGAGCAAGGCGGTGGTGGCAGAATCAAGCCATTCTCGACTTTGATTTTCACTGTAGAGGTGGAGAAGATTGAGGCTGCTAAGCCCAAGGCACAGACACCTATGCCAGAAGGTGTATAACTTGTTCCCCAGAACCTCCAATAATAGTTTTTCAATATGAAAAGAATTATATTGTTGGCACTCGTCATAATGGCGGGTGCCACTTTCAACCTTGCAAGTGCACAGGACAAGAAGTCGAAGAAGAAAAAGAAAGGAGAGGTGACAGTCGTCACCACACCTGCAGCAGAGCCTGTGCAACTGGTGAGTGATGTTGATTCGCTTAGTTATGCCATAGGACTTGTCAATGGTGGTGACCTGTTGCAGTTCCTCAGTAATCAGGGGGTGGACACAGCCTATGTGAATGATATCAAGCGCGGTTTCATGGATGCCGCCAATATCAACCCCGACAGCCCAGAGGCAGCCTATTTCTTTGGAGCACATCTTTTCCTTGACTTTTCCAATCGTATCAATAAGGGAATTTTCGCAGGTGATTCAACCTATCATGTCTCCAATAAGCATCTCTTATCAGGTGTGTTTGATGGTGTCGACCATAACAACAGCAAAATGTCTATCGATGGCATCAAACCCAAAATTGACGAAATGGCCAGTAGGATGCATGAAAAAATCATGACTGCAAAATATGGTAAGAATATTCAGGAAGGCAAAGATTTCCTGGAACTTAACGCAAAGGCTCCCGGAGTCAAGGTATTGCCCAGCGGACTTCAGTATAAGGTGTTGCGTGAGGGGAATGGCCCCGTGGCAACCACATCCGACCAAGTGACAGTGCATTATGAGGGTAAACTCATCAATGGCACAGTGTTCGACAGTTCATACGAGCGGGGGGAACCCACTAAGTTCCGTCCCTCTCAGGTCATCAAAGGATGGACAGAGGCACTTACCATGATGCCCGAGGGCAGTATGTGGGAACTCTACATTCCAGAGAACTTAGCATACGGCGACCGTGATACAGGAAAGATTCCACCTTATTCCACATTGATTTTCAAAGTGGAAGTCATCAAAGTGGGAGATAAATAATTTTTTGAGTTGACAAGTAAATATGTTGGCGAGTTGACAAGTTATTACCAATTACAATTAACTTGTCAACTCGTCAACTTGTTTACTAAAAAACAGCTATTTCGCCTCTCTTGTGTAAATTTTCCATAAAAAAGTTGCTCGTTTCATGTAAAATGCGTATTTTTGCTTTCAAATTGTCAACACAAAAACAGTGGGGGTAGTAGATGTTGGTATCAACAGCATCATCTCCACCCCTTGTTAACGCTCAAATTACTAATAAAATGGCATTGGAAAAAATCGACAATCTGGACAAAAAAATTCTTGGAATACTATCGAAAAATGCTCGTATTCCATTTAAAGATGTGGCTGCAGAGTGCAATGTATCACGTGCTGCCGTTCATCAGCGTGTACAACACCTCATCGAAGGAGGAATTATCACGGGAAGTGGCTTTGATGTCAACCCCAAAAGCCTTGGATACCACACCTGCACATATGTGGGCATCACACTTGAGAGGGGCAGTATGTATAGGAAAGTTTGTGAGCGGCTTCTGCACATTCCTGAAATTGTGGAATGTCATTTCACCACAGGTCCTTACACCATGTTGGTGAAACTCTATGCACGTGATAACGAACAACTCATGCAGCTGCTCAACGATCAGTTGCAGAGCATCCCAGGTGTTGTCGCCACAGAGACACTCATCTCATTAGAGCAAAGCATAAAGAGAGAAATACCCGTAAAATGTGAGGATATCAATACAGACTAAAGAAAATGAGTTTTTTTGACCTCAAATCGCATCTCGACAGCATTTATGCCTCATACCCTGAGGCAAAAAGAAGGCCAATCATAGGTATCACAGCCAATTTCAATGACGGTGAAGCCACTATGGCAAAGGTATATTACCAGCAGGTGGTGGATGCCGGAGGGACACCCGTGCTCATGCCGCCTGTGGCCGACAAAGATGTCATTATCAATACGCTTGACATTATCGACGGACTGCTGCTCACAGGAGGTGCCGACTTCAACCCTTTATGGAATGGCGAGGAGCCATCGCCTGCGTTGCATCGTATTAATTCTACACGCGACCTGCCAGAGCTACTCACCATCCGCTTAGCCTATAACAGGCAGATACCGATTTTAGGTATCTGTCGTGGTATTCAGGCACTTGCCGTGGCACTTGATGGCCATGTCATGCAGGATATCGAGACAGAGGAAAGCACACCCGAAACACCCGTGGAGGTGCCAGATAAGAAAAAGTCGAAGCGTAATGAGCAGGAGCCTGTCCCCGTGGCCAAACCTAAGCGTATCAAGCATGCGCAAGACGGCGACCGCAACCTACTCACTCACAGTGTGAAGGTGGAGAAAGACAGTGCGTTGTACAGAATATATAAGAGTGAGAAATTATACGTCAACTCATTTCATCATCAGGCTGTGGATAACGTAGGGAAACGATTCCGTGTCACTGCTACGGCACCCGATGGTGTGATAGAGGCGATGGAGAGCAACGAATTCAAACCCATCATGGGTGTGCAGTGGCATCCAGAGTGCATGGAGCAAGAGGGGCTGCCCTTATTCGCTTGGCTGGTGGCACAGGCAAGCAATTTCCGATTGGCCAAGTCGATGCACGACCGCATCCTAACTCTCGATACGCATTGCGACACACCGATGTTCTTCCATGAAGATATCAAGTTTGACCAGCGCGACCCCAGAATCCTTGTTGATTTGCATAAGATGACCGAAGGGCGGCAAAATGCCGTCATTATGGCTGCTTATCTGCCACAGCCCAAGATGGGAGAGGCATTCTCGTCGAAAGTGGCTTTCGATGTGAGCACCCCCATGGAGTATGCCGATTTTATCTTCGACAAAATCGAGGCTATTGTCCGCAGCAACCGCAAATATATCAGTCTGGCCCGCACGCCGGCCGACCTCTATGAAGATAAACGTAAAGGACGTAAGTCCATTATGTTCGGCATTGAGAATGCTATTGCCCTCAACCATGATGTTGCCAATGTGAAGCATTTTGCACAAAGAGGTGTGGTGTATATCACCCTCTGCCACAATGGCGACAACGACGTCTGCGACAGTGCCAAAGGGTGCAATACCAACGATGGCGTCAGTAAATTTGGAGAGAAGGTAATCCGTGAGATGAACCGCAATGGTATCATGGTGGACCTCAGTCATGCCAATGAGCGTAGCTTCTTTGATGCGTTGGAAATCAGCAAAATGCCTATTGTATGTAGCCATAGCAGTTGTAGGGCATTGTGCGACGTTCCCCGCAATCTCACCGACGAGCAGTTGCGTGCCTTGGCACAAAAGGGCGGGGTGGCCCATATTACGTTATATCCTGGCTTCCTGCGTACCGATGGCGAGGCAACCATCCGCGATGCCATCGAGCATCTCAACCATGCTGTGAAGATTATGGGAATAGACCATGTGGGGTTAGGCACCGACTTTGATGGCGATGGTGGTGTGCGAGGGTTGGCAAGTTCATCCGAGATGCTGAATTTCACCTTGGCATTGCTGAAAAATAAGTATAGTGAGCGAGACATCCAAAAAATATGGGGCGGCAACTGGCTCCGGGTGATGGCACAAGTACAAAGTGTATTAAATTAAATCGATGACAAAGACTATAAAATTATTAGGTTGTGTCGCCTTGGCATACATGATGCTGACAGCGGCTTCGTGTAAAAAGAAAAATGAGGTGATAGTGACATCGAATGATATCGTTACCCCAGTAGGGCCGCAGTTCAATCCCGATAGCGCATATGCCTACTGTGCGGCACAATGTGAGTTTGGGCCACGCATCATGAACAGTGATGCCCATGAAAAATGTGGCAAGTGGATAGCAGAGAAATTCAAACAGATGGGATGTGATGTGGAACTGCAAAAGGCTGCACTCACTGGCTATGATGGTACGATGTATAATGCCACCAATATCATTGCCCGAAGTAATCCTGATGCCACACGGCGTATCCTGCTATGCGCACACTGGGATAGTAGGCCCTGGGCCGACAACGACCCCGATTCAGCCAACTGGCGTAAACCCGTCATGGCAGCCAATGATGGTGCCAGTGGTGTTGCTGTTATGCTTGAGGTGGCAAGGCTTTTGAGCCTCAATGACAGTCTCAACTTAGGTGTCGATTTTGTATGCTTCGATGCTGAGGACTGTGGTGTGCCTCAGTGGGAAGATAATAGTACAGAGGACACGTGGTGCTTGGGTTCAAAGTATTGGGCAAACAATTATCAGCCCAAAGGTTCAAAACCAATGTTTGGCATCCTGCTCGACATGGTAGGAGGCCAAGGTGCAAGTTTTTATCAGGAAAGTATTTCTATGAAATATGCCTCCGACGTGGTGGGGAGAGTATGGAATGCAGCAGAGGCTGTAGGATATAGTTCCTATTTCGTGCGTGAGCAAGCAGGCTTTGTTACCGACGACCATGTTTATGTCAATCAGACGGGTTTAAAAACCATTGATATCATTTCTCACTATCCTAATTGTAAGGCAAGTTCGTTTGGACCGACATGGCATACCGTTAATGATGATATGCAGCATATTGATACCAATACACTGAAGGCTGTGGGGCAGACCATCATACAGGTGCTCTTCTCATCAGCCAACGAATAAAAACCAGTTACAACTGACCTGCCTCTACCATAAGCACAACTCGCTCTGTGAGGCGGTCGGTACTTTTAGGGTCGTAACCCTTCTTTAGACTTGCGCCAAAGGTCCACGCAAATGCTTGCCAGAAACCGGCACGGATGGGACCCATAAAGGCGTTCACTAAGTCAAACGAGGTGGAGTTACATTCACGGTTGATTAGTTTGATGAGCAGTTTGCCTTGCGAAAACGTGAGCTTCTTCATACGCGGCTTGTATTTTTCATAGATATCTTTTTCAACCCGCTTCATGTGCTCATCTCGGGCACGCTTGTCGGGTAAGGTCTGCAAATATTCATAAGTCTCAATAATAATATCGTGTGCTTCCTTTGCAATGGGAAGCACTTTTTTTACATTATAAACAAGACGGTTGTAAGCTTTGCGCTGTTTATCCGTCTTCAATTCTATCGAGGGATATACATACACATTACTCATCTCCATGAACAAAACGCTGTCGCCATCGACAATGGCACGGGCAACCTTTGCCTTGGGAATCATCGTAGGATTGTCCATATCCACCTCACGGTCTTCAGGGTTGACGTGAGAACTGCCAGTCTGAGCAACGGTGATACTGGTTGCACAGAAAAAGGATAATACGATGAATAATAGTCTATTGCTCATTTGGCGGCAAAGATAGTGATTATTTTGCAAACTCCGTTTGACAAAAGCTAGAAAAATTGTCAATGATATAGTTAACTTTCATTTAAAAAAGATTGCACGCTGCGATTTTTGTGTGCAATTATTTGTTTTTAGATGGTTTTTTGCTAACTTTGCAGTCGCTTTCAATAGGATTAAGTTATTTATATTAAATATTTACAAAATGGCAAAGTTTGATAAGTCAGTTTTAAGCAAGTACGGTATCAAAGGTACTACAGAAGTGATTTACAACCCTTCCTACGAACTTCTTTTCGAGGAGGAGATGAAAAAAGATCTCACAGGTTATGACAAAGGCCAACTCACAGAGCTGGGTGCTGTCAATGTGATGACAGGTGTCTATACAGGTCGCTCGCCTAAAGACAAATTCATCGTGGTGGACGAGAATTCAAAAGACACTGTTTGGTGGACTACTGATGAATACAAAAACGACAACCATCCTGCAAGCATTGAGACATGGAACGCTGTGCTCGACCTTGCCAAGGATGAACTTTCCAATAAGAAACTCTATGTGGTTGACGGTTTCTGCGGTGCCAACAAAGACACCCGCATGAAGGTACGCTTTATCATGGAAGTGGCATGGCAGGCACACTTTGTCACCAATATGTTTATCCGCCCCGTCAATGATGAGGAGCTGGAGCAGGAGCCCGACTTTGTGGTATTCAACGCCTCAAAGGCTAAGGTGACCAACTATAAAGAATTAGGTCTGAATTCAGAGACTGCCGTGGTCTTCAATGTGACAAGCCGCGAGCAGGTGATTATCAACACATGGTATGGTGGTGAGATGAAGAAAGGTCTCTTCTCAATGATGAACTACTATCTGCCACTGAAGGGTATTGCTGCTATGCACTGCTCTGCTAATACCGACATGAACGGTGAGAATACCGCTATCTTCTTCGGTCTCTCTGGCACAGGTAAGACCACATTGTCAACCGATCCAAAACGTCTGCTTATCGGTGACGACGAGCATGGCTGGGACGACAATGGTGTGTTCAACTTCGAGGGTGGCTGCTATGCTAAGGTTATCAACCTCGACAAAGAGAGTGAGCCTGACATCTACAATGCAATCCGTCGTAATGCACTCTTGGAGAATGTTACCGTTGACGCTGAAGGTAAGATTGACTTCGCCGACAAGAGCGTTACAGAGAATACCCGCGTGAGCTATCCTATCGAGCACATCGAGAAGATTGTAAAGAATGTGAGCCCCATCAGTGCTGGTCCCGCTGCTAAGCAGGTAATCTTCCTTTCTGCTGATGCTTTCGGTGTGCTGCCTCCAGTGAGCATTCTTACTCCAGAGCAGACAAAATACTACTTCCTCTCTGGCTTCACAGCAAAACTGGCTGGTACAGAGCGTGGTATTACAGAGCCAACTCCCACCTTCTCGGCTTGCTTCGGTCAGGCATTCCTCGAGCTGCATCCTACTAAGTATGCTGAGGAATTGGTGAAGAGAATGGAGGCTAACGGTGCTAAGGCTTATCTGGTGAACACTGGTTGGAATGGCACAGGCAAGCGCATCTCTATCAAGGACACACGTGGTATCATCGACGCTATCCTCGACGGCAGCATCAACACAGCTCCTACCAAGAAGATTCCATACTTCGACTTTGAGGTGCCCACAGAGCTTCCTGGTGTTGATACCAATATCCTCGATCCACGCGACACTTATGCTGACCCAGCAGTGTGGGAGGAGAAGGCCAAAGATCTGGCAGGCCGCTTCATCAAGAACTTCGTGAAATACGAAGGCAATGAGGCTGGTAAGGCTCTTGTGGCTGCTGGTCCAAAACTGTAAATGGTGAAATTATCTATATTTTCTGCCCCAGCGACACAGATGTCGCCGGGGCAGAATTTTTTTATCGGAATACTCGGAATACTCAGATTACTCTGATTACTCAGATTACTCGGAATACTCAGATTACTCAGATTATTCCGAAAAATCCGACTTCCGAGAAAGCCCCCTTTGACCTATGTCAAAAAAATGCCTTTTTTAAGAAAAAACCTCTCAAAATATTTTTGTGTGCGCAAACAGTGTTGTAATTTTGCATCGTGTTCGTGAGAATACTTTTCATTAGGTTAGTAGTTTGATAGATTTAAGGTAAAGATTATGTTATTAGATTTAGAGACAACGATATTGTTGGCGATGGTTATAGTTTCGACCATTCTAAGTGTCATAGCATTAGTAAAGACCAACATTCGTTGAATTGTTTTCAGGAGGCCGGTATGAGCGATTCATGTCGTCCTCTTTTTTTTGTATATATAGGTTTTGAGGTTATAAGGTTTTGAGGTTATAAGGTTTTGAGGTTATAAGGTTTTGAGGTTATGAGGTTTTGAGGTTATGAGGTTTGAGGTTATAAGGTTATGAGGTTTGAGGTTATAAGGTTATGAGGTTTGAGGTTATAACCTAAAAAATTTCTTTAAAGTCCTTAAAAAACGACATTAATTCCATAAATAACATAATAAAACGCTGAAAAGTCGTTTTATTTGAGGATTTCTGCGTAAATTTGCAGTCTAAAATCGTGAAGTAAGGTGTACGGTGCTGCTTTTGTGTGTTAAACGCAGGGTGGTGTTCGTATGCTTTGTGTTTTGACCTTACAATAAATAGACTAATGATCAGGATATTCAGATCTTTTGGAATGTTGCAATTCGCCCTGCTGTTGATGGCAGTGCTGACACTCTCATCCTGTCTGAAAGATGACGATGAAGAAGTGGTTTATCCAGGCGATGCCGCCATTGTGGCATTTTCACTCAATGATTTTAAGAAGACTGTCAACACTACCTCTTCCACTGGTGCTGATAGCACATACACGGCTACTGTGTCGGGTAGTAAATATAAATTCTATATCGACCAGGTAAATCGTAGAATTTACAATGCCGATTCTCTCCCCTATGGAAGTAAGGTGACAAAATTGCAGTGTACTATTTCCAGCCTCCACTCTGGCACAATTGTCATTAAAAGTTTGCTGAGTGACACGCTGTTCTATTATAATAGCACCGACTCCCTCGACTTCTCCTTACCACGCCAGATAGGTGTGTATTCACTCGATGGTACAACACATGTAGATTACGAAGTCAAGGTGAATGTGCATCAGGAAGAGGCCGACGAATTTAGTTGGAAGAGCCTTCCTACCCAGGATGTTTTTGCCAGTGCACAAGCATTGCGGATGTTCAATCTCAATGAGAAGATGTTTGTCTTTTCATCGAATGGTTTCGAGACGTCTGTCTATTCTTGCAATGAAGACGGTACAGGAGACTGGACGCTTGCCGTCCCCAATATCAATATACCCATTCCTGCCGAAGTGGTGGACAATGTCGTGGCCACAGACGATGCGCTCTATATGTTCGTTGATGGTAGATTGGTGAAATCTTCAGATGGTTTAGAATGGACGATAATAGACGTGCCAGAGGTGATGAAATTGGTGGCTGCCGATGCACGGACACTCTATGCCGTCAATCAAAGTGGATATCTGGTCAGTTCTTCCGATGAGGGACAGACATGGAATGTAGAGCCGTTAGATGCTGATGTATCGTTGCTACCTACAAGAGATATCTCTTATTGCCGTATACCCTCCAGGGTGAATTCCTCCACGGAGAATGTAGTTATTGCTGGTTCGCGTCATACCGAAGACTATTACGGTGACCTTACCTCTATGGTATGGAGCAAGGTGGCTGAATATGCAGACAACAGCCGGCAGAACGCATGGATGTTTGTCTGTGAAAATGATGTGAGCGAGTTTATTTTGCCACGCTTGTCGCGTCTTTCACTTACTTGTTGGAAAGGTGGTATCCTCGCCATTGGCGGTTCTGGTATCGGGGCCTGTGACCAAGAGGGATTTGCCCGTTTCTACTATAGTATGGATGGCGGCATCTATTGGCGTAAGAGTACAGACATTTCCTTACCAAAAGGTTTTTCTGCTACCACCTGCTCTATGGCCACCAACAGCCAGCAAAACATCTGGATGGTCTGTGGAGGCAGCGGCCAGGTATGGTATGGCAGAATGCCCGGTGAGGAAGGTAACAATCAAAAGGCTTTTACGGAATAAGGGTTATTGAAACAATCGCTTCTATGCCCTGTTTGTGGCTGTACCACAGCAACTTTCAATAGCAGTAAAGCATTTGCCTAAACTCCCAAACTCCTAAACTCCCTAAAAATGAAAAAACTGCTTTGCATCATCTTGATCTCATTGTCCGCCATCAATGTGCGGGCACAGGGAGACGTGGAATATTTGATGGAAGTAGGTGGAGGATTAGGGCTGATGACCTATGAAGGCGACTACAACGGGAGCATTATGCGCGACTTGCAACCGACAGTTTCTTTACAGCTCCGGCGAAACATCAATCCGTATCATGGATTCAGGCTCAACTTAGGGTATGGACGTATGAAAGGCTCTTCGACAGATGTGGAGACATATTATCCTGGGTTAGCAGAGAATCCTTATACGTTTAGCAATATGTTGGTGGACCTCTGTGCCACCTATGAATATAATTTCTGGCCATACGGCACAGGGCGTGAATACAGAGGAGCAAAAAAACTCACACCATTTGTCTTTGGCGGACTGGGAACAGTCTTTGCAAAGACGAGCGACGAAAGTGTATTTACTGCTTGTTTGCCCATCGGCTTTGGAGTAAAATACAAAGTTGCCGACCGCATGAACCTCGGAGTGGAGTGGGGAATCCATTTCACCATGAGCGACAAACTAGATGGCAGTCCCGACCCATACGGCATAAAAAGCAGTGGTATGTTCAAAAACACCGACTGTTACTCTGCCTTGCAGGTGACGCTCACTTATAGTTTCATGGCCAAATGTAGAACTTGTCACAACGAAGATGAATAAATTGGATATGAACAGAATACCCCAGCACATCGCTATCATTATGGATGGCAACGGGCGCTGGGCATTGGAACAGGGAAAACCCCGTAGTTTTGGGCATCAGGCTGGTGTGGATGCTGTGAGAAGAATCACATCTGAATGTACACGCCTCGGTGTAAAGTTTCTCACACTCTATACCTTCTCCACAGAAAACTGGAGCAGACCGATGGATGAGATAGCATCGCTCATGAGTTTGGTGTTGTCGTCGTTGGAGGATGAGATTTTTATGAAAAACAATGTTCGGTTCAGAGTCATTGGTGAAATGGAGCGACTACCCAAGGACGTTCAGGAGAAGCTACAGGAAACCATGGACCATACCGCCAATAATACTGCGATGCAGATGGTGGTGGCACTGAGTTATTCCTCCAGGTGGGAAATCACACGAGCTACAAAGATGATTGCAGAGGATGTCAAGGCTGGCCGTCTCAATACCGATGACATCGACGAGGCACTTATCTCAAGCAGACTCACCACCAATTTCATGCCCGACCCTGAATTGCTCATACGTACTGGGGCAGAGGTGAGAATTTCCAATTACCTGCTATGGCAAATTGCATATTCAGAGTTGTATTTCTGCGATACCTACTGGCCCGACTTCATGGAGGAAGACCTTCACAAGGCTATTGAGGTGTATCAGAGCCGCCAAAGACGTTTCGGTAAAACCGAGGCACAGGTGGAAGAATAAGTTAAATGTTCAACATTCATAAGGATAAGAATGAACAAGATAAGAAAATTTCTCACGTTGATGGTCGTCATCATCTGTGGACTGCCGACAAATGCACAGGAAATAATCGTCAATCCTGACATCTCATATTCTGGCGTACCACGAGACCTGACCATTGGCGGTATCTCTGTCTCCCCAATCTCCGGATATGAAGACTTTGTGTTGATTGGCGTATCGGGACTCACGGTAGGGCAGGAAATCGCGTTGCCGGGAAATGAGGTGACCGAGGCTGTCAAACGTTATTGGAGACATGGACTTTTCTCAAAAGTCTCTATTTCGGCCGACTCCATCGTTGGCAACAAAGTCTATCTGTTTATCGACCTTGATGTGAGGCCACGCGTATCTACCATCAATTACATCGGACTGAAGAAGTCGGAACGCGACGATATGGATGCAAAACTCGGCATTATCAAGGGAGGCCAGGTGACGCCCAATATCCTCGACCGTGCCAAAATCTTGGCAAAGAAATACTTCGACGACAAAGGGTACAAAAATGCCGAAATCACCATCCGTCAGCGTGATGATGTGGCCAATAAAAACCATGTTATCCTGGATTTCGAGGTGGACAAGAAGGAGAAAATGAAAGTACACGAGATCATCATCGAGGGAAATGAAAAACTCACCGATGGAAAGATCAAGGGAAAGATGTTCACCAAGGGTGCTTTCAGCAAAATACATGAGGCTGGAAAATTTTCCAATTTCTTTAAATCGAAAAAATACACTCCCGAACGGTGGAAGGAAGACAAACAGCACCTCATAGAGAAATACAACGAATATGGCTATCGCGATGCTGCCATCGTCGAGGATAGTGTATGGAACTACGACGACAAACACGTTAATATATATATTAAGGTGGATGAAGGACGCAGATACTATATCCGCAACATCAACTGGGTGGGCAACACCGTCTATCCCACCGACTACCTGAGCCGTGTGCTCGGTATGGAAAAAGGCGATGTCTATAACCAGAAACATATGAACAAACGCCTCACAGAGGATGACGATGCCGTGGGTAATAACTACTGGAACAATGGTTACCTCTTCTATCAGTTGCAACCCACAGAAGTAAACATCGTGGGCGACTCTATCGACCTCGAGATGCGTATCAGTGAGGGACAGCAGGCACGTATCAACCATGTACGTATCAATGGAAACACACGACTCTACGAGAATGTCATAAGGCGTGAGCTGCGTACTAAGCCTGGTGACCTTTTCTCAAAAGATGCCTTGATGCGTTCAGCACGTGAGTTGGCATCCATGGGTCACTTCGACCCAGAGAAGGTGGAGCCTGACGTGAAACCTAATTACGAGGACGGTTCTGTGGATATCAACTGGAAACTGGAACAAAAGTCTAACGACCAGATAGAGTTCTCTCTTGGATGGGGACAGACAGGTGTCATCGGGCGCGTGGGTCTGAAACTGAACAATTTCTCCATGCGAAACTTGTTCAACAAAAACAAAGAGCACCGTGGAATTATGCCTATTGGTGACGGTGAGGTGCTCTCGCTTGGTGCACAGACCAATGGTACTTACTATCAGTCGTACAATCTCTCGTATTCCACCGACTGGTTTGGAAGCAAGCGTCCCATACAGTTCAGCGTGGGTGTCTATTATTCAAAACAGACCGACATCAACAGCAACTATTATAACACCGCTTACAGATATAACTACTATAATTATCTCTATGGCGGTTATGGCAGCAACTATTACACCAACTACGAGAGTTATTACGACCCCGACAAATACGTGAAGCTGCTTGGTGCATCACTCGGATGGGGTAAGCGTTTGCGTTGGCCCGACGACTATTTCACACTCTCAGCATCGATTGCCTATACACGGTATATGCTGAAAAACTGGAGATACTTCCTCATCAGTTCGGGTAACTCCAACAACCTCAATTTCAATATTGCGCTCAACCGTATCTCTACCGACAACCAACTCTTCCCACGTAAGGGTTCGGAATTCTCGCTCTCGCTCTCTATCACACCACCATGGTCGAAATGGGAAAACAAGGACTTCGAGCACCTTGCAACAGACTACAGGTCGGCAACATACACCCAGGAGCAGCAGGAAAAATATCGTTGGGTGGAATATCATAAATGGAAGTTCAGATCAAAGACATATACTGCTCTTACCGGAGGTACCAAGTGCCTCGTGCTCATGACAAGAGTGGAGTTAGGACTCTTAGGCCACTATAATAAATATAAGAAGTCACCATTTGAGACCTACTATATGGGTGGTGACGGTATGAGTGGATATTCCACAGGATATGCCGAGGAAACCATCGGACTACGTGGATACGACAATGGTTCGCTCACACCATCAGGAGCACCGGGTTATGCTTACGATCGACTCTCACTCGAATTGCGATACCCATTCATGCTGGGCAACACCACTATCTATGGACTTGGATTCTTGGAGGCAGGTAACGCATGGACCGAACCCAGCAAATTTAACCCATTCGACATGAAACGCTCGGCTGGAGCTGGTGTACGTATCTTCCTGCCTATGGTGGGCTTGATGGGTATCGACTGGGCTTACGGTTTCGACAAAGTGTGGGGCAACAAGGGTGGCTCTAACTTCCACTTCATCCTCGGACAGGAATTCTAAACACCTATAATTACTCAATATCTATTATTATTAAAAAAACAAAGAAATGAAGAAACTGATAATGACATGCCTTGTGGTGCTGATGGCACTGACGGCAAACGCACAGAAATTTGCGCTGATTGACATGGACTACATCCTGAAAAACGTACCGGCATACGAACGGGCCAACGAACAACTTAACCAGGTGTCTAAGAAATGGCAGGCAGAGGTGGAAGCACTCAATACTGAGGCTGCCACCATGTACAAGAACTACCAGAATGAGGTAGTCTTCCTCTCTGAAGAGCAAAAGAAGAAACGTCAGGAAGATATCATGAACAAAGAGAAACAAGCCAGCGAACTACGGAAAAAGTATTTCGGTCCGGAAGGCGAACTCTTCAAAAAGCGTGAGAGTTTAATGGCTCCTATACAAGATGAAATCTACACTGCCGTCAAAGATATCTCTGAACTTAGAGGTTATTCAATGGTGCTCGACCGTTCCAGCAATGGAGGCATCATCTTTGGTTCACCAAAAATCGATATCAGCAACGAGGTGCTCGAAAAATTAGGATACTCAAAACCATAGACTCCTGTGAAGTCTGAGTAATCAGATTAATCGGAGTAATCCGAGTACTCCGAATATTCCGAGTACTCTGATTAATCCTCGGAAATGATAATAAATCATAATTTATTTTGCATTCCGCTCGGCTTGCATTATCTTTAAATAAGATAAGCTGCGCCTTGGAAATGATAATAAATCATAATTTATTTTGCATTCCGCTCGGCTTGCATTATCTTTGCAGACGGATTGATTTGAAATCAGTATAATTATCACAAATAAACAGAAACTTAGAAATGAAAAAATTATTTTTTATCTTGATGATGTTCGTGCCTGTGGCTACCTTTGCACAGAAATTCGGACATGTGGATACCCAGGCGATTATGCAGTCGCTTCCCGAAGTTAGCCGTGTGAATGGCGAACTTGAGGCTCTTGCCAAGCAATATGACAACGATTTGCAGGCTTCTCAGACAGAATTGCAACGCAAGGCTGAGGAATATGACAAAAACAAGAGTACGATGAATGAGACCAAGCAGAAAGAGACCGAGCAGAGTCTCAATGATATGTACACTCGTATTCAGCAACAATATCAGCAGAACCAACAAGATTTGCAGAAAGCTCAGCAGGATAAACTTCAGCCTATTATTAATAAGGTTAGATCTGCTATCGAGACCGTTGCCAAGACTGGTGGATATGTATATATCATGGAAGTGGGCAGCGTACTCTATATCAACGAGGCAATCAGCAAGGACGTCACAGCAGATGTGAAGGCTCAACTTGCTAAGATGAAGTAATTTTCATATCATTTTATAAAAAGGGCAGGCCATAGTGTCTGCCTTTTGTAAATTTTGGAGTTATGAGGAATAAATTTTTCATACTTTTTTTCACACTTTTGTTACCTGTAATAGCACAGGCACAGGTGAAATTCGGTTATCTGAGTTATGACCAGACGTTACGTTCATTACCGGAATACGCCATGACACAGGCGAATATGGCCGACTTGCGCTCTAAATTTGATGCAGAGATGAAACGTGTCGAGGAGGATTTCAACCGTAAGTATGAGGAATTCCTCGACGGACAGCGTGACTTTGCACCTACCATCTTGCAGAAACGCCAAACCGAACTGCAGGAGATGCTCACACGTAATGTGGCTTTCAAGGCTGAGTCGGAGAAACTGTTGCATCAGGCTGAAACGGAAGCCATGGCTCCCTTGAAAGAGAAATTGCAAAAAGCTATCCAACAGGTGGGTGCAGAGGGTGGATATGCGTTCATCCTCAATACTGATGGTGATGCTTGTCCTTATATAGACCCAGAGATGGGTGAGGATGTGACAGAAAAAGTGGCGGCAGCACTAAAATGAAATCATTACCTCATACTCCAGGACCGATAGGGGTGTTTGACTCAGGTTATGGGGGTCTTACTATCCTGCATGGCATACGTCAGTTGATGCCACACTATGATTTTATCTATCTTGGCGACAATGCCCGTGCTCCATACGGTGCCCGTTCCTACGAGGTAGTGTATGAATTTACACGTCAGGCGGTGACACGATTGTTTGAGATGGGGTGCCATTTAGTTATCTTAGGATGTAATACCGCATCGGCCAAGGCACTGCGTTCCATACAGCAAAACGACTTGCCACAACTTGACCCAAGCCGACGAATTTTAGGGGTAATACGTCCTACAGCCGAAGTGATAGGACGACTCACCAAGAGCCGCCATGTGGGAATTCTCGCCACCGAAGGCACTATCAAGAGCGAGAGCTATAATATGGAGATTGCCAAACTCTATCCAGATATTCAGGTGACAGGAGTGGCATGTCCATTCTGGACGTTGTTGGTGGAATACAATGAGGCCGACAGCCCGGGAGCCGACTATTTTGTGAAAAAACGCATAGATCAGCTGATGATGCAAGACCCCAAAATCGATGCTGTCATCTTAGGCTGCACACATTATCCCCTCTTGATGCCTAAGATTGTGAAATACATTGACCCAGGGGTACGTATTGTGCCGCAAGGTGAATATGTGGCGGAAAGCCTGCGTGTGTATTTGGAGCGGCATCCAGAGATGGAGGCAAAATGTACCAAGAACGGCAATGTCAGCTATTATACCACTGAGAATGCCGAGAAATTCGAAGAAAGTGCCAGCATCTTCCTTCACGAGCAAATTAAAGCCGAAACAATTTCTTTGGGGTTTTAAGGTAATGTGGTTTTAAGGTCGCCCATATTACCTCATAACCTCACACCTAACCCAAAAGCCTTTTACTCATATACCTTACAGGATACCAGACAGCGAGCCATCCCACGGCAATGACTGTGAAAAACACGATGACGATATCCCAGAAATGCACGCTCACGGGATAGGCGTTGACTACAAACAAACCATCACTTTCGCCTAGTTTTACAAGGCCAAATGTCTGTTGCAGATAGCACAGCAACAATCCTAATAGGACGCCGATTACTGCGCCCGCTACGGTAATCATACGGCCTTCAAGCATGAAGATGCCAGAAATTTGTTTGTTGTTGGCACCGAGATTGCGCAGAGTGGCCACATCTTCTTTCTTGTCGATGATGAGCATTGAGAGCGAGCCGATGATATTAAAACATGCCACGACAAGAATGAATGAAAGAAAGATATAGGCGATAAATTTCTCTATGTTCATTATCCTGAAGGTCTCGGCTTGTTGTTCGTAACGGTCGAGCACCTCGTATTTGTCGCCTGCAATCTCTCGCATGGCTTTCTTGGTGTCTTTTAGGTTGCTGCCGTCCTTGAGCCTTAGTTCCAATGACGACACCATTCCTTGTTGCTGGAAAAGTCGGCGGGCAAATCCGATGGATGTAATCATATAGTCGCGGTCGTATTTGGCTTGTTTCACCTGAAAGACCACACCTGGTGAAAGTAAAGAATCTCTGACAAATGATGACTCTGGGTCCGACAAATCGGGTTGCCCCTCGCGGATGGGAGCAAAAATCTGAAGATAGTCGGGCCAGTGGGCACCAAACCCCATTGATTCAGCCAGGCCGATGCCAGGGATGCCATAATCGAGATTAGCAATATGCAGATTCACTGGCTCATGTTTCTCTGGATATAAAATGGAGTTGATGTTCGTCAGTTGGTTATAATTATCGTCAACACCTTTGATGTGGACGATGGCCTGTTTTTCATAGAACATGATGTATGCCTGGTCCTCAACCGCTTCTGTGGCAACTTCCACTTGGGGGAGGTTGCGAATTTCATTGAGGATAGGGTCGTCGGCAGGGGCAGTCTTCCCCTTTGTGGGTACAACCTTCAGCTGAGGGTCGAATGAGGTGAAAAACGATGCCACCATATCGTGGAAACCATTAAACACACTCAGTGTGACCACCAATGCCATGGTGCCTACAGCAACGCCAATCACACTGATGGCACTGATAAGGTTGATGGCATGGGTGCTCTTTTTCGAGAACAGGTATCGCCGCGCAATATAAAAGGGGAAATTCATCGCTGTGGATGCTTATTTCTTGAGCAGTTCGTCGATATGTTCGATGTAGTCTAACGAGTCGTCAATGAAGAAGCGCAATTCGGGTATGATGCGCAACTGATGACGAACGCGGGTGCCCAGTTCATAGCGGATAGTCTTCACGTTGGAGTTGACGTTGTTGATGATTTCCTCGCCTCTCTCTGAGGGGAATACACTCAGGTAGGCAGTACACACACTCAGGTCTGGGGAGATGCGGCAGCGTGTCACGCTTACCATTACGCCATGCATCATGCGTGTCTGTGATTGGAAAATCATGCTCAACTCTTTCTGCAGAAGCCGGGCAATACGGTTTTGTCGTGTTTCTTGCATAAAAATGTGTTGATTGTCTTTATTCTATTATTTGCTTTTTCAAAAAGCGCTGCGAAATTACTAATAATTATTGAATCATGAAAATTTTTAGGAATATTATTAGGAGTTGCAAGAGTTAGACAAATGCCCTTACCTCTCACCCCTTAGCACTTTTTCCTAATAAGTGTCAGGCCGTCGCGGAGGGGAAGGATTACTTTTTCCACCCGGTTGTCGTGAGCAACATAATCGTTGAAGGATTCGATGCCCTGTGTCTGGGGGTCGTTGTCGTAGGCATGGTCGATGACATGACTGTCCCACAACGTGTTGTCGGCCAAGATGAAACCGCCTGGTTTCACCACCCGCAATGCCATCTCATAGACATCAAGGTAGGTGCGTTTGTCGCCGTCTATGAAGGCCATGTCGAAGACGATACCTAAGCGAGGAGCTTCAGTCACGGCGTCGCCGATGATAAATTCGATTTTATCTGCCACAGCCGAACCTTCTATCCATGGCCGTGTGAAATCTTCCTGCTCGTCATTGATTTCAAAGGTATAAACCTTTCCACCATCTTCCAGTCCTTCAGCCATGCAGATGGCACTATAACCACTGAATGTACCCACTTCAAGAATGTTGCGAGGCCGGATCATGTGCACAAGCATACGCAGCAAACGGCCTTGCAGATGGCCGCTGGCCATACGCCCACGTAGCAGGTGGACATTGGTGGCGCGGTAGAGACGGTAGAGGTAGTCGCCCTCGGCATCAATATGATTGAGGATATAGTTTTCGAGTTGCTCGTCAGTGGTCATTTTGTGATACCTTTGAGTGCCTCTACAGCCAGCCGATAGGAGTCGAGGCCAAATCCACAGATGACACCTTTACAAGCACTGCTAATCATGGAATGATGACGGAAGCTCTCACGTTGGTGAACATTTGAGATGTGTACTTCGATGACAGGTGCTGTCAGTGAGCGGATACAGTCGTGTAGTGCCACGCTGGTGTGGGTATAAGCTCCGGCATTGAGGATGATTCCGTCGATGGTAAAACCTACTTGTTGCATGACATTGATGAGTTCACCCTCTACATTGCTCTGATAGTAGTTTATCTGGATGTCGGGGTAAAGGTCACGCAGTTGTTGGAGATAGGTGTCGAATGAACTGTTGCCATATATCCCAGGTTCTCGTATGCCGAGGAGATTTAAGTTGGGCCCGTTGATGATTTGTATCTTCATTGTAGAAAATATTTTGTATTTTTGCAGTCAGAATATATCTGGCATTGCAAAAGTAATCATTTTTATGAAAGCAGACAAGAAAAGAGCTGTCAATATTGTGGAATCGTATCGCAGATACCTGAAACTACAGCGTAATTTCTCGGCGAATACCGTCAAGGCATATATGGATGACTTGCAAAAACTCATGGGATTTCTCTCTGGGATAAACGTGACTGCCGATGCTGCCACACTCGACGACCTACGACAATTTGCGGCAAGTCTTCACGACATAGGTATTGGTGCACGGTCGCAATGCCGTATTCTGAGTGGAGTGAGGTCGTTCTACAGATTTCTATTGCTCGATGGGTATGTCGAAAATGATCCCAGCGAATTGCTGGAGTCACCTACCGTGGGCGACCATCTGCCCGAAGTACTTACGACTGACGAAGTTGACCGTCTGGAAGCAGCTATTGACCTAAGTAAATGGGAAGGGCATCGCAATCGTGCGATTATAGAGGTGCTCTTTAGTTGTGGCTTGCGAGTTTCGGAATTGGTTATGCTGCGTCTTTCACAACTCTACTTAGAAGAAGGGTATGTGAGGGTGGTAGGCAAAGGTGACAAGGAGCGATTAGTGCCCATCTCTACAAAAGCCATCAAAGAACTGAATCTGTGGTTCGACGACCGTTGCCATATGGAAATTCGTCGTGGAGAGGAAGATTTTGTCTTCTTGAACCGCCGCGGTGCTCATCTCACACGTACGATGATTCTCATTATGATTAAGCGGCTGGCTGTTGAGGCTGGTATCACCAAGACCGTAAGCCCACACACGCTGCGCCACTCGTTTGCCACTGCATTGCTTGAGGGTGGAGCAGATTTGCGTGCTATCCAGGCGATGTTAGGGCACGAAAGCATCAGTACCACGGAAATCTACACCCATATCGATATGACAACGTTGAGAAACGAAATCCTTCATCATCACCCAAGGAATATTCGAGAGATTGAGAGGTAGTTAAAGGAGTAATCGGCATTTTCGAAAGTAGCTACTCCCAATAAAAATATAGGTATATAAACGTGGATTATTCCATAAATATTCGTAATTTTGCAGCCCAATAATAATAAAGATTGATTGTTATGCCATATTTATTTACTTCAGAATCCGTTTCAGAGGGCCATCCCGACAAAGTGGCCGACCAGATATCCGATGCATTGTTGGATCAGTTTCTTGCATATGATGAGCATGCACGTTGTGCCATCGAGACTTTCGTTACTACTGGCCAGGTAGTGATTATGGGCGAGGTGCGTTCCGAAGCATATATCGACTTACAGACCATCACTCGTCGCACAGTAAACAAAATCGGCTATACCAAGTCGGAATACCAGTTCGACGGCAATTCATGTGGAGTGCTCTCATCCATCCATGAGCAGAGTGGTGACATCAACCGTGGTGTTGACCGCGCTGATGCCGAAAATCAGGGCGCTGGCGATCAAGGCATGATGTTCGGCTATGCCACCAATGAGACAGAAAACTATATGCCTGTCTCGCTCGACCTGGCTCATCTCATCATGCAAACCTTGGCTGAAATACGCCATGAGGGAAAGGTGATGACTTATCTTCGCCCTGATGCCAAGAGTCAAGTGACCGTGGAATATAGCGACGACAATGTGCCACTGCGCATTCATACCATTGTGGTCTCTACTCAGCACGACCCTTTCGATCCCGATGAGAACCGAATGTTGCAACAAATTAAAGACGATGTGTTGAATATTCTTATGCCGAGAGTAAAGTCAAAAATACACAGTGAGAAGGTGTTGGCACTTTTCAAAGACAACATTATCTATCATGTCAATCCCACTGGTATGTTTGTCATCGGTGGACCTCACGGCGATACAGGACTGACCGGACGAAAAATCATCGTCGATACATATGGTGGCAAAGGTGCCCATGGTGGTGGCGCTTTTTCTGGCAAAGACTCCAGCAAAGTGGACCGCTCGGCAGCATACGCAGCGCGGCATATCGCCAAAAACATGGTGGCAGCAGGCGTAAGTGATGAAATGCTTGTACAGGTGAGTTATGCCATTGGTGTGGCACAGCCTTTGAGTATCTATGTGAATACTTATGGGAAGTCGCATGTCAACCTCACCGACGGTGAGATTGCCACACGAATTGGAAAGATGTTCGACCTGCGCCCCAAGGCCATTGAACGCAGCCTCCGCCTGCGACAACCAATGTATCTGGAGACGGCAGCTTACGGACACATGGGTCGCCGCAATGAAGTGGTCAAAAAAACTTTCACCAGTTTCTACCATGAGACCAAGACCATCGACGTGGAACTCTTTACATGGGAAAAACTTAACCTTGTCGATAAGATTAAAAAAGAGTTTGGAATTAATTAGAAGTTAGAAATAGGCTTTGATGACAACGTAGGGATATCCATTTTTTAATATGCCTGATAGTCTTCAACAATCCACAGTAATAGTGCCCGACACTTCCCAAATGGGAATGGTCGGGACTGATACTTTGGCGGTTGTTCAGACAGAAAAACCTGTAAAGGGACAAACAGAACAACTTGTTGTGGGAGTAGAGGGAAAACCATCTGCTTATAATGCAGGAACAGATAGTGTGGTATCGGCCTCTGTCCTTATGATGATAATTGTGGCTTTGCTGGCTTTGGCTGCTTCGTGGGGCTTTGTCGTTCGCCAGACTCGCAATTTTTTCTATCGAGAAAACGAACGTACGACCAATGTTCCTGACAGCAATAAGGAGATACGCTCACAAGTATTGCTCGTGGCTTTCACTACTTTTATCTTCTCTGTATCGTATTTTGCCTATTTTACCCATGTGAACGATGTGCATGATATGGCGATGTCGAAAAACCTGTTGATATTGCTGTTTGTTGGAGTTTTTGTGGCTTATATCCTTATTAAAGTGGGGCTTTATCAATTGGTCAACTGGGTGTTTTTCCATGGTAAAGAAATTGAACAATGGAACAAGTCGCAATTGTATGTCACCACGATGGAAGGACTTTTGATGACACCAGTGGCATTGTTGTTCATTTATGGAAAATTACCTTTGACCACAGCACTGATTTGTGGAGGATTTGTTGTCATTTTGTGTAAATTATGCACTTTTTATAAGAGCTATTTAATCTTTTTTAGACGTTTTGCAGCATTTTTGCAAATTTTTTTGTACTTTTGTGCCCTTGAATTAATACCCTTGGCCGCATTGGTCGGGATTTTGGAGGCTTACAACGGAAATTCGATAATAAATTTTTAGTACAAAAGATGGTAAAAAAGATACTTGTTTCGCAGCCAAAACCAACAAGTGAGAAATCTCCCTACTATGACATAGCAAGGGAATATGGAGTGGAATTGGTATTCCGTCCTTTTATCAAAGTAGAGAGGCTTACAGCCAGGGAATTTCGCCAGCAGAAAGTGAATATCTCGGCTTATACCGCTATTGTATTTACTTCACGGCATGCTATTGACAATTTCTTTCAACTTGCCAAGGACTTGCGTGTGAGCATTCCTGAGGACTTGAAATATTTTTGTGTGACAGAGACTATTGCTCTATATATCCAGAAATATGTGCAGTATCGCAAGCGTAAGGTATTCTATGGATCTACAGGCAAAATTGCTGACCTTGTTCCACAAATGGTGAAGCACAAGACAGAAAAGTATCTTGTTCCCATGAGTGATGTACATAACAACAGTGTGACAGAATTGTTGGATTCAAAAAAGCTCATCCACAAGGAGTGTGTTATGTACCGCACTGTGAGTGACGACTTTACCCCAGAGGAAGTTGCCAATTTCGACTACGACATGATGCTGTTCTTCAGCCCAGCAGGTGTTCAGGCACTCAACAAGAATTTCCCCGACTTTGAGCAGGGAGACATCAAGATTGGCACTTTTGGGCCTGCCACAGCCAAGGAGGTGACAGAGAAAGGTTTGCGCCTTGACTTAAGCGCCCCAACGCCAGAATTTCCCTCTATGACGGGGGCATTGAGGAATTTCCTGAAAAATCAACAATAAAGACAATAAGCGATGTCGCCCCATGGCCTTTTCACTTTCCGGAAAGAGGAGCGTCTCGTAGGCAAATCGCTGATTGATAAGCTCTTTAGGGGCGGCGAAAGCCGCTCCATGTCGTCATATCCTGTGCGTGTAGTCTATTGCCTGACAGAAAGACAAGCCGACGACATACCTGTAAAAGTGATGGTGAGTGTGCCAAAGCGATGTTTCAAGCATGCTGTTGACCGCAATCGTGTCAAACGACAGTTGCGTGAGGCATTTCGGCATCATAAAGCCTTATTGTGGCAAGTTATGGAAGAGCACCCCAACCAATCGTTGGCAGTGGTATTTATATGGCTCGATGCAAATCATCGTCAAAGCAGTGAGGTGGAGCAGAGAGTGACGGGTCTAATACATAGGATAGCTGAGAAAATATGAAGATGCTGAAATGGATTGGGAAGGGGATAAGCTGGATTTGGAAAGGCATTGGATGGATTTTAGTGGGCATCTTGCTGCTGCCTATCTATTTTTATCAAAAATGTATTTCACCATTCACACCACCTTCTTGCCGCTTTACACCCACATGCTCGGAATATGCCCGACAAGCACTCATTAAGCATGGACCTTTCAAGGGAATGTATCTTGCTATTAAACGTATATCAAGATGTCACCCGTGGGGTGGAAGCGGCTACGACCCAGTACCGTGAGAGGTTTTATTAGTTAGGAGTTAAGAGTTAGAAGTTAGGAGTTAGAAGTGACTTCTGTTGGTTTAGACTTTAGACTCTTGCGGGAATAATGGAATCTCAAATCTCAAATCCTTTGTGCATTTGTCTGAACTCCTGCAACTCCTGAACTCCTGAATTCTCAAATCGGTATTGTCCAAACTCCCAAACTCCTAAAAAATAATAACAACTAAATATATCATCCGATGACAAAAAACTTTGTAGAAGAACTGAAATGGCGTGGAATGCTTGCGCAGATCATGCCGGGAACAGAAGAATTTCTCAACAAGCAGATGACAACGGCATACTTAGGTACAGACCCTACCGCCGACAGTCTGCATATCGGTCACTTGTGTGGCATTATGATGCTCCGCCACTTGCAGCGCTGCGGTCATAGACCCATTATTTTGGTGGGAGGTGCTACAGGAATGATTGGTGACCCTTCAGGAAAAAGCCAAGAGCGCAACCTGCTCGATGCCGAGACACTATACCACAATCAGGAATGTATCAAGAAACAAGTGGCTAAATTTCTGGATTTCGATACAGAAGGTCCGAACAAAGCCGAGATGGTGAACAATTATGACTGGATGAAGGATTTTACTTTCCTCGACTTTGCACGCACGGTGGGTAAGCATATCACCGTCAACTATATGATGGCCAAAGACAGTGTGCAGCAGCGACTCAATGGTTCGGCACGCGATGGACTGTCGTTCACTGAGTTCACTTATCAGTTGTTGCAGGGATATGACTTTCTGCATCTTTATCGTACAATGGACTGTCGCTTGCAGTTGGGTGGCAACGACCAGTGGGGTAACATGACTACAGGAACCGAACTGATTCGTCGTACCTTAGGGCAGGAAGCTGAGGCATTCGCACTCACATGCCCACTAATTACCAAGGCAGATGGAAAGAAATTCGGCAAAACCGAAAGTGGCAATGTGTGGCTCGACCGTAACCGTACCACTCCGTATGCTTTCTGCCAGTTCTGGCTCAATGTCAGCGACGATGATGCTGAGCGGTATATCAAGATTTTCACAAGTTTGGAAAAAGACGTAATCGATGCACTTGTCGAGGAACACCGTCAGGATCCAGGCCGTCGTGTATTACAGAAGCGACTCGCCGAGGAGGTGACTGTCATGGTTCACTCACGCGAGGACTACGAGATGGCTGTGGAAGCTGCTAATATCCTCTTCGGGAAAGCCACTAAGGAGAGCCTCTTGAAACTTGATGAGCAGACATTGCTCGATGTCTTTGCCGGTGTGCCACATTTCACTTTGGCAAAAGAAGAACTTGGCAAACCCGCCATTGAACTCTTTGCACGCGACGATGTTCGTGTATTTGCAAGCAAGGGTGAGATGCGCAAGATGGTACAAGGTGGTGGCGTGTCAGTGAACAAGGAAAAATTAATGGCCCCCGACACCATCGTCTCTACCGACATGCTTATCAATGGCAAATACCTCTTGGTGCAGCGAGGCAAGAAAAACTATTTCCTCATCACTGTGAAATAGGAAGTCGTCTCCCTGTAGGGACGTATCCTGTGTGTCAGAAAACCCCATTTATGCCCTTGTTAGTGCAATCTGACACACCCAACAAGAAAAAAACTGTTCAAAAATTTTGTGGGTTGCACAAGATTCATTATCTTTGCACCCCAAATTGGACGATGGTGTAACGGTAACACTACAGATTTTGGTTCTGTCATTCCCGGTTCGAATCCGAGTCGTCCAACAACAAACGCCTTCTGTTCAGAGGGCGTTTTTGTTTTTTTACAGAAAAAGATTCATGGTTGTTTGATTGTTCACAGATTTCTTTGTAATTTTGCAGAAACAATCCAACTAAAACAAATACTATATGAAAACAAATTATGAGATTCGCTATGCATCCCATCCTGAGGATGCAAAAAGTTATGACACCAAGCGCATACGCCGTGACTTCCTCATCGAGAAAGTCTTTGCTGCTGACGAGGTCAACATGGTGTATTCCATGTACGACAGAATGGTGGTAGGTGGTGCCATGCCAGTGAAGGAGGAACTGAAGCTGGAGGCTATCGACCCACTGAAAGCTCCTTATTTTACCACTCGCCGTGAAGTAGGTATATATAATGTGGGTGGTCCGGGCATCGTCAAAGTTGGCGACGAGGTGTTCGAACTTGACTATAAGCAGGCCCTTTATATCGGTCGTGGTGACCGCGATGTAATTTTCGTCAGTAAGAAAGCAAAACAGCCTGCAAAATTCTATTTCAACAGTTGTACGGCACACAAAGAATACCCATGCAAGAAAATCACCAAGGACGACGCAGTAGTGGCACACATGGGAAGTCTTGAAATGAGCAACGAGCGCGATATCAATAAGATGATAGTCAACCAGGTGTTACCCACATGTCAGTTGCAGATGGGTATGACGGAGTTGGCTCCCGGTAGTGTATGGAACACTATGCCTGCTCATGTCCATAGCCGCCGTATGGAGGCATATTTCTATTTCGAGGTACCCGAAGACCAGGCTGTATGCCACTTTATGGGTGAAGTGGAGGAAACACGTCATATCTGGATGCGAGGCGACCAGGCAGTACTGTCACCAGAATGGTCTATTCACAGTGCCGCTGCCACTCACAACTACACCTTCATCTGGGGTATGGGAGGTGAAAACCTCGACTACGGAGACCAAGATTTCTCACTAATTACTGACCTAAAATAAACTCCTTAAAACATATTTTATGACAACAAATCTATTCTCCCTTGAAGGAAAAAACGCGTGGATTACCGGCGCATCCTATGGTATCGGCTTCAACATTGCAAAGGCATTTGTGGCCGCAGGTATTAAAAACATTATTTTTAACGACATCAACGAGGCTGCTCTTGAGCGTGGTCTAAACAACTATCGTGAAGCTGGCATCGAGAATGTGAAAGGCTACGTCTGCGACGTGACCAAGGAAGATGACGTGAAAGCTCTCGTGGAGAAAATCCATGAGGAAGTAGGACAAATCGACATCTTGGTCAACAACGCTGGTATCATCAAGCGCATCCCCATGCATGAAATGAAGCGTGCTGAGTTCCAGCAGGTCATCGATATCGACCTTGTGGGACCGTTTATCTGCTCTTCGGCTGTTATCCCCGAGATGATGGAACGCCGTGAGGGCAAGATTATCAATATCTGCTCAATGATGAGTGAGCTGGGACGCGAGACCGTGTCGGCATACGCTGCCGCCAAGGGTGGACTCAAGATGCTCACACGCAACATTTGCTCTGAGTATGGTGAATACAACATCCAGTGCAATGGCATCGGCCCAGGCTATATTGCCACACCGCAGACCGCACCTCTCCGTGAGCGTCAGCCCGATGGTTCACGCCATCCGTTCGACTCTTTCATCTGTGCCAAGACTCCCGCTGGGCGTTGGCTCAATCCCGAGGAATTAGGTGGACCAGCCGTATTCCTTGCCTCACACGCTTCCGATGCTGTCAACGGACATATTCTCTATGTTGATGGAGGCATCCTGGCATACATTGGAAAACAACCGTAATACTTGGGGGAGTTTAGACAAATGTACCCCCTTAACTTCTGACCATATAAAAATCAGGCTCACGCAAATAGTGTGAGCCTGATTTTTATATTCAGAATTTTTATTACAAATTATTTCAGGGCGTCAGCCAGTTCAGCACCAGCCTTGAATTTAGCAACCTTCTTCTCAGGAATCTGAATCTTCACATTCTTGTCACGTGGGTTGATACCCTCACGAGCAGCGCGTACGCCAACACTGAATGTACCAAAACCAATGAGAGCAACTTTGTCACCTGCTACGAGAGCTTCTTTGATAACCTCTGTGGTAGCGTCCAATGCCTTTTTAGCATCAACTTTTGTCAATCCAGCTTTTGCTGCGATTTGGTCGATTAATTCTGATTTGTTCATAACTTTTTTAATTAAAAATAGTGAATTTGAATTTTCTTTATGAATTTTTGGCAAATATAGATTAATCATTTCATAAAACAAACAAAAAATGGAAAAAAATGAGTAAAAACTCAAAAAAAGTGGTGTATGGCACTGATTTTGTGTGTAATAAAGAAGATTTTTAGTAATTTTGCCGTGTTTTTTAGTAAAATAGAATTTTTATATGCGTAGTATTCCAATAGTTACAAAAAACTTGCTGATAATAAATGTTTTGGGATTTTTGGCATGTGTCCTTTTGGAAAAAAGTGTAGATCTCAACGATGTTTTGGGCTTGCATTTTTTCTTGGCTAAGGATTTTGCCATCTATCAATTATTCACATATATGTTTATGCACGGTGGATGGATGCATTTATTCTTCAACATGTTTGCACTGTGGATGTTCGGTTGCGTAGTTGAGCGTGTATGGGGTGCAAAAAAGTTCCTTTTTTATTACATTTTGTGCGGAATCGGAGCAGGGATTGTTCAAGAAATCGTACAATATGTGGAGCTCTATATGATGCAGCCATCTGGCATAGGTTTCTTTTCGATAATCTCATTGGTTACTGAAACAGATGCAATTAATCTCAATGCCTGGACTACAGTTGGTGCCTCTGGTGCCATCTATGCTATCTTGTTGGCTTTTGGAATGCTATTTCCAGAGGAACGCGTCTTTATCTTCCCTCTGCCTGTTCCTATCAAGGCCAAGTGGTTTGTTATGATTTATGTGGTTTTGGAACTCTTCATGGCTCTTGGCACAAAGGGTGATGGTGTGGCTCATTTCGCGCACCTCGGAGGTATGTTGTTCGGATTCCTGTTGATTTTATATTGGAAAAAGCATCCTTCGGCCGAAGGTAGTATTGGTGGTTCTGGTGGGGATATCTTTGGAAATCTGAAGAAAAAATGGAAACAGCGCAAGCCAAAAGATTCTGGCAATACTTCAGATGGTTCGCGTAATGCCGACTGGAACTATAATGCCGACAAAAAGGCTACAGAGGAGGAAATCGACCGTATCCTCGACAAAATCCGCAAAAATGGTTATGCCAGCCTGACAAAAGAGGAAAAGCAGTTCCTGTTTGAAAGTAGCAACAAAAACAGATGAGTGGTATAAGGAAATTTAGTATCTTCATCTTCCGTATTTTTGCTGCTGTCAATATTGTGGTGATAGTGGCAATGTGTGCGATGGGGTACGCTGGGATGGTCAGCCCCGAAAAGCATCCTTCCTACGAGGTGCTGACGTTGTTTTTCCCTATACCGCTGGTAATCAACCTTGTCTTTTTGGTTTTCTGGCTATTTATTCGTCGCAGGTATATGTGGATACCCATTTTGGGACTGCTGCTCTGTCTGCCTGTCATTCGGTCGTATTGTCCCCTCAACATCCCCCAAAAAGCTCCAGAGGGAAGTTTGAAAATCATGTCGTATAATGTATGCTACTTTACGATGGATAAGGAAACTATTGTTACTCCCGGCAAATTGGCTAAATATATCGTTGAGGAGAATGCAGATGTGGTATGTTTACAAGAATACAAAGAAAATAAGTGTGACTCTCTGAGAAAAAGACATCTTGCCTTTGTTTATCCATATTCTGAAATTTTAAATGAGCCACGAAAAGAGCGAATAGCTATCTATAGCAAATATCCTATTTTGAAAAAAGAGGTTATTCATGTCGATACCTCAACCAATACAACAGGAGCTTTCTATTTGGATATCGATGGGGATACATTGATTGTTATCAACAGTCATCTTGAAAGTACTAAATTGACAGAAGGAGAGAAAGACGAGATAGATGACTTTGTCAAGAGAAAGCGAGGAAGCATCGACGAACAGCCAATTGCCGAGAAACTCAAATCCTCTGCGGCAAAAAGGGCAAGACAAGCACAAATTGTATCTGATTATATCAAAAACCATCAAAACTCAAGTATCATATTCTGTGGTGACATCAATGATACGCCTATCTCTTATACCCACCATGTGCTAACAAAACATTTGTCTGATTGCTATACGCGAACGGGTATCGGACCTGGATTCTCGCATAGAAGCAAAGGTATCTATGTGAGAATCGACAATATACTATGCTCCGATGACATAGAGCCATTTGAATGCAAAATCAATACAAATATCGAATATAGCGACCATTATCCCATCATTTGTAGCCTAAAAAAGCGACAAAAGCCCCAAAAATAAATAATTACAAGGATAAAATTTTCCTAAATCTGAAAAATTCCGTATCTTTGCACGCTATTACGTGAAATGACTTTTTGTCAAGGGGCATTGTCACGATTTCACATCTTGATAATAATTTAAAATAACAATAAAAATAAGAAATGCAAAACAAAGGAATTGTGATTGTTACAGCGGTCTTGTTGACGCTGGCAAGTTTGTTCTATCTGTCCTTCTCTTTTGTGGCAAACCGTATGGAGAAAAATGCGGGAGAGGCACCGGACAGCGTGGAGTATTTGGAGAATGCCAAATTTTTGGGGATTTATTCATATCAGAAGTGCCTTGAGACACAAGTCGGTCTCGGACTCGACCTTAAAGGTGGTATGAATGTGATGCTCGAGGTAGATGTCCCCGAATTGGTAAATGGCCTTTCGAATAACAGTAAAGATGCTGACTTCGTGAAAGCTATGACAGCTGCCAAAGACGAATGGTCAAAGGATGATAAAAAAGATTTCATCGAATTGCTTGATGAGCATTACAACAAAAACTTGGCTGGTATTTTTGCCGCTCAGAATGCTGAGATTGGCCCCAATTCTTCAGACAAGGAAGTAATTGACTTGCTGCGTAAAAAGATGGATGAGACGATAGAAGATGCCAGAAATGTCATTGTCAATCGTATCGACCGCTTTGGTGTAGTTCAGCCAAATATCCAGATTGTTGATGGCCGCCGCATTATGGTGGAAATGCCTGGTGTGAAAGATCCCGAGCGTATGCGTAAACTGTTGCAGGGAAGCGCAAACCTGGAGTTCTTGGAGACATATCAGTCGCAGCAGATTACCCCACTGCTTGTGGAAATCAACAACAAGCTGAAAGCTTCTGAGACAGACAGTGCTGAACCCAAGAAGGAAGAAGCAAATAATGCTGAGCCCAAGAAGGAAGAGGCCGACAAAAAGGAGGTTGCAGAGAAAACTGACACGCTTCCAAAGCAAGATACTCCTAACCTGGCACAGGCAGAGAACCAAGGTCCATTATTGGGCAAAGTGTTTGGAGGCCAAATGTTTAGTGATGCAGGTTGTATCGTTTTGATGGCACTTGATACAGATACAGCAGCTATCAACAGCATTCTGCATAGTCATGAAGCCAATACACTCCCTGATGACTTGAGATTGCTGTGGAGTGCCAAGCCAACTGATCGTCTAAAGGATCAGAAGCATGTCTATGAACTGTATGCTATTAAGGAGACAGACCTTGCCATCAAGGGTGATGTGGTGACAAATGCTAAGGATGACTTTGAGCAGTTGAGCGGAAAGCCTATCGTGACCATGCAGATGAATTCAAAGGGTTCTGATGACTGGGCAAAACTCACTGGTGCTAATGTGGGCAAACCTGTGGCTATTATCCTCGACAATTTGGTCTATAGTGCTCCTAATGTAATTAATAAAATTACAGGCGGTAACACTCAGATTAGTGGTAACTTTACCATAGAGGATACAAAAGACTTGGCCAACACCCTTAAGTCTGGACGTATGAAAGTGCCTGTGAAGATTGTGAATGAAGAGGTGGTAGGACCGTCGCTTGGTGCACAGTCCATCCGTCAGGGTATTATCTCCTTCATTGTGGCTTTCATCCTGTTGATGATTTACATGGTGCTCATGTATGGCTTTGTTCCTGGTATGATGGCCAACTCAGCACTGATTATCAACCTCTTCTTCACCATGGGTATCATGGCTTCATTCCAGTCGGCACTCACTATGCCTGGTATCGCCGGTATCGTGCTTACTTTGGGTATGGCTGTGGACGCCAACGTGCTTATCTATGAACGTACAAGGGAAGAGTTGCGAAAAGGACAGAATGTGCGACAAGCGCTTGCCTCTGGTTATAGCAATGCCTTCTCGGCCATCTTCGACTCCAACCTTACCTCTATTATCACTGGTGTTATCCTGTTGATGATTGGTACAGGACCTGTGAAGGGATTCGCCGTTACACTTATCATCGGTATCTGCTGTTCATTCTTCACCGCTGTGTTCCTCACACGTCTTGTCTATGAGTTCATGCATAAGAGAGACAAGTGGCTCAACCTGACATTCAGCACACGGCTTTCACGCAACCTCATGCAGAACACCCATTTCAACTTCATGGGTAACTTCAAGAAGTCCTACCTTGCTTGGGGGCTTGCTGCACTGATTTTCATCGGATTCTTTATTGTGAGAGGCCTCAGTTTGAGTATTGACTTCACTGGTGGACGTAACTATCAGATGAGTTTCGAGAAAGCTGTTGAGCCTGAAGATGTGACAAAAGTTTTGTCTGCTGAGTTTGGTGACGAAGCAACAGTGTCTTGTATCGCCTTGGGTACCGACAAAAAGACAATCCGTGTATCTACCAACTACAAGATTGCCAAAAATAGTGAAGTGGCTCCACAGTACAAGAAAGAATTTGGAGATACTATCACTGTTGATCAGGAAACTGAAATCAGACTTTACAAAGCTCTGAAAGATGCCAAGATGGTAAATCAGAAGGATTTCAATGAATTCAGAGATCGTAATAAAGGTGCTATTAAGAGTAATACAACTGTAGGTCCGTCTATCGCTCGTGATGTCACGCAGAAGGCTATCATCAGTGTCATCGTAGCATTGATCGCAATCTTCCTCTACATCCTCTTGCGCTTCCGCAACGTGGCATTCTCTATCGGCTCTATCGTGGCATTGGCATTCGATACCCTCATCGTAATTGGATTCTTCTCAGCCTTGTGGGCTATCGTGCCGTTCTCACTTGAGATTAACCAGACATTTATCGGTGCTATCCTTACCGTCATTGGTTACTCTATCAACGATAAGGTGGTGGTGTTCGACCGTGTACGTGAGAACCTGAACCTCTACAAGAAGCGTGATTTGCAGACACTCTTCAACGACTCACTCAACCAGACCTTGGCTCGTACAGTCAATACCTCTGTATCTACATTGATTGTGTTGCTCTGTATCTTCTTCCTCGGTGGTGAGAGTATCCGTGGATTCTCGTTTGCATTGATTCTTGGTGTTATCTTCGGTACACTGTCATCTCTCTTCATTGCTGCTCCTACTGCTTACCTAACAATGGGACGTAAAATCAAGGAAGAGGGTGAAAAAGCTGAAGAGACTGTAAAAGCATAATAAGCATTCACTTCAATCAATAGCCAGAGGGCGGTCGAAATTCTCGACCGCCCTCTGTGTTATAGCTGTAGGGTAGTTAAAAGGTAGTTAAAGGGTAGTTAAAGGGTAGTTAAAGAGTAGTTAATGGGACATTACAATTGAGGATTGAAAATTATCGCTGCTATAGAAAAGTAGTTAAAGAGTAGTTAAAGGGACATTACAATTGAGGATTGAAGATTATCAGACGATGTCTGATGAATATCGGCTGCACCTCGGAAATTGAAACAAGTTTCATTTCACTCGGTTTGCACGATATTTGAGGATTGAAAATTAGGCTATTGCCCACACTCCCCCAAAATAAAGCTGCACAGAGCATCAGCCCTGTGCAGCTTTGATTTTAATGATGTAGTTGATTATTTGTTAATCATCTTCTTGCCATCCTTGATGATGATGCCTTTGTAGGTATCGTTCACCTTTTGTCCGGCGAGGTTGTAGATAGCACCATTAGTGGTGGTCTTGGTCACGTTGACACCCATGATGCCAGTACCACTCTGATATTCTTCGTAGCCGGGGAAGTCGGCCAGCATCTGAGCCTTGATCTCACCAGCACTCATCTTGGTGTTCTTGATCATCAAGCGTGCGAAGCGGAATGGAGCGTCGTTGTCACCCCAGTCCCATGCCTGGTTACCACCGAGGCAGACATATTTCAGGTCAGCACCATTTGTGAACAATCCACTGACAATCTGTCCTTCGGTCACACCGTCGATGTTCCACTCATTCTTCACTACACCGTCGAGGAATACCTTGACATTGGTGTCGGTAAAGACTGCGGTGTAGTAGTGCCACTTCTGATCCTCCAGCCAGTTGTTAACGAAGTTGTAAGCAGCGTCGCCAGCTTCCCAAGAGTTGGCATTGTAGATGTTTACCTTACCGTTCACATGCTGTGCACCAAGGAAGTCACACCAGCCTGCATTGTTCACCTGAATCGGACCGCGGCTCTGCAATGCCATCATAGGCCATGTGTTGGGGTTGTTCTGCTGAGCATATGCAGTGAACATTGGTGCGTAAGTGTACTGGTCGGGAGTAAAGCCCTCTGCACTCACCCAGAAGGCAATGGTCAGTTCGTGGGTCTTTCCGGAATGTGCAAGTACATCCTCAGGCAGCAGACAGTAGTTGGAGCGTGGTGATGGGCCAGAAACATTCTGGAAGTAGTCGCCAAATATGGCACCCTCTTCTTCTGTAGAGGTGAATTGTCCAGCTCCCACAATCTTCTCGCCTTTCCATGTCATGCGCTCACCTGTTTCGTCATCCTCGTAGGTGGAGAAATTGGTGGTATAGACGTAGGCACCCTCGATGCCAGAGATTAATTCCTCTGCAGTCTTACCCTCATGGAACTCAAAGCCGCCGAAACCAATCTGTGAGCTGTGCTGGAACACCCAGTATTCCTCGCCAGCCTCAATGTCGAATGTTAGCCAACCCCAGAAATTCTGGTTGCCGTTGCCGATGACATATTGGCGCTCAACGGCCATAGCATCACACTCAGCTTTCTTCTCGGCAAGTTGCTCCTCGGTGTAGGTGCCAGGATTCTCCTCATTGGCTTTCACCATCTTGTCGTAGGCATCGTAGATATACACATGGTGTACGGAGTCCACTTCCTGTACGGTGAGCAGTCTTTTCTTGCCATCGGCATCATTTACACCATTAATATAACCAGAAGCATACAGTGGCTGTGCTTTCATATCTTTGGCATTTACCACAAAAGTTTTGCGGTTACCTTTGTTGGCCCATACCTTCACTTTGAAAGCACCTTTGGCGGTGGCAGTGAATTTGTAGTACAAGCCAGTGATAGGCATACCCAATGAACCATCTGGCTCATAATAGACGTAGTCGGCCTTGTAGCTGCCTTCGATGAGTTCACCATCTTTGGAGTTTTGAAGGGCATACATCTCCACATAGGGGTTGCCAGTTCCTGTCACATACCAGAAGTCGATGTCGCCTTGGTTTTTCATTCCCCAGTTGACATCATTCCATGCACCCACCGATTCGATGTAGTAGGTGTTCTCTCTGCCCTCAACAGGTGCACCTGGGACAATCTGTTGGGCAGCGCCACCAATTTCAGTGTCGTTGGCAGGGGTAGTTCCACCCACACCAGTAACGGTGGCCTTACCAGCATTCATAACGACTACAGACTGGCCGTTGACGGTGTTGTTGGCCACACCACCGCTTTCACCAGCCACAGCAGCAAATTCTGAAGCCAGTTTACCGTCCACAATGGCATTGTAAACGTCTTGTGCATTGGCACTCATGGCGCAAAGCACCACAGTAACGAGTGTAAAGATTTTTTTCATACGTTAGTTGTTTATTTGGTTTATTTAGTAGATGATTTTCTCTCGATTGAGAGGTAAAGGTCTTTGAATAGAAACAACGACTTAACCCACCTATTTTGTTCAAGGCAGAGTCAAGTTGTAAGTTGATTAATTATTTAAGTAGTAGTCCCACCGAGAATCGAACTCGGATCTAATCTTTAGGAGAGACTTGTTCTATCCATTGAACTATGGGACCAATTCCGCTGCAAAGATAATGCAAGGCGAGCGAAATACAAAATAAAATGGCATTTATTTTGTGTTTCCAAGCCGTAGCTTATCTCATCTACCCACAAAAACATATATTGGCCCCATCACAACAATTTTTAACTGAAACATATTCCATAATTGCCAAATTATATCTATTTTTGCATATAAATTAAAAAAGAATAAGTATGAAGAAATTATTTTTTATCATTGTAGTTGCCCTAATGGGCATTGCAACTAATGTCAGCGCACAGTTACCAGCCGTGACACTGAAAACAATGGAAGGCAAAACCGTCAGAACCGACACGCTTTCCAACAATGGCAAACCGATAATCATTGACTTTTTTGCCACATGGTGTAAACCCTGCAACCGTGAATTGACTGCCATCAGTGAAGTTTATGATGAATGGGTGGAAGAGACAGGTGTGAAATTAATTGCCGTCTCCATCGATGAAGCACAGAATATTAATAAGGTGAAACCATTGGTTGATAACCACGGATGGACCTATGAAGTGCTACTCGATCCCAACAGCGATTTGAAACGCGCATTGGGTATCCAGATGATTCCCTATGTGCTGATTGTCGATGGCAGTGGTAACATTGTCTATAAGCACAATGGCTACACAGAGGGTGCTGAAGAAGAACTCATTGAGAAAGTGCGCGAACTGGTAGGGAAATGAGAAGGACATTGATTTTATTCCTTTTGGCACTGTCGGGTGTGTCGGTGGCATTGGCACAGGACGACAACGACGGTGGCAAGGTGACTTTCACTGGTAGTATCCAGAGCGATGCACTCATCCCTCAGGAAGATACCAAGATTGGTGCTGAAGAGTCGGAACATTGGGGGTTGACCAACACCTATGCCGACCTTCACATGATGAGCAAGTGCGTCGATGTGGGCGCACGTGTGGAGTTTATGCGTTTCCCATTGCCAGGCTATGAGAACGACTTCAAAGGGTGGGGTCTTGCCAATATCTATGCCAAGATGCACATCGACAAACTGGAAATCACGCTTGGTAACTTTTACGAGCAATTTGGCAGCGGATTTATTCTTCGAACATACGAGGAGCGGTCGCTCGGTGTGGATAATTCACTCTTGGGAGCACGTGTGGTGGCAAAACCCTTGAAAGGTGTCACAGTGAAAGGACTCACCGGATATCAGCGCCATTACTGGAACTACAACGATGCCCTCGTTTCGGGTGCTGATGTGGAACTTAGCATCGACCAGTGGTCGAAGCGGATGCAGGATGCAGGAACTTTCCTGACCTTTGGCGCTTCTGTTGTCAACAAACATGAGCGCGAGGAGGATGTTTTCTACAATCCTACCTATAAGTACCGTTTTCCCGAAAACGTGAATGCCTTTGATGTCAGGGCACGGTTCCAAAAGGGCAATGTCAGTGTGTTGGCAGAGTATGCCCAGAAATCACAAGACCCCTCATTCGACAATTCTTATAGTTATCGCCGTGGAAATGTGGCGATGCTTTCAGCATCCTATTCCAAGCGAGGCATGAGTATTTTGACGCAGGTGAAACGAAGCGACAATATGTCGTTCCGTAGTAAACGCTCGATGAATGGTATCTCATCATTCATCAATCACCTGCCAGCTTTCACCATGGAGCATACATATACACTTGCGGCTCTTTATCCATATGCAACCCACCCAGAGGGTGAATGGGCCTATCAGGCAGAATTAGGTTATACCTTTAAGAAGAACACGCTTTTGGGTGGCAAATATGGCACTAACGTGCGACTCAATTTCTCACATGTGCATTCAATCGACCGCAATATGTATGATGTTGCCAATGCTGTGGAAAATCCTAAAGTCACTGAGAGATATGGCTCGTCGTTCTGGAAGTGGGGTGATGAGACCTATTATCAAGACATCAATCTGCAGGTGGAGAAGAAACTTTCGAAATCACTGAAACTCAACCTGATGTATATGAATCAGTTCTATAACAGGACGATTGTCGAGGGTGAAGGTGGTATGATACATTCCAATATCTTTGTGGCAGATGCCAAATATCGTATCAGTAATAAAGTCACCCTTCGTGGCGAGGCACAATACCTCAACACACGCAAAGACGATGGCGACTGGGTGTTTGCATTGTTGGAACTCTCGGTGCTGCCGAAGTTGATGTTTACAGTTTCAGATACCTATAACTGTGGGGTTACCGATATCCACTATTACCAGGGTTTGGTCACTTTCAATGCTGGCGCACACCGCCTGCAATTAGGGTATGGCCGCACACGCGCCGGTTACAACTGTTCGGGAGGTGTCTGCCGCTATGTCCCGGCAAGCAAGGGTTTTACCATGTCGTACAATTACAATTTTTAAGTCATGAGCAAAGCCAGAATAATTATATCAGCAATCGTGATGATGGCCATATATGTGCTGTCATCCTGTGATACCGTCAACGAGGAAAACCGCCTGATTTATGTCAAACCAGCATCGGTTGCCCGCAATGTACTCATAGAGGACTTTACTGGCCAGAGATGTGTCAACTGTCCTAATGCCACTGACGAGATAGAGCACTTGCAGCAGTTTTATGGTGCCGACACGGTGATAGCCGTGGGAATTCATTCCGGACCATTTGCCAAGACATCTCGTGGCGTGCCTTATTCACTTTATACCGAAGAGGGTGATGAGTATTTCAACTATTGGCGTGTGGAGTCACAGCCAAAGGGCGTAATCGACCGTAAAGGCACCAGCGAATACCCCACATGGAGTTCTCTCGTGCGTGAGGAGTTGTCATTCACGGCACCCGTCAGTTTGTCGGCTACGACAGAATACACTGATGAGACAAGGGAGTTGCGTGTGGTGGTCAACAGTGAGGGAATCGATGGCAATACCACAGGCAATCTGCAGGTGTGGCTAATTGAGAATGGCATTGTGGATTTCCAGTATATGCCTGATGGTAGTGTCAACCGTGAATACACCCACAACCATGTCTTCCGCCGTTCTGTCAATGGCACATGGGGAACAGCCTACAACATTACTGAGGGACAGCGGCGGGATGACTCTTTCACCTGTACGCTTGATGAAGGATGGAAACCAGAGAACATGGCTGTTGTCGTCTTTGTCTATAACAATGCTGGAGTGCAGCAGGTAATTCAAGTACCAGTGAAATAGGGATCTCTTAATTTCGAAATATTTTATAAAAAATAAATTCATGCGTAAAATTTTACTTTTGTTTTTGATGGCGTCATTGGGATGTGTCTGTAAGGCAGTAGTTGTGCCGGTAGGCTATTCCAATGGCGAGGTGGCTATTACAGCCAGTGGATATGTCTTATCCAGCAAAGGGCATGTGAGTGCCGCAGTGTATGTGGCACCCGATTTGTTGGCAACGTATGCTGGCAATCAGTTGGTTGGTGTTCGGGCAGGTGTCTATACCAACAAGTATTGCGATTCCTTGCGTGTATGGGTGCGCAAGTCGCTCGATGGTGAGAATCTTGCAACAGGTGTGATACGCCGTTCCGGTAATGGTGTGAAACCTGTCACTGGTTGGAATGAAATCGTGTTCGACACCCCCTATGATTTCAATGACGGCGAGGGTTTCTATATCGGATATACCTATAGCCAGAAATATGGCGACAAGCCGATTTCTATTGTCGGGGAGCCAAGAGCAAACACGTCATTCGTCCAATTAGGTGCCGGTAAAGAGTGGCAGGATGTGAGTGCCGACGGTGTGCTAAGCATCGAGTGTCTCATAGATGGTACAAATATGCCACCATACGACTTGAAGGTAATCTCGTCGGAGGGTATGCTCGAAGGACCTGGTATATTCAGTGTTAGCACCAGGATTGCCAACTTTGGTAGTGCTGCTGCTACAGAGTACGACCTCACCTTTACTGCCGAGGGTTACAATCATGTAGCCACTTGTAAGACACCTATTGTCGTTGGTAAGGAGGAAAATGTGATGGTGGTGTTGGAAAACGTGCCCGATGGAGTGGGAATAGATAAACCTCTTACTGTGACCGTGACACGTATCGCTGGAGGTGAGGATGTCAATCCATTGAATAACAGCGTACAAGTCGCGGCTAAAGTGGCACGTAATGTGGTGGTGGAGGAATTTACCGGTACAAGATGTGGATGGTGTCCACGCGGTTTGGCTGGTATGAAGAAAATGCGCGATATCTATGGCAGTCGTTTTGTGGGTATTGGCTTGCATCAGTATAATGAAGATGACCCCATGTTCATCAGCGACTATGAGGCTTTACCCTTCCAAGGGGCACCACAGTGTATGATTGACCGTGAAGTTCTCACCGACCCTTACTATGGCTCCGACGAAATAGATATTTGTCACAATATAGACAAGGAAATCGCTAAAGGTGCTTTTATAAGTGTTTTTGTGGATGGTGAATACAATGAGGCAAAGACAGCCGTCGATGCTACAGTTAAAGTTCAGGCCTATGCTAATCATTCAGGACTTAGGCTCGCTTTAGTATTGATAGCTGATAGTCTGCAAGGGACTGCCAACTCATGGAGGCAGCAAAATTACTATTCTCAATATACTCCTTCACAGGCGGGAGCCGATGAAATCATAGCACAATTCTGCAAGGATGGTGAGTTAGGACAGTCATCATTCTTTTGGCCGTTTGATGATGTAGCACTTTCAAGTTATAAGGAAAACGGGAAATACTCTGTTGAATTAGGTAGTTTCTCAAACGGTGACTCCAAAGAGTTGTCTTATACAGTCAATATGCCCACAAAACAGGCTTTGCTTAATGTGATTGACTATAATAAGGTAGCTGTAATAGCTATAGTACTTGATAATACTGGTAAAGTGCTTAATGGTAATAAGTATTATTTAGAAACAACAGAGACGGGTGTTCGCGATATAAATACCGACACCGAAATGAATGTGCATGAGGTGCTCCGTTATACTATTGATGGTCGGATGATTCGTACAGCCCAGCCTGGTGTCAACATCATCCGAATGTCGGATGGTTCCACCAAGAAGGTGCTGATTAAATAAAACATAAATAAAACACTCAAAAAGGGCTGTGGCAAACGTCACAGCCCTTTTTGTGCTTTTATTCAAGCATGCGTAAAATATGTCCCTTACAACGGTAAAGTTATTCTCTCACCTCTCGCCTCTCGCCTCTCACCTCTCACCTCTTATAATATCTCCTCTAACTGCCTGATGTTCTCGAGGGTGAAAAGTTGGTGATGGTCATATTCATCGGTTTCCTCGTGCTGCCACATTTTCTCGAAGGGGATGTGTACGGCATACCCTCCCAGTTCGAGCACGGGGGCGATATCGCTCTTGAAGCTGTTGCCCACCATTAGTAATTCAGAGATGTCGATACCAAAGGTCATGCAGAGTTCACGATACTGGCGTGGTGTCTTGTCGGCCACAACATCCACACGGTCGAACAATGGCCAGAGACCGGAGCGCATCAGTTTGTGTTCTTGCTCGATGATTTCACCTTTGGTAAAGACGGTCATTTTATACCGACTCATCGCCCGAATTTTCTTCAGCGTTTCCTCTACGCCAGGCAGTGGGGTGGCAGGGAGCTGCATCAGACTGCGCCCTAACATTTCGATGCGGAGCAACAGGTCGGCTTTGATGCTGCCATGGCTGAGCAGCACGGCATTTTCTATCAGCGATAGTGTAAAAGCCTTGCTGCCATAGCCCAATTCTGCCATATTGCGTGTCTCGGTTTTAAACAGCTCTGCCGACACGAAGTCGGCAGAACCATAATCGGATAGAAGTTCGCAATATTGCTTTTCGACGGCATCGAAGTGCGACTGACAGTCCCACAGTGTGTCGTCGGCATCGAAGGCTATAAGTCGGATATGGCTCAGCATTATTTCACCACGTATTTCTTGCCGTTGATGATATAGACGCCCTTGCCCATTTGTGCAGCATTGATGCGTGAACCGTTGAGGTTGTAAACCACTTTCTTGTCGTCGGCATTCACAATTTCCACAATACCCGTTTCGTTGAGCACAGTCAGAGTGCCTTCTACGTAGCTTAGTTCGTAGTTGTTTGTTTCACCACCTGTTACGGTGATGGGGTAGGTGCCGGCGGGAGAGTCGATAGTGGCGGTAGTGGTGGCGGTGGGTTTCACGACGAACACGGTGTCGGTCTCATTGTTCTTGAAACCCTCAAAGCTCAGTGCAAATGTTGGGTTTTCGGCGTTCAGATAGCGCTCGCAATCCACGGCTGTCACGGTGAGAGGTGCACGTTGTACTACCAGGTAACCATCATAGAAGTCCACTGCGTCGTCGGTGATAGTACCAGCTGAAATGGTGATGGGGTATCTGCCAACAGGTGATGTTGGGGTGGCATCGCAATGCAGTTCCGGTTCACCCTCAATCTTGTCACCACTAATGGTATATTTCAGGTTGGGATTTTCGTCGCCATAGTATCTGATGGTGTTGCGCACTTTCACGCTGGTGCCAAATTCTTTGATATGCTCCTGTGTAAAATCCTTCCATTGGGCAGCAGCTAAGAACTTATTCTTCATACCGCTTCGCACATATATATCGTTGTGGCTGTTGAGCATGCCTGTAAATACATTAGCACCGCCCAATTCCGGAACATAACGGCTGGCAACACGCAGTTCAGAGAGGTTGTTACAGCCATTGAATGCCTCCTTGCCGATTAGTTCGATGCCATCAGGGATGATGACTTTGGTTATTTTGTTGCAGCCGGCCATAGCATAGTCGTGCAGAGTGCGTGTGCCATGTGGCAGGATGATTTCACCTTTAGCAGAGGGTAGCACAGCAATTACCTCGGTGCCTTCTTTGTTCCAAAGTATATCTTTCTCAATGATGAAATTGGCATCTTCAGCAGGGATGAAAGTGATTTCTTTCAGTCTGTTGCAGAGTGCAAGGGCACCATCTCCATAACTCTTGATGTTGGAGGGCAGTTGGAGTGAGACGAGTTTGTTGCAGCCATAGAAAGCTCGACGTGGCAGTTCATCGTCTTTGGTAGCAAGGTTCAGGCCATTTTCCACCATATAGGTACCACCGCCGACAATGGACGTACGGCTTAGGTCGAGGCTATTCAGGCAACCTTTTGTCTTTTCGTTATAGATGTCGCGGCCTGCCATTTCACGTATGCGTTTCAAGTCCTGGCCGTTGATAGGACCAATCACAGAAAGCGAACCTAAGTTGCCAATGAGTGAATCAGGAAGCAAGCTGGTCAGCTGTCCGGCTTTTTCCACTTCGAGTTCCTTGGCCAGCAGGTCTTTCTTCTGACTGGAGATACCGCCAATCATATCTTGATAGTATCTGAATTTATAGTAGCTGGGATTGAGCAGTGAAATGTCGTAATAGCCATCATCGTCGCCACTCCATCCCCAGTTGACATACACCATGCCGGTGGAGTCGTAGCCATGGAGCACAAAAGCATGGCCACCCATGGTCATATCGGCACCACCATAATAGACGGGACCATTCTCACTCAATTCCATGAAGACGATATCCATCCAGTCGTCATCATTATAGCTGGTACGGTCATAGAAGACAACGTCTGAGAGACCAAAATATTGGCGGAGACCATTGGCTGCAACGTCGGAATAGGCACCACTTCCTTCGCTGGGGCCGCCATACTCCATGTCAGCGGCGATACCACAGTTCATCATCAGTGTAGCGACTGCAGAGGCCTCTTCATCGTTATAACGTCCATATTTGTATTCGTCGAGCATGTTGCCCCAGTCGTAGTAAGTGTTCTCAAAATCGGCCGTTACGGGTTGACTACCGTAATAGATGGTATGCTTGCCAATACCGTGATCTGGTATCTTATGATAGTTGAGCACTTGTGCCATGGCAGTGGCGACACACCCCGTGAGGCATTTTGTACTGCCGCTGAAAGTAGGGCAGAAGTTGTTGTAAGGTGTATCCTGGTCCCATAGTGTGGTCATCATTGGTTCCACTTCATCAGGGAATCTGCTGGTGTCAGGGGCGATAGGTGCACGCTGCACATTGTTTGTTGTGGCATATTCCACGGCATCGCACATGGCATGGAGCCACCAGGCAAAGTTCTGGTTCTGCTCACCGGTATATTCCGTATATGAGACACCTAAAATCTCGGGCACCAAATCGTCGGCAGAGACAATGGCAAAACCACCGCTCTTATAACCGATGACCGACAGTTGTGGCATCTCTTTCAACACTTCGATAGGTTCGTTGCGAGGAGCCATGTGCCGGTTGCCACGAGTCTTGTTGATAGCAGTGGCAGCAGCATTGACCATCTGTTGTTTATCACGTGGGCCTGCAGCCATAGGGCTGGCGTATGCCAGGCCAAGAATCAATACTAATAAAGATGTAATTGTAAAACGCATAGTGATGAATATAATAAGCTTGCAAAGTTAATAAAAATTCATCATTTGACAAAAAAATGGTTATAAAAAAGCGCGACCCTCGCGGGCCGCGCCTTTTTTATATGAATCTAAATGGATTAGCGGACGATAGCCTGACGGCCGTTTACGATGTAAACACCCTTCTTCAGACCAGAGGCTGAAGTAGCATTCTGGCGTACGAGTACACCGTCGAGTGAGTAGATGTCAACAGGATTGTCATTGGAGAGGAGTTCCTCAATGGCAGTCACGTCGATGTTGATGCTTACAGGAGCAGACTCGATGCCACCGGCATAGAGAATTGTCACACTCACCTTGTGGCCACCCTCAGCGAGGTCCTTAACGTCGATGTTGGTCTCTTCGGTGTTGCCGTAGAGTTTTTCGTCAACATACACATTGTAGCTTTCGATGGAGCCGCCGCCAACGGTAAACTCGATGTCGTCAACAAACATTGCGAAGATGTCGTTGCCAGTATGGCGAATAGCGAAGTACTTCGTGCCCTCGGGCAGGTTGTATGAGAACTTGGTCCATTCGTCGATTTGAACTGCATCATTGGCAATCTTGGTGAAGCTTGTAATCTCATTGTCAGTACTTGAGACAAGAATCTCGAAGGTCTCATTGCCATATTGTGTGGTTGCCTCAGATACCCAGAAACTGATGGTCTGTGCCATACCAGGCAACTCAGGTGAGATGAGCCAGTCGTCGGATACGCCTTCTGGACACATTGCCATGAGGAACTGGCTGCCGCTATGAGGAGCATATTGCTCAGGGCTGAAGCCTGCCTTCTGAGGATCGAATGGCATCCAAGCATTGGGCAGGTATTCATTCTCGAAACTAATAGCCTCACTTTGCCAGCCATAAACACTCATACCGTCGCCGTCATAGAGTTTCCAGTCGCCAAAGGCTCCACTGTGGTTGGTTTCGGTAATACCACCAATGCCGAAGGTTGGGAATACCTCAGTATCTTCGAAGGTCTCAACCTTTGTAGTTGACATAACAGAAGGAGCAGACCAGCGTACCTTATAGCCATTCTCCTGAGCCTCTGCGGTGAGGTTTTCAACACCAGCGGCTGAAGGAGCAACAACGGTAATCACATCCTCGATGGCATTGTCGTCGTCGTTGAGGTCGTTGTCGTAGGTCACTTCTGCCTTCACGGCCTTGGCACCAGCCTCGGTGAAGATAGTGGTAGCGTAGGTAGCTTCGAATGTCTTGGAAGCAAGTGATGCCAGAGGCTCGTTCACGGTCTCGTCAACAAGTACCTCGTCGGCCACGCTTACTTTCACCTTGTAGTTCTTGGCCTCGTTCTCACCCATGTTCTTCACGGTGAACTTCACGACGCTGTTGCTACCGGCGTTGACGTTCTTCTGGGCACTGATCTTGTTGGCTGCAAGGTTGTACTCCATGAAGTCGATGAAGTTGATGTTGTCAATCCAGAAGGTACCAACCTCGTCGAACAGGGCATAGAATTTCACAAAGATGTAGGGCTCGTTTGCATACTTGGCCAGGTTCACCTTCATGGTCTGGAAGTCAGCGGTGGGGGCGAAGTCCTCAAGTGCAACCTCCTCAGTGCCATCAATCTTCTGGATGGCTACATAGAACTTATTGTTGCGTGAAGTGCTCTTCACGTCGAAGATAAGGTTCGGGTTGGCGATGCCAGCCACGTTGATCTTACCGGGAGTGAGCATGCCCCATGTGCTGGGAGCCTGAGTGCTGATGCCAATGCTTGCGCCGTCGCCATCAGAAGACTCTGCGTCGAAGAACATGCTGACATTGTCATACTCATACCAACCTGAGACGTATGTCGAACCGTCAGTCTCGGAGAACCATCCTGGAATCTGCAGTTGGTTGCCGGCGAAATGCTCCTCGAGTGGCAAATCGAAAGGTTTACCAATGATAAGTGAACCAACGGTAGCGTTACCTGCACCTGCTTCATTCTTAGGCTGTACAGCCCAGTATGCGTAGTTCTGCTCACCAACATTGGCGTCGTATGATACAGTTGTGGTATTGGCATCACGCAGTGAGTCAAGCTTCTGGTCATAGTTCAGATAACCTAAGCTGTCAACATAAAGCGACCATACCAGGTAGTCCATCTTCTCAGGGATGATGACACCACCGTTGACACCTTCGGTCACCTTATCCCAATTGATGTTAATAGTACCAATGTTGTCGTTCACTTTTACGTTGGCAATGTCGCCAGGGATGTCCATACCGATGTAGGCAGAGACTTTTTCACTCTTGAGACCAGTACCAAGGTCATTTGATACATATACCTGGTAGGTGTGTGTGCCAATGGTTAGATCTTCTGCAGCATCGTCGTAACTCTGCTCAGATCCTGGAACCACATCCTCGAGGGTGGCAATCAGTTCGCCATCGCGATAGATGTCGGCTTTGATATTGCCTGTCAGGTTGTCGCCAGCAATGGTGAGGGTAGGAGCCACGAAGCTAATGGTAGCAGCGGTAAAGCCCTCAGCGTCGGGTGTAACTGTCAGGTTGGTGACTGCTTGTGGTGTGCCTGGCTCAGGACCCAGTTCCACTGTCAGTGAGTTGACATAGAGATAGAACTGATCGGGGTCACTGATGGCGTGGACACCAAAGTAATAGTCACCCTCTTCTGCCACCTGTACGGTGCCTTCGTAGTCCTCTGGTGCCTCACTTGGACATGTAACATCAGTTGGCTGGATGGCGGTGATGGTCATAGCGCTGGGCTCAGCGGCATTGCCAACCTTCACCTCCATACGCTCGGGATATCTTGCGCTATAGGCAGAGGCGTTGACAATCACGTTGTATGCCTTGCCGGCTTTCAGATGAATTGGAGGTGAGATGAGCCAGTCGTCAGCAGGATTTGATGAGTGATAACAATAACGTGCCTCACTGTAGTATGTGAATGTGGAACCGTCGTCATTGGCATCAATTACAGAGAAGAGATTGAACACATCTTCATTGGTCAGGTTGGCTGTGTAAGGAGGCTCAATGGCATTGCCTAATGCGGTACCGTCAGAAATGGTAAGTGCGCTGGCGATTGTGCCGTTGACGGCTTCTACACCATATTTGTAAACGGCGAGTGAGCCAAGGTCAAGGGTCTCGGTGAAGGTGGTGGCTGAGATATTCTCTGCAACCTTTGTCCTCTCCTCGCCTACAATGCGATAGACGTTATAAGTAACAGCTGCCATGTAACCATTGTGTACACCCTCTGTTACTGCATCCCATGTCACGGTGATGTTGTTGCCATCGGCGGTGAAAGCTACGTTAGCTGGGGCTTTGGGCTGGTCGAAGCCAATCCAGAGCGACTGCTTAGCGGAGGGGCTGTCGCCTTCAGCGTTGGAAACAAACACCTTAACTGTCTGCATACCCTCAGGAAGAGTCACTTCTGCAGTGACATTAGCTCCTGGAGTGGTAGTACCTGTGGCAAGCACTTCGTCGCCAACTTTAATAGTATAGGTCAGCTCACCGGTGAGGTCGGCGCCACCGAAGGTCTTGGTAGGAGCGGTGAAAGATACAGTACCGGTGGTGGCACCATCGGTGAAGGTCAAAGCCAGATTCTCAACGGCTGCGGGAGCACCTTCGTTGGCTGCGGGCTTATCAATAATTGCACCTGCTAAGTTGTATTCACCGAGGGGCTGAACCAATGTGGCAGCACCTGTCTCCAGGTTGACTGTGTAGAGGTTGCATATACCCTCTGCCACAGGAATACCAAACCAGTAGAATGTGTTGTCAGCAGGGTCGATTTCACCTGTCTGATAGTATGCAACTTCCTTATCGGCAACCACGACGCCTGTAGGACCTACGAGAGTCTCCTGGGCATTGGATGTATTAATTTTATAGAGGTTGCCATCCATGGCAATACCGTAGAGCACACCTTCTTTGGTAATACCGAGGGTCAGATAGTCATTCTCCAAGGCACCAATGGTGGTACGGGTCATTGTAGAATAGTCTGGAATACCAAGCTCTGTACCAGAACCGTCGGCAGTATAGAATGCACCATAGACAGTACCATCGGCAGCTGTGGCAAGATCGCCTGCGATCATTGAGAAATCACCGTTTGTATCATCGATTTCAGCAACATTCGTCAACTCCCATGATTCGGTGTCGAATGAATAGAAGTCAATCCACCAGAATCCCCAACTACTAATATAGTCTAACACTGCATCTACACCATAATAAACGCCGTCCTGAATGGCAGCACCATTATAGAATGTGTAGTTGCCAGTTACGAGAGAATCCATCTCTGTGGGCGCACCAATGTTAACCCTACTGATAGACCGCTGAGAAGCAGATTCTATTTCAGGATAATAGGTCACATTAACAATCAGATTGGTGTTGTTGGATTTGAGAACAATTTTCCCGTTGCCGTTGTTGGTCACATTAAACGGACCACGTGGGCGCAGAGACTGTGGTACTCTCATCACATTGTTGTTTTTCACTCGTGTCAAATGACGGCGCTGGAAAAGTTTGGGGTATTTGGCCTTAAATTCAGCCGTGCGCGCGGCTTTCTCTTTGTCGAAGCCGGGCTTTGACTTCATCTTCAACAGGTCAGACTGGAATTTTTCCAATCTATCCTGCCGAAACTGGGCCTGAGTGGGAGTAGCCACGAGCATCATGGCAATGGCTCCCAGAAGGAAAGATGTAATTTTTTTACCCATAGGAATAAAAATAATAAGGTGAAACATTTGCGAGGGATAGCCCCTCAAAATTGAAAAATATTTGCAAAAGTACTCATTTCTCAGAAAATAGAAACACTTTTTCCGTGTTTTTTGCAAATTGGCGAGAAAATACCATGAATTTGGTATTTTTCATTGGCCTTTTCTTACGGTTTCTGAGTTTTTCAGTAATTTGTACCTAATATTCCTGCGTCACCGTTTTTGGCTTTGCCGGACGCCCGCGCTTTGGCGTGGCGGATTTCTTCTTTGACA
>OMXV01000026.1 GCA_900315075.1 uncultured Prevotellaceae bacterium | reverse complement strand
AGACTGGGTAACACAGCAAATAGGGATTCATGTATAATTCTTTGTAATAAGATTATTGATACGCTTGTTGTGGAGCATTATTTTGTGCTACTTGTAGATTGGTTGGCTAAAACCATCGATGAGACAACGACAAGCGATTTTGCAAGTAGGAAAAAGATTAATGATATCACTCACTTGATTGTTGCAGAATATATTGCCGAAGGTTTCGTGTTTGATGAGATAAAGAATTTTTCAAATGAGATACCTGGAGTATTTATAGCAGAGGGTGGTGTGGTGATGGCTGCTCCATCAGAATTTGACGGTTTGAAAGAATCTTATTTTGAGAACGAAGAGAAGTATAATGAAGCAATTTATGAAAGGATCGAGAAGTGGGACGTATATAGAAGGCTGGATGTATTAAAAGAATATTATTTTGCGACACCGAGGGAGGCTTTCTTTATTGTGAGGTTGGAGGGATTGAAGGGACAAATTAATGACTTTATTGGAGATATTAATATCTATTCGCCCAAAGTTAAACAGTATATCAAAGATAATGGAGGATATTCATTATCCTATGTAGAGGAGGTATCGGAAGACCGTGACAGGGTTAATGCAGCCATACCTATAGACTATATTAGCTTTGAACAAGCAAGAGTTTATGCAAAGACAAAACTTGAGGAAGTTTTGGATATACTCATGCTAACATATAGAACAAAAACACCAGTTACTATGTCTGTGAACAAATATGCAGTAGTGGTGGATGGAAATGAGGTTGCCGGTTGTGCAGCCGAAAAAGATGGCGATACCAAAAAGGCTACAAGAAAAGAAATGATAGAATATATGGAAGCTTTTGACCTTTCTGATGTTAGCGGTTATGGTTTTAAATTCCTATCAGACAAGCATCGTGTTTTAGAAGTGGGGCATGGTGCACTGAAAATACGTTTGAAGAATGCCGCACATTGGTATGCAAAGGCTGTTGCTTCAGACAATGATGAAGATGTCTTGTTATATAGTTGGTTTGCTATTGAAGGACTTTTGAAAGTTGAAAGTAGGATCAGAGTAGAGGTTTTGGATAAAGACAAGAAAGAGAATTCCCTAAAAGTGATTCAGGAATTTGTTTCATCTGTTTTTTGTAAACGTTACTTCCACAGCTATCTGAGGGATACATATCGTAACTATTATTATTTACTTACTCAATATGATAATTATTATGATTTGACAGATGAAGTTATCAGCAAGGCGGGGTTGGATTTGAAGGTTGGCGACCATTACCGCGATGGTGATTTCTTGAATGCTGTACCAGATATGCTTGCTTGCATTAATGACGATATCGTAAAGGATGAGCTTGCTCTTATGGGGGAGTTCTATAAGAGTGATAAGGGATTGAAAGATAAAGAACACCAGATAAAAGAAGACCTGCTTATGATTTATAGACTTCGGAATATGATTGTGCATAACGCTGCATTATCATGTGTGAATATGGCATTCTATGCCCGGGAGGCAAAGTTTTATGCCCAACAGGTTATACGATATGTAATAGATAAGGCCAGTGGAGAAAAGAATATCGAGGAGATTGTTCTTGGAGCCAAACTCGATTATCAAGTGTTTATGGCTAACTTTGATGAGGAGCTGAGTAAGTTAAAGAGTGGTAATTGATATTTTAGCATATGTGGATTAAGAATACAACGAATGAGGTTTTACAAAATAAGTCACATGATGTCCACTTGTGTTTTCTATGGAGAGCAGATGATATACCACTATATGTTATGGATAATCATTTGGCTGCTGCATGGTGCTGGATGCAGGAATGCAATATAGAAGATAGTTATAACTTCTTTCATATAGACAGGCATAATGATTTAGGTACACTTGCACCATATAGCTGCTATCAGCATTTGAAAACGACTCCACATGTGTCTATTGATGATTATGTTGGGATTCGTAATCCCATACAGAGAGATTTTGACCGTCCTGCTTTTACCTGGGACAATTATATCAATCAAGCAATCCAGTTGTTTCCTGATTGGTTTAGAAAATGTATTTATGCTACACACCAAACTCTGGATAAGCGAGAAAGACGCATGAATTTAGGTTGTAATGTGATAGAGGAAACTTCACCGTTTCATTTGGTGAGTACCATTGATAATGAACTTAATATAGAAGAATTACAAAGCATGATAGCTAATGCGAGGAATGAAACTCTTGATAAATGGATTGTTAATATTGACTTGGATTATTTTTTCAGTTATAATCTTAATAATCATACTCAAAGAATTATGACTGATGATTACGTAAGAATGATTGCGGGGGTGATAAAGAAACATATCGAGCACATAAAAGTTATTACGGTTGCCATAAGTCCGGAATGTTGTGGTGGATGGAGACCTGCATTAAATGCGGCTTTGCCCTTTTTAAGAAATGATTATTTTTTAGAGAGTAGCATTGAGTTCTTGAATGACACGAACTTATATCCAGACGGTTGGCATTAACTTGAATTGAAGAATATGGAAGACCATGATATGATAATACCATAATGTCAGGAACTAATGAAATTGAATGGTGGCTTTATAATATAGATTATTGCAAGAAATATGCAGAAACGAAGATGAGGTCAGTCTGTAAACGAAAAACAGGGGTAAAAATTGGGTGCAAAATGGGTGCAACTTTGAAATTTTAGAAAAAGAAAAGTCCCGTAAGTTTTTGACTTACAGGACTCTTTTCAAGGCGCTTCAGGATGGGCTTGAACCAACGACCCCCTGATTAACAGTCAGGTGCTCTAACCAACTGAGCTACTGAAGCAGCAATTTCTTGATTGCGGATGCAAAAGTAGTGCGAATTTTTGAATCCACCAAACTTTTTTGCGGAAATTTTCAATTTTTCTTGATTTTTTGTGGATTTCGCTGTTTTGAGTGAGAGTTTACGACAGGATTTACGCTCTTTAGAGTTAGAGTAACTCAAAAACTCATCAACTTATAAACTTATCAGCTCTTTAAGAAAAAATAAGAAACGAAAAAGACTATGTATAGAAAAAAAGGACTATTTTTGCAGACATATTTCGACACATAATTAATACGAGCTAATGAATAGACGCTATTTATGGTTTTTAGGAGCGATGGCATTTGCGTTTGTGCTATGTCTTTTCATGCTTTGGCGAATAGAGAAGCGTGTGATGATTTCCATTGAAGGCATTGAAACGCCCCAAGATGAAGCCATTACCATCGGACGCGGTTCGGTGGTTGACTATGACCGTGTGCCACAAGACTTCATCACCATTCACCGCACTTCCACCGGCTTTGAGTGGAACATCAACCCCAAGTGGCTCAAGAGCGACTCACTCTATTACTTCAAGGTCAACAATAGCAACCCCAATATTCATCCACTCACAGATGGTAGCGCCATCACAATCGACATCACCGACAATTCAAAGCGCAACGTTAATAAGACGTTAGAGGCAACTCGTATCAAGGAAATCCTCTCTGACCAAAATTCGCACTATGTGATGCTGCGCAACGCCATCGAACTCGACAAGCAGTTGCGTGCCGACAGTACCGATGCCACCGACTACAAGACCCTCTACAATCTGCGTTCCTTCCTTTATCGTGAGGGCAGTGGCGACGACTGGCAGCTTGTCATTCTCGACCGTTACACCACCCTTTACAATTCTGCCCAAGAGAAAACCACCTATGCTACCTCTGACAGCGTCCAAGGTACCAATGCCAAGTATTGCAAGATACAGTTCTTCCGCATTGTGGAATACAACATCAAACCCGACAAGGCCGACCACTCACTATTCCATATCGGGGATGTCAACTATCTTTGCAAGCCCGTGCTTGTTTCCACAAAATGGGGTGCCGGACATGTCAACATCGTTGCTGTCGGCGACAAAAACGAAGTACGCTTCTCCAAGCCGCTCACCTATATCGGCACGATGAAGGCACTGCGTGAGATGTCGCCTACCGACAATCACCTGATAACCATCCATCAGGACGACGGGACATTCCCCTCGCCCACCAATGTCTATATCCCACATTTTTCATCCGCCGTCAACAATGATGTCTGCAACCTACGTCTCACGTCAGATGGCATCCTTTTGTCCGGCAAGCCCCTGCCATCCAGCAGCGGACTGACACCACAGCTCAACCATCTCCGCCACCCGAGCCTCCACTGCAATGTGATGATGCATACAGCGGTGATTTCCATGGGCTACATCATGTCGTATCTGTGGTTGCCATTGTTTGTGGCCATCCTTCTCATACTGGGATTTGTCTATGTCATGCGACCTGGGCGCAGAGAAGCCCGTGAGATAGGCGAAGCCAGGAGTCGTTTGTCTGTATTATTCCCACTGATTGTCGTCATTGCATTTATCTATTTCATCTGCAAGGTGATGATTTCAATGAAGTTGGCCTACACCTACCCCTATTTCGAGCGGTTGGCGTCTATCGTTGTCACTGACGCCTGTATGATGTTCGTCTTACTCTACCTGCTGTCGCTGATTATCAATCACCACCTCCTTGTGGCCAGTGTGCGTGTCAAGTCATACGCTCGACGCTGGATTGCTGTAGGTGTGGGTATTGTGACATTCATGCTCTGCCTTTATGCCTTCCGGTCGATCGACTCATACGTCACAGGGTCTTACCTACCAGAAGAATTAGGAAGTTGGCGGTTCTGGAAATGGAGCGGTCTTTCAGGTGTCACCGACACCTATCGCAGTGTACCACTTGCCCTTCTATTGTGCAATCTCATTTCTTTCGGTGTGCTCATCATCATCAATATCGACCCTCTGTGGAAATGGATAAAATCCAAATGGGAAGGATTTCATGATAAGCTTGAGAAGATGTTGCCCAATATTGTCTATACTATGTTGCCCATAGTAGCCGTTGTCGCAGCATCGGTCATCCCAGGCAATTTCTCTACGGCTTTCATCACACTCTTTGTCATCTTAGGTATGAGTTGGTCGCTCCGCCGTGTCTCCTATACCCATGGCCGCATGATTGCATTCATCCAGATGCTTGTCATCACTTTTGTCTATATTATCGCAGCCATAGCCTTGGGCGACAAGGGATATATCACCAATTACATAGGATTTGTAGCCGCTGCTATACTCCTGTATTTCATGTCGGCCAAAGGGAAAGCATCGCGACACGAAGGGCGATACACACTCTTGATTGCTGTAGGCACACTGCTGTTTGCCGTGTTCTTGCTACCAAGGCTGATGCCTATGAAATATGATGTCAACGAAGTGTCGTACGACCGCACGGCACGACGTTTCGAACTATTTTCACAATTCGACAAATACCTCAACTCTGGCTACCGATACGCAGTGGCCGACGCAGAGTTCATGACCGTTCTCACTCACTATATGTTTAACACCAGTGGTTCCGACCCACTGTCTCCAGAGAAGCACCCTTTGCATCCATCCGTCTCATCGGGGCAATCACCCGTCGTGGTCAACGATGTGGCTGTACCCAGCAGTTTCTTCGGCTCCTACGGGTTCCTGGCTTACATTCTATTCTTCGGACTGATTGTAATGCTCTGCTGCATCGTCGTATGGCACAATATGAAGATGCCTGAAATCTCCGGACGAGTGCTTTCCAGTTCACAACTGATGTGGCGTACACTCGCCGTGATGATGTGGGCTGGCACTTCGATATATCTCTACGCCTCATATATCGGTGGTGTACCCTTCACCGGACGACTATGTCCCGGATTAGGTGTTGATGCCGTGGGCGAAGCCATCGAGAGCACGCTCCTACTCGCCTTCATGACCGCCACGAGTAAGGCACAAGAAGTTAATAGTTAGGAGTTAATAGTTAGGAGTTAGAAGTTAGGAGTTAGAAGTGACTTAGGATGAGAGGGGAGAGGGGAGAGAATACTCGGAACACTCAGAACACTCAGAATACTCGGAACACTCAGAACACTCAGAATACTCAGAACACTCAGAATACTCAAAACACTCAGAATACTCAAAAATTATTCATAATATCACTCCCCTCGCCCTTCGGAAGGGGTCGGGGGTGAGGCTTTAAAAACTTAAATAATAAAAAAATGGCACTTATCGACCTTATAGCCGGCTTGTTCAACGACAGCAAAAGCACCATCCGACTGGCCGTTGTAGGCCCCACATCGAGTGGAAAGACCTACCTGCTAACCGACATCATAGGTTCACTCAATCGCTTGGGGTATCGGCAGAACGATCGTTTGCAAGACTCCTCGCAACATCACTCCGTACTTGAGCTAATACAGGATGTAACCGACCGACAAGGTGGCATACGAACCACAGAGGTGTATGCCTGTCGCTCACACAACCACTATTCCTCTGATTTCACCGGTCCCGACAAGATGCACCTTGAGTTTCTCGATGTGCCGGGTGAGGTTATGACACAGGAGTCAATACGCATTTTCCATGCCGTGATGAAAGGGTTGGTGTCATGTACCGAGAAGATATTCGTTGAGACGGAGTGGAAACATCCTGTCACAAAAAAGGTGGTAAAACTTATTGACTTCTATATGCAGGAGCGGGGCACTTACCGCAATGTGCAGTCAACAGGTCCCATTCTGCGCGACCCACGCCAGGCAAGACGGCAGGTGACACTGGGTCCAACTGGTAATTTCCCTGGTGCTTTCGACGACGGAGCTGCCGACATCTGGGCCATGGCTTATATGACCAGCGAACGTCGGCGCGACCACTTCCGGCAGAAAGGCTACGAACCTAAGAGCAATCGCAAAATCAGTGGGCGATACCTCTTTCAGCATTTCTTCGACTACGATACCGACACGGTGGTCAATGCCATCAGCGATGCATGGATAGCACTCGACATAGATAGTCTTCTCACAGGTGGAGCTGTAAACTATCGCGGATCGCTTAGCAAAGATTTCGCCGAGGTTTACAAAAACCACTTCTATTTCCACTATTTCACATTCTATGCCACCGATGTCGTGGTATGCGACAAATGCTGCGTACCCATGTCGGCAGGGCTGGTTGTCGATGGTGGCGACAATTTCTCTCAGATGATGCATTCGCTCGTGGCACTCACCGCATATGCAGACATGAGCAAAAACAAAAACTGGTATTTAGCATTCAAGGGCATCGACGCATTCATACGACAGGAACCCTTCAGACTGCTATACGAAGTATCCAATCATGACATCAATCTGGTTTATACTCAGTTTGTCTCTCTCTTCCGCATGGCTTGCTACTATCATATCATTGATGGTAAGACACCTTACGATATCAAACTTCCATTCAACGACCCTGTCATGATGAAAACAATGCTTGCAGGGCCCGTAGCCATTAGCGAAGACGCCCTCGACATCTGTTCCGACCAATACCAAACTCTTGCCGCAGAGGGAGCCAGCTCGCTGTTCATGCCTGCAGAAGACTACACCATGACCAGCGAACTATCCATCGACGAGCATGTGCGACTGCGTATCAACGACTTTATACTCGCAGCACCGCAATGGTTACGTGTCGCCGACTATGAAGGGAGTCTCTTACAGATGCCGCCACATGTATTCTTCACCGCCACACCCATCGACCAAGACTTCTACATCTCCGGTCACAGTCAGGATAGCAATCGCGTGTTCGACGGCATCGTGAGCAACTACAACCACCGTGCTTTCTTCGGATCCATACAGCTCACCACATGTATCCTGCGTGAGCATGACCTCTGCCCGCCTGACTACAAGACGTGCGAAGGCAACCTCCTCACTTACATTTACGACGTAAGATATTAAAATCCCTCCTCCATGATTATCCATATCGAAAAAAAGGTGATGGGCTCCCTGAGCCATAACATGGGCGACGGTGTACTTGCCTATACCCAAGGGGTATCGCCAGCGGCAGGCAACCTCGGTTCCCTCTTAGGCGAGAATGCACGTGCCGATAGTGCCTCACTGTATATGTTTACACATCCACAGACGAGACTACTCACCGTGGCACACGTACAAGGCGCATTCACTTCCTTTGCCGGTCATGGCCGTTCCTATCCCATTAGAGCCGTCTATGAGATTGACCCAGCATTCGTCAGCAACGACTGGTGTACACTATCCACCATCATCAATTCGCTCGATGGCATACGGCTCTACGACGCAACAGAGTTTGGATGTCAGGCCGACATTCCTGCCCCCGACAACATCGTCGAGACCCTTAACAACGAGGAAATTCGACTGCTACAGTATATCATTTTTTGCCTGGTACACCGACGACAAATGTTCATCCGATTAGGTGACGACGAGCGGCGCTTTGGCGACCAACTGCGGCAGTCACCACGTCTGCATTCACTGCTCCGCGCCATCAGCAAACTACCACCGGCCATCCGTTCCTATGTCTCCTTGGCATACTCCGTAGAAAGCACTGACAGAGCGCTGCAAGCACTTTTCAACAATATGCTCATCGTGTGCCACCACGACGACATCTCGTTATGGGGAAATGCCAGCAAGGATGGCATCTTGATAGATTGGACAGCGCCCAACCTGCGCTCGGTCAACGCACGAAGGGCCTCTGATGCCGACACACAGCGGCTCGGTCAGGTGGCTCCTATGCTACAGGCATTCGCTGGAGGACAACCCCTTACACTCGACAGCATCCTCACACTACTCACCTCGATACCTTCAAACATCGACCGGGTGCTACGCAAAAATACACTCGACGACAACGACAAGATGATCCTCTCGACAGCACTCGGCTGCGGACCAGACTCTTATCGCTACGATGAGGTGGCACAACGACTGAATGCACCCAACAACCCACCAAAAAAGAAAGAAAAGAAAGATAACGGCAGCAACGATAAGGGAGAGCAACAGGCAACCATCGACCGCCGATGGGTGGAGCGACATGGGCGCAAACTCATCCTCGGCATTATCACAATCGCCGGACTGCTGCTCGGAGCCACCTTTCTGAAACAGCACACGGCCTTAGGCAAGTCGGCTGCCGCCGATGTCTATATCCCGTCAGACGATGAGGGATTTGTGGGAAGAACCAACGAACTGTTGGCTCATATGGTAGAACGAGGCAATACTGCTCCATACGACACCATACGGCCACACTCCATCAACGATTTGCAACGCAAATACCCAGGACTGAAGTTCACGCTGCCCTACGACATCGACCAGGTGGAAGGTGCCCGCGCTGCCGACATCCGGCTGAGCGACATCGACCCTTCGGCTATCGACGACAATGACGATGTGCGTTTTTTTCACAACAGCGATGTTCCTTCCTTGCTCGCCAAGCAGCGGCAGAACCTGGGAGAATGCATCTTTCGCGTTTCTTTTTCTGGGAAAGACCTCACTATCAAGAGCATCAAGTTGACACCGTCGATGTTTAAGGTGGCTCTTGAAAGCAATCCCTGGACAGGAACCATCGTCGCTGCCGACGGCTCACTGTTCCCGGCATCATCCCACTGCTTCATGTCGTGGGGAAAGTCCGTCGTACCCATCAAGGAGTCGGGCAAAGGGCATATCCAGACCGGAGGAGGATTCACAAAAGTCATTATGCCCGACATCGTTAACAACCAACTAACCCTCTCCAATGGTAAACCGATAGATTTCTATCGTCTCTACGATGCCTACAAGAAAGACACCACCACTGTGGTACTCAAGCTCGACAATGGCAGAGAAGTGGCTTTCGACTACCTGAAAGGCAATAAACTATGTATCAAACCTATCAAGGTGTATTGCGAGGCGTACAACACCGAAAGCTCCACTGAGCCCATCCGACCACAGACGGCATCAGAAAATGGTACTATCTATGCACTCGACCAAAGTATCAAACTGGTGGTCTTTGCAGAAAAAGGACGTGATAAGGTGACAGAACTCACTATCCACCGCAACAACCCTATGCTCACACTCTCCACTCTGGTCAATTCCTACGAGGGAAAGTCTCGCTATAGCATCTCGTCAAATCTCACAGATAAATTCACACAGCAAATTGTCAGAGGGCTGTCAAGCACGCTTCGCAACACCTCAAGCACCGATACCATCCGACTAAGCATCGACCCGATGTTATCATTAGAAATGGAGCGCGAGCTACGTGACTATTGCAAGAAAACACTGCAGCCTAAATTTGGAACTGGCGAATGGGAACTGTCACTTACCATGATGGACATGTCAACAGGATGCATCGTAGGGGCACCATACTATCGCTCCACCGACGAAGGTATCGACTACGACCTGGCACTCGGCAGGAAAAACCCTGCACTCATGCGGCGTTACTTAGGCTCTACATTCAAACCTTTAGTGGCACTGACATCCGTGCTCACCAAGCCCGAACTTGCCAATCACCAAAACACCAAAGGCGACTACAAACTCATCAGCGTTGAAAACAAAGGAAAGAAGACAAAAGGTTCTGCTGAGTTTTATGGACACACCACAAACGCATGGGCACTGAGTACAAGCTATCAACGCTTCTGGGAAGGATGTGAGACCATGAGCGATTTTTTTGCCAAGTCCGACGATGTCTATCCCGTGGCTATGGTGACAAAGGCATTGGGATTAGGTGAACCTGCAAGCCCGTTTAAGTTCACGAAGAGAGACATACTATTGGAAGAGAACACGTCCTTTACATGGCCTACATGCCCATTCATTCAAAAGCTTGACAAACTCTACAGCATACCGACCATGGCTGAATACAATGCCAACACCGACCTCAACATGACATACTACACGTGGGATGCACTCAACTTAAGCAATGAAGACCGTTTCGGACTCGATAATATCAGCCCTGACCCCACGTTGCTATACTTCGACAATCTCACCACAAAAGGAGCTACACTCAAAGGTGAACTCGTGCCATGGGTGCTCGGACAGGGTACAAACGAATGGAATTGTCTCAAAATTGCCGAGGCATGGACGCGTATGCTCACCAAACGAAAAGTCATGACATCCTTTATCCTGCACGACAGCAAATGGGAGGCCCCACTGCTCTCTGAGGGGGAGAACGAACGAGCATGGAACACACTCATAAATGCACTAAAAGACGCCCAGGCCAACACTAATTATGGGTTGCTCTCTCCTATGTACAAAAAAATAGTAAAACTATGCGAAGCTGAGCATCTCACTGGCGACGACCAGCTGGTGCTTTTCTCCAAGACAGGAACACCCGACAACTATGAACGGCTGGAAGTGAAACTCATCAATGGTGGAAAGATGACACTCGACATGGGACTTTATTGCATGGCTCTCATGACACGAAGTTCATATAACGCGGCACTATATGGCGGTAAACCCAAAGGCTTGATGTGCGTCATCAGAATTACAAGGAAAGTCAATGGCGAAGTCAATGGCAACGGCGTACAATCCAATGATGCCCGCAACTTCTTCTCAGCAGAACAGTCCGAGGCCCGACTCAAAAAATTCTATTATCTCACAAAAGGGTACTATTAATTGGGAGTTTAGGAGTTGATTTTAGTTAGGAGTTAGAAGTGGTTTAGAGGTGAGAGGCAATATTTAGTTAGAAGTTAGAAGGTAGGAGTTAGAAGTGACTTAGTGGTGAGAGGCAATATTTAGTTAGAAGTTGGAAGTGATTTAGAGGTGAGAGAATACTCCTTCTATTCAATCCCAATCTATCCCAATCTATCCCAATCTATCCCAATCTATCCCAAAACTCATAAACTCAAGAACTCATAAACTTAAAAACTCAAACAGCATAAGTTTAAATACTCAAAATAAATGAACGAAAAATTGAAATTTGCCTACGGCATCGTCCTGGCTATCATATCATTGATTATCATCACCTACATCGTATTTGTGGGTATGCTATACCTCATGGGCGGAAGGATGCTGCCGACACTGCTCCTCACAGGAGGGCTCATCCTCCTGATGACCGCATGCACCTTTGGCCTGCAAAGACTAAAAGGCACCGACCGTCATTTCAACAATCGCATCATATTGGAGCGCATATTCCTGCCCGTGTTCATTGTGCTATGCTTAGTGGCCATGGTGCCTTTCTCGCATTTCTTTACCATCCACAAACATGAGGATGTAATCACCAGCGAGTTCACCACCATGCTCGACGAGTCGAAAAAGATGCTCAGCGAGTATTCAGACTATGCCAAAGAGCGAAAAAGAAATTATATACTTAGTTTGAGACGTGCCAAAAGCAACCCTAAAAAAATCTATGGTGACAACCAATTTTTCTCAAAAGTCCCATTTGATATTATCTTAGACAATATGCCACAAATCATGGAAATGCAATTATGCATCGGCGAAGACAGTCTGAGACAGGGAGCAAACGCATGGCTCGACAATGCCCACGAGGGTGTTACCGTGTGGAATGTTTTCTTATTGGGCAATATTAACAAGATACGCGAGGCCATCGAACTATGGCACGGTCAAATGGAGGAAAGTTCCAAACACATTTTCCCTGGCGAAAAAGTGGAAAAAGGAAAAACACTCGCTTTCACAAGCACACATATACAAGAGATACGCCAACATCTCAACAACATCGATACCATCTGTACCAAACCGGCTTTTCCGGGCCCACTTGCACTGCTGACAGGCCTCATCTGCATGTCACTGCTCTTCCTGCCCTACTACCTACAGAAGCGCCATACGCGTTCCAGGGTGTCGGTTTTCGGCAAACGGCACAACAGACCTGTGGATATCGACCACGACTACGACAACATCCACCACATCACACTCATCAACGAAGTGTCGATTCCAAAGGCGATGATCGAACACCAGCCACAATCACGACTCGACCAACTACGAGAATATATCACCGACAGCGAAAGACAGTTCGACGTGGTCATCGACTTACTCAACAATGGTTCAATCACGCCCGAAGAACTGCTTGACCTACTACACCAAGACTGCAACATGCTCGACGCAGCAACTGTATCACAGTGCTTGGAAATAGGGGTATTCACACGCGACCAACTACTTGAAGGACACGAATACCTGGAGGGATTCGTCAATATGCTCGGAACACCTCTCACCGATATGCTCCCGGCAGATAAGCACATCGAATATTTAGACGAGGGATGCACAGAGTTCTATTTCTGGGGAATACCTTCATCCGGAAAGACATGTGCCTTAGGAGTGGTGCTCAACGCAGCAATGGAGCACACTGTCATCAACGACCTCACCGTCAATGGCGATTGTCAAGGATACGACTATATGGTGGAACTGATGAATGTGTTCCAGGGTCGCGACACCTATTGTGTGCTACCGGCACGTACACCTGTCAACAGCAACTATGCCATCCGTCTCAACATGACCGACTTCAAAAACCATGTACATCCGGTCACACTCATCGACATGGCGGGTGAGCTCTTCTGCTACCTCTACTGGAGATACAACAACATCATCGACAATCTCAACATTCATCACGAGACGGCATTCCAGTCGTTTGAGAACATTCTGCAAGGGTATCGTACCACCAACCGCAAATTCCATTTCTTCATCATCGAATATGGTACCGAAAAGAAACGTTACAAAGGTTTTACCCAAGATGAATACCTAACCTTTGGACTGAAATACTTAGATGAAACAGGAGTGCTACGCGATGCCACCGACGGCGTATGTATCATCGTCACCAAATACGACCACCTGTTCACACGTATCTCTGAAGATGAGGACATCAACAATCACCTCTCGGCATACCTCTACCGCAATTATGGTGGATTTATCCGATTGCTCAGACAGTGTTGCAAGAAATACGACATAGCCGGAGGCATCATGCCCGACCCTGTGCCCTTCTGCATTGGCGACGTCTGCTTCAAAAACTACTGCCGTATCAACACCGACTATGCCAAGGACATCGTCAAAATCATCATGCGAGAGTCTGTAGGTTTCCGCCGCGACACCCTCGCACATATCGAAGATCAACTCAGGAAGTAGGGGGCTTAAGATTTAGACTCTAGACTTTAGTTATAATAACAAAATCTGAACTCCCAAACTCCTAAACTCCTAAACTTCAATCTTCAATTGTCAATGGTAATGTCCCTTTAACTACCCTTTAACTACTCTTCATCTTCAATTTTCAATTTTCAATTGTCAATTGTCAATTTCAAATCATCCATATATGTTTCTCCAATTATATTCCCAGACCATCAGAGAAGGTGAAAGCCACCAAGCCATCTTCAACGGCAACGAGGCTGCACGTGGTATCACCGACGTACATATAGGCTCCATTTTCTCCTTGCCTCAGAATTTCAACCAGACCATCACCATGCTCTCAATGACCAATGATGGATGCTATCTGTACGTCATACTACCGCTCTCCTCGCGCGTGGGCGACTATCTCGCACTCGTGCTCTTCGTACCACGCCAACTGCTTATCTCAGCAGCTGCCGACATCCCCACTATTCACGAGACGATGGAGCACGTCTTGCTCGAAAACAGAGATGCAGAACCACTTCGCCATTTCTTCGAATGGGACTACCCCACCCTCGAACTAATAATCGAGGGCAAAACCGACTTCAACAAGTATGCGTGCCTGTGGTTGGACAACAGTGCACAAAGCATGGCAAGATTCTTAGGAAATCCTATCCTGTATAATGAGTTTCTGCGATACTCTGGGGTGTTCCTACTACCACCTTCCTATCAGGAAATCACCAATGGTGAGACTTTCCCCACATTCTACGCCACAACCTTGGCGGCGCCTCAAATACACCTACAAGCTGACAGCAGAAACGACCTCCCACACAAAGAGTCCAACAAACAATCTACACAAAACAATAAGAACAAATCATCTGACAAAAAAAAGAGTTCAGGACATTCCGAGAAGGGGAAAAAGTCGCTGAAATGGCTATGGGGGTTACTGTTCGGCATAGTATTGGGGTTTGCTGCCGGATTTGCCACCTTGAAATGGTTACTGCCACCAGAACAGCAGAAACCGGCAGCCACAAATACCATCCCTGATAATGCGACTACTGATGAGATGACCACCGATGAAAATATCCCCGACGGGACAACCGACGACACAACCGACGACACGTCGCCCGCCACAACAGGCATCACTAACGACGAACCTGTTGCCCCCTCTGCATACAAACCGTCAAACATGGAAGACGACTACGACATGGATGACTATGACGATGATTTCACTTCCAACGAAGACTATTAGTCTAAGGCTTTGGTCATAATAATATAACCTCAAATCATCGCAGCATATGTCTGATATTATAAATTCTTTTAATTCCTAACGAAATAGTACTCCTAAGATGAAAAAGACTATTATATTAACAACTGTCATCCTACTCGTAATAGGGGCAATATTATTTTTTGTCAAAACCCGCCTCGACCCGCCCTTCAGCATCATGCCCGACCGCCAATACCAAGAAAAGGCACAAGGGTATATCGACAACATCAAAACCAACGCTTCGATTGAGGAATTAAACAAACAATTCTTCCAAGCTGCACATGCCATCTGCTATATGGCCGACAGTCTCCTTATCGAAAGTGATGTCGCTGACAAGCTGAAGGAGGACCTCTGCGAGAAATATGTTCCTGCCTACACCAATAAGTGCTTTGAGTATTTCAGAAAGTCTTCAGAATGGGACAGCATAGTCATCAAGAATATGCGTGAACAAATCGGCACCGTGAAATTGATCACTAACAGCAAAGGACAACGGGTAGTAAACAATGGCACCACACTCAACGACCAGCTCGATAGTGTATTTTTTGTCACCAAGCGTAATGACGAAGCACTGAAATACATAAAGATTAAAAATTTTCAGAGTATGAAACATTCAGAGGAAGTGATGGACAAAGTGAGAGCCTACCAAAACCACGACTATCTGAAATACAACACATCTCTCTGCGACAGTTTAAGTCAGGTAGCAAAAAGGCTCAACGACTCACATTATCAATGGCTTCAAAATCGTGTTGACAAATTAAAGAATCCAGACACTACCGATGAGGAGACTTTTAAAAACATCTATCAACAGCTATTGACTGATATTGATGAATACAGTACAAATGCTCGCACTGTCTATGGTTATTACCATGACGCAAGCTATCTGAGAAACAAAGCTGATGAAAACTACCAAGAAGGACTTGAAGAAATCAACGATGAAGGTGGCGGCTGGTTCTTCGACTGGTAGGAACTTAGGGAACCAATCTTCAATAAATTCTCCTGTCCCTCACCACGTTTTCTGAAAAAGGCTTGTCCAGCAGGAATCGTGGTTTGCTGTGTGTATTCAAATGCATCTCCAGCCTCATTGATTACATAAGCGCTGTTGATGTCTTTCGTCCCCGTAGCTCCCACAAACTCATAGCCAACCGACCGTGACACTGGCATTTGCGAAGATAGTATCTTCACATTGTCGGCCACGAAGCGTAGAGGCTTGCCTACAAGGTTCCATCGCGCACCCCATCGCTGCCCAGGCACGGCAATCAGGTAGGGCATATTGGCACGCCAGCGGTCGGCATTGGCAAAGTCCACACCACTGTCGTGTATTACCCCAACAAACACTCTTAGCCAAAACTGTTTACCCGACTCGCCCTTGGCACGGAACCACTCAATGCTGTCGCCTGTCGTCTCCTTGACCACTGTCTGCACAGCATAGGGCAACACGATGGTGGTCCAACCACCAGTGCCGTTGGCACCCATATCAAATGTTCGAGTATAGCGGGCATGCGAAGCCACAAAGGCTCGTGGGATATAATAATCGTATCCTGCCACTAAAGTCAGCGTGTCGCAATGCTCCTTTCTCACCACATTTCGCCCTGACAGAGTAGAAGGAATATTGGCACCATGTGAGAAATAATAGATGGTATTAGGGTTGTTTCCTGGCAGAATTTCCGCAAAGACTTTATGGCTGAAATCAGCGGCAGCTACATCATCACCCACCACTACTTGGTTCTTCATCGGTCGGTATTCTTTCCTACCAGCACCATCCCATACCGCATAGCCATCACGAAGTGCATAATACCCCCCGCTGGTCAACATTTGTGAGCCATTAAACACCTGAAAATAAACCTCTGTCACCTTCTGGGGTATCTGCAGATATTCAAGTCTTAGTGTCGTAGTCTCTCCCGATAAAATAGCGGCAGGCACCAAGGATGTCAGGTAGCTATATTCCTCGTCGTCACCACCTCGTTTTTCGTATGCTAAAAGTCGGAGCCGGATATTTCCTGCAAAATCGTTGGCGGTATGGTTAGCAAGGGTTATCTCTGCAGTAAAATCACGACCATACATTTCCATTTTTTCCTCATCCACACTACTCAATCTACAGTCCTTCACGGTAAGACGCGCATTCTGACTGTAGGTAGAATAATTAATAAGTTGGATAGTCCCCTCATAGATAATATTCTGACGGTTCTCATCAGTGGCAATTACTATGGGGCAGTTGCCAGCACTATGTCTGAAAAACATGTCGATATACTCCTCTGCCCCTGCACCGAGGTCTAATTGTTCGTAAATGCCTTGTGCACCATCCACAAACAAGTATAAAGGACCAATGTATTCCACGCTGCCGGTATTTTTTACCGAAATCCTCAGTTGTTTGGGCGATGAGACTTCGGCGTCAAATCGTTGTTCCACGGCAGTTACTTCCATCTCAGGGATGTAGGGCTGACTAACGTTGGAATAGGAAGCCCTACCATTAGCGATGGTAATCGTTGTATAATTACATTCGGCATAGATGTCGCGATACCATTGTGAGGTGCCACTGCGACGGCTGATGGCCATTATTTGGTAGGTTCCGTCGGAGAGATTTTTACCAAACCCATTGAGTTTTTTAGTGGTTGTCCAGTGATAGCATCCAAGAGACCTATTCGTGACAAGAGTCAGTCTCTCTACTACCACATCGTCTTTGTAGAGTGCCACCCCCACGTCGTAGGTCTCAGCAGCGATAGAGTGTTTCTTATATTCATGGACTAATGTAAGTCCAACCAACCCTTTCGACTTCTGATACGAGGTATTGTTGTTGCCACTCACTGTAAGGCTCATACATTCCACGCTACTGTCGTCGAGTCCCAAACTATAATCCACCTCATCGGCGGTGGGTGTGGGACTGATACCCACCAACGCACATTGCCGTGTTGTAAAACCTCCATACTGAGAGTTTTGCCCAGCTCCTTGCGTGGTAGGATTCAAGGCTTGCAGACGGAAATAGCCATTGCCTACGCCCGCCCACCCCCAGTTGATGTGGAACATACAGTCGCCATCGAAACCGTCACAAACAAAAGAATGAAAGCCGTTGTTGGCACCTCCGCTGATGATTACGGGTCGAGCCTGACTGATTTCATGATAGATGAGTTCATCCCAGGTGCCTGGCTGACAGCAATCGCGCTCCAGTTCGGTAATAGTGCCAGCATAACCAAAATAGTTATTAAATGCCGCGATGCAGTCTGTGTTTTGCGCTCCCGATCGTGTGGGGGAATATTGCATCTTGACAGCGGCGCCACAGTATTGCATCAAGCGTGCCACTGCAGTATCAGCCAGTGCCGTAGAGCCATCGGCATAGGTATCGAGCATATTATCCCAATCGAAGGTGGTGGCAGGAAGCGTTGCTACGGTGGTTTTGTAGGCACTATGGCCCGACACTGCAATCTCTGAATTATAGCTTGGTATGATGGCAGTGGCATCCTGAGGCCAATGATGGTAGTACATCACTTGTGCCATGGCAGTGGCCACACACCCTGTGAGGCTTTTTATTCCATCAAATTGGGGACATAGCAAGTTGTATGGCTCGTTCTGGCTCCACACTGTCTGCAACAAGGGTGTCACCACTTGGCGGGCAGGTTCTGTGACTGTCTCTGTGTCATTGTTAGCCATCAGCCCATGACTCTGTGCCCATGCCACCTCACGTGCATAGCTGTCGAGCCAATAGTGCAGATTTTCGGGCAGGGCATCGACAGAAATCTGCCCATGGTCGCCATACCCTAACACGGGATAGGCGCAATCGTCGCCTGCCACAATTACAAATCCCTCACCACCGAGTCCAAAAACATAATAGGCCGGATTCTTTGGATTATTAGTATTGTCAGGGGCATTTCTATGGTCACCATTCCTCCTTTCTCCTTCCTGGAATAGCAGTGTGACTCTCTCTGGGACTGCCAGTCGATGTCTTTGAGCAAAAATCCGTGCAGTCTGTTGTGCTTGTTTTTTTGTCACAGGCCCAGCCATGACAGTGCAGACTGCCACAACAAACAACCAGATGATAAGCACGTATCTTCGCATGAGAGTTTTTTTTTGAGTTTGTCACTTCTAACTCCTAACTAATATCCCCATTTTCTCCAGTGCCCTTGTCACGAAATGCTTGGCATTCACTTTGACGATTTTGGGCAGAATTGAGGTGTAAAACTTTCTGGCATTATGATTGTCGAGGACCACATCCAGGCCAAACTCCTTTTCCAGAAGATGAACGTCGCTGATGGGCCTGTACCAGAACATCCTTGGCAGGATATCGTTGGCTACATTCCTATTGTGCACCACTTCTATCCATGCTGCTTTTTCTTTGGTTGCCACCTGGTGTATATCACATTGCTTTTCAAAGTCATAGACATACCAGTGGTTGCCATACCCAAAGACGGTTTTCGGAAGGTCAGTGGGTTGCATCACCTCCAAGAGCGAGATGAAGTGGTTGTTTTTAAAGCGGTGTCTCACGGCCACTTTCCGTTGTGTGAAATATTGCAGTCCATAATGAAAAGCAATAAATGTGGAACGCTTCAAAGGCAACTTTGCCGCTTCTTGCTGCACCCGCTCCACAAAATCAACGGCCAGTGCATCGTCGTTGTCCATCCAAGTGGTGAGCACCTTTCCATCCTTGTAGTCTTCACCGTTGAGTTCTTTCATGTCACGTTGGATAACTTCGCGGAACACCCGTGTAGAATAATGCCCCATGTCACTTTTCACCCTGATGACCTCCATATTTGGGCACCGTTCTCTGCATTTATCCAAACGGTCTTTGTATTCTTGGGGTGTTTCACGGTCTATCAGGACAATCCATTTGAAATCCTTGCAAGTTTGTGCCGAAAGACTGGGCAGGGTATACAGCTCAAACAACTGGAAGCGGTGTTCCAGCCATTCGGGAGTGAGGGTTACATGGCCGTTTTTGTCTTTAGGGTAGAGACGTACATTAAAACGTGTCAGGATAAAATGATTCATTTCTGCAAGATGGTTTGATGGGATTGAAACGACGGATGGATAAAACTTCGCTCCGGATGATGGTAGTTGAAGTCGATGCCTGCCAGGTCGTAGAGCAGGTAAGGGAGATCGGCAGTACACACCACTTTGTCGCGGGCTTCTGACAGTCGTTGGAAATCGTCGGGATGTTTCGTCTGGTAGGTATTGCTACACCACACCATGAAGGGCACCTGATAGACATTCTTCAGTGTAGCCTTGCTCTGCAGTGAACCAAACATCCGACCATAGACATGTTCTGCATCGTCGTAGATTTGCTCACCATGATCGGATAGATAGACCACGACAGCATCCACATCTCTGAACGCATCGATAATACCTGCCAGTGTATAGTCGTTGTATAGGGTGGCATTGTCGTATTGTGCCACCTGTGTGCGCTCTCCCTCGTCGAGGTCAGGTCGATGGATATCCTCCGCATGGAATCTGTCGTACGTCTCGGGATAGCGTTTTGCTGCATCGAAATGCTGTCCCATCAGATGTATGATATTCAGCGAGCGTGGCTGTCGCAGGAATGTCTCGCTGTAGTGTTTCACAAAATCGGCATCGTAGTCCATGGTCTGGTCATTACGATAGTCGAAGCAATGGTCGTTGATATATTCTGGATTGAGAAAATAACCACAACTATAGTCTAAAGACCCTCCCGAAGAGCGGGTATATTGATTGTCGAAATAGGCCACCTGATAGTGGGCTTTGTGGAAGACGGCAGGCATCAGCACACAGTCGGTGCTGTCGGTCGTCTCACCACAGCCTTTCTGGCTAAACAGATAGCGCATGGCGTAGGCTGTCCCGTTGGTGGGTGTCATCGCATGAGTATATACAATCAGGCGCCCACTGTCGCGCTCTGCCGTGAGTCGAGGTTGTGTGGGGAGCGTATAACCATAAAGGTTAGAATGGTATTTATTGAACGATTCACCGATGACCAGCACCACCACAGGTGCATCCGCTTCCGTTGGTGTTTTCGTGATATTGATTTGGTCGATCATCGTCTCCATAGTCTCTATCTCCTGATGCGTTTCCCACACAAACAGCCCAGAGATGAAGAGTTGGTTGAGTGAGTTTTGCCCTAATGGGAAGGGCAATGGTATGAAGAATAGAGAAATACCTGCCACGGCCAGGGCAATGGCAGCATATTTCAACTTCTTTCCAATGGTGACATCAGCGAAAAAACGGCGATGTACATAGCAATAAGCTGTCACTAAGACAGCCGCCACAAACACAAACGCCACCGTGCGCCATGACAAGACATAGACACTGAAAAACTCTCCAATCTCCTTCCATGAGGTCTGTAGCATCAGTGTCAGAATGTTGGGAGTGAGACGTGAGTCGAAGGTGACGTATGCGTAAGTCTCGAGTGCAAACAAGAGGGTAAGTACCACCAATACCACATTCCTTGCCACCTTTGACTTATGGGTAAGCCATGCCAACACCATCCCATAGGCCGCCGACTGCAACAGTGCCCCAGCCAACAAAGCCTTGGAGAAATGGTGGGGCTCGTAACTTGCCGGCACAGCCATCAGCAACATGCAAGTCACGACAAACAGAATGTCACGACTATACCCTTGTTTTTTCACATTCACTACGAACGATAGTTGTGTTTCCTCCAGTATCTCCACACGAAGAACAGGCAGACCAATAAGAAAAACATCACCACAACAATCGCCCAAAACAAGACGGTAGAAGTGGATTGGTCTGCTGGAATCGTATCTATTGGTATAGTATCTACAGGTAGCGTATCGGCAGATAGTGTATCTACTGGTAGCGTATCAGCAGGTAGCGTATCTACTGGCACATCGTCCATCAGACCCTTCTCAATCAACTCTTCCTCCGTGAATTCCCGTACAGCTCCTGATTCGTATGGGAAATCAGCAACATCTAATAAATGCATATCTAAAATGGATTAACTATCAACATTAATAATCTATCACACTTTGCGGTAATTATTTTTTCTGCATTTCCACATGAAAAACAAGCTGACCACTAAAGCTATCGAAACAATGACCACCCATAATACTGATGATGATGGGGAATCTGGGTAAACAACATCTAATATCTTCATTTCTTAAATTCATTTAGAGTACAACGATTAAAGTCTAAAGCTCAAAGCCTCAAGTCTTATCCAATTCGCAAAAATAAAAAAATAATTTCATAATCAAAGAAAAAAAAGGAAAATAATGATTCGTATCGATTTATTTTATATTTTTGCAGCAACAAATAGTTGAAGAGTTGACAAGCCTCACCCCCAACCCTTCCACTCAACTTTAAATCTAAAAACACTATGCAAGAGCAACCAAAACTACCCACCATTCAGGAGGTTTTTGCCTGGATGCGTAAACTCTATGATGAGAGTTATTCTGGACTTACAAAATTAGAGAAAAGTGAACAACACATGTATGGCACGATGGTCACTACACCTAATGACAAGAAATTCATCGTGCGAATGCTCGACGAAACCAGTCAAGTGCACGATCGACAGAAACTTGCCCATCGGGTGAAGGATCTCATCGACCAGTATGGTATCCCTAAATTCCTCGGCAAGACCGACCACGGACTCTTCTGGATGTACCAGAAATTTGCCTACCTACCAGTGTTCAACTGGGCATCAGTGCCCATCATCAAATGGCGCCTGCGTCGAGATACCAGTCGTGTCATCATCAATGCCGCCCGGCCCAACCTCACCCACCACTTAGCCACCCGTTTCGAAGAAGGTATCGGGCAGAATGTCAACCTATTAGGCGAAGTGGTATTAGGCAACGGCGAGGCAGACAAACGCTATGAGTCGTACTTAGAGGCATTGAAAGAGCCCGACATCAACTACATCTCGGTCAAAATCTCTGGCATCTATGCCCAAACCCATGCACTCAACTACAAAGAGTGCTTCCCAGAACTGATTCGCCGCATGTCGGAACTCTATCAGGCAGCCATCGACAACCCATACACCACTCCCGAGGGAGAGAAAAGGCCCAAATTCATCAACCTCGACATGGAAGAATACAAGGATGCCCACTTGACTATGAAACTCTTCAAAGAGGTACTCTCGCTGCCACAGTTCAAGAACTACGAAGCAGGTATCGTCGTGCAAGCCTACCTGCCCGATGCCTGGGGATTCCAGACCGAACTGCTGGAGTTTGCCCACAAGCGTGTGGCAGAAGGTGGCGCTCCCATCAAGATGCGTATCGTGAAAGGCTGCAACCTCGATATGGAAAACATCGTCAGCGACCTCCGTGGATGGCCCAACCCCGTCCGACCTGATAAGACCGAGGTTGATGCCAACTACCTCCACATCATCGAGCGTGGACTGAAGCCAGAGAATGCAAAAGTGCTACATATAGGCATGGCATCACACAACCTATTCACCATCTCCTATGCCTACCTGCTCACCGAGATGTATCACACCCCGAAAGACTGCTTCTGCTTCGAGATGCTCGAAGGAATGGCCAACCATGTGTGGCGAGCACAGAAGAAATTGGGCAACCATGTCATCCTCTACACACCAGTTGTAAAAAAGGAACATTTCCTCAATGCCATCTCCTATCTCGTACGGCGTATGGACGAAAATACGGCTCCCGACAATTTCCTCACGCACTCCTTCTCGCTGAAACCCGACACCAAGGAGTGGAAAGAGCTCGAAGAGCAGTTCATCAAAGCATACAACATGAAAGACTCGCTTTCGCATACACCTACGCGCACACAAGACCGCAACAAGCCTTATGAGGGACAGGAGCCACGCGACGAAATGCTCAACGAACCTGATACTGATTTCGACCGTTTCTGCAATCAGCAGTGGGTGGAGCGCATCTTCCAAAAATGGATGCCAAAGGGCGGACTCACTGGCCGTAAAGCCGAATGGGGCGACTGGCAACCCGGCGACCTGCTGCCCACGCAGATTGGTAATGAGTTGGTCTATAATGCCGACCATGCACAATACTACGACCGCTCACAAGAGGGCGACGTGCTGGTCTGCGAGATGTCGCGAGCCAATAAAGAGCAGACAGAAAAGATTTTAGAAATAGCCGACAAAGACCCCGCCAATTGGCGTAAGACCACCATCGAAGAACGCCACAAAATCATGTATCGGGCGGCTAACATTCTCGGACAGATGCGTGGCGACCTCAATGGTTCGATGTGTGCCATCACAGGCAAGACTATCGAGGAGGGCGACGTAGAAGTGTCGGAAGGCATCGACTACTGCCGCTTCTATACAACCACGATGAAAAAACTGGCCCAGCTCGGCGACATCGAGATGCAGGCCAAGGGTACCGTGCTGGTGCTCTCGCCATGGAACTTCCCCTGCGCCATTCCTTGTGGCGGCGTGGTGGCAACACTGGCATCCGGCAACACCTGCATCCTGAAACCAGCCACGGTGGCAGCACCCGTGGCATGGCTCTTCGCACGAGCATTCTGGGAGGCAGGAGTGCCCAAGGAGGCTTTACAAGTGGTCATCACCGACCGTGAGGCAACACCTTTGCTCACTTCCTCACCAGTGGTGAAACACATCATCCTGACCGGTGGCACAGAAACGGCTCAGGCCATCGCCCATGCCAATCCACGCAAGCCACTGTCGGCAGAGACTGGAGGCAAAAACGTGATGATACTCTCGGCAAAGGGCGATCGCGACCATGCCATCATGAATGCCTGCCGCTCGGCATTCGGCAACGCAGGACAGAAATGCTCTGCCTGCTCACTGTTCTTAGTTGAACGTTCCGTCTATAACGACCCACAATTCTTTGAGAAACTGAAAGACTGCGCTTCGTCGCTCAAAGTGGGAGGTGTGTGGAATACTGGAAATATCGTGGGACCGATGATTACCAACAAGAACGACAAGCTGGAACAGGCCTTCCAATTGGAACCAGGCGAGGATTGGCTCATCGAACCAACGTTTGTGGATAAGAAGAAATTCATCATGCGACCAGCCATCAAGGTGGGTGTCCGCCCAGAGTCATTCACCTTCCGCACCGAACTATTTGCGCCACTGTTGGCTGTGGCTCCCTTCGACACGCTGGAAGAGGCCGTCAAACTGGTCAACGGACTGGACTATGGACTTACCAGTGGACTGCAGTCGCTTGATGAGCAGGAACAGCGGTATTGGAAAAACCACGTTGATGCCGGCAACCTCTACATCAACCGAGGTATCACGGGAGCAGTGGTCAACCGACAGCCCTTTGGTGGTATGAAACTCTCAGCATTCGGACCAGGGCTGAAGGCAGGAGGGCCTAACTACTGTGCACAGTTTATGGTCATCACCGACAAGCCCAACAGCAAGACCGACTATCGCCGTTCGTATGCAGAATGGTATGAGAAGGAATTCCGTCATGCCCGTAATATCCAGCCCAAAATCCGAGGCGAGCAAAACGTATTCCGCTATCTGCCATTGAAGCAGGGCATGGCGTTACGACTCTTCGGCGACGAAAGTCTGGAGCATATCCAAATGGTACAATTAGCAGCAAAGACCGTGGGTACACCTCTCACCATCTCTGCCGAAAAAGACCATCCATTGGTGGGCAAACTCTCCGGTGTCAAGATTGAAAGCCTCAAGGCATTCTGCGACTCCATGCCACAGTATGAGCGCATACGCACCATCTCGGCACTGGTTCCCGATGAGGTGTTTGAGGCTGCCGCCCATTGCGACCGCTACATCGCACAGTCCATCCCTGTCAAAAACGGCCGCATCGAGTTGGCACTTTACATCAAGGAACAGTCCATCTCCAACGAATACCACCGCTATGGCTCGCAAATCGAGATTCCTGAAGTGGAATGATTCTGAAAAACGGATTATCCTGTCGTAAGCGACGTGAAACTTACACGATGGAGTTAGGAAATGACTTGTCATTTCATCTCAAATTCCCATAAATTCCATTATGATGGAAAATTCTTTAATTACTGCGTTCCTCGTGGGTCTTCGACAAATCTCTCTAATTCGTGATAAAAAAGGTGGGAAACTTCTGTCAATAACTATTCAGAATTCACTTATTTATCGGTATCTCTTTTCTCTCTCCTTCAGCATTGGTGAGAATGATGAGATGTTCGCCCGGGGCAAGATTCATGTAAGCACAGGGATTGCCACTGACATCGATGCCATCGATATGAGTCAGGCGGTCGCCTAAGCGTACCCCTAAAGCATAGGAATGGCTCTTGCCCCATACAAGGGTGACATAGAGATTGTTGTCTTTGCGAGGCATCATCACAAAATCGTTGAACGTATTTGCCACGGTCACGCCATTGTCATAATGATATGGGCGGAAAATCATCTGATGCGTGTTGTAGTCGATGACCATCGACCCGAATTTTAAGATGGAACTTCCCAAGACATAATCATTGGCAGATTGCAGGCAAGTTGTCACCTGGCGGAACGTGCAATCACCGATACGAATACTATCTAAACGAAGCAGCATCAGAGGCGCATCACCGGTCTTGCCATAGACACCGGCAGTGACACTCCCCGTGGCGGTATCGAGAGTATCCGCCACGGTGATGTCTTTGCGGTTGACATCGAGGAAACCGGGAAAGCCCGTATCAAACATACACCATCGTGCTTTGTCTGCCTGGGCCGATACCTTCAGATATGGCACCCGCACATCTTCTTTGAAGGGGAAACAGAAACCTTCTTCGTGGCTGAAGGCATCCTGACGGTCGGTAATGATCATGATACCCTTTTCGGTGTCAATCTTCACGGCACGGCACGTCGAGATAAGGTCACTTCCGATACAACCGACAATCTGTTGACAGTCGTATTCTGAGTTAACCATGCTCTGACTGGGAGTGAGGACAACCCGGTAGTTTCTGATAGTGATATGCCCAATATGCATTTCTGGGATGCGTTTTACCGGTGTAAAACGCATAAGGTTGGCAGCATCGTTTAAGAGGGTGAAACCAAACTTCTTTTTCAGAGTGACAGCATGATCGGTAAACATCAACCCCACGCTACAGCCTGTGTCGAACATAAACTGATGGGCACGCCCCTCTATCTCCACTGTGATGAAGATTCTGCCACGGCGGAATTCGATGGGGATGGTGTCGCAGAAATTCTTCTCCTTGATACTCATCTTGGAGAAATACTGCGCGCTGACAGGCAATGCTATGCCAAATGCCAGCATCATAAAAAAGATAAGTGATACAAAGAACTGATGTCGCGAACTGCTTCCAAATAGCCTTTTTTTGTAAGCCATATGCCAATAGTGACGATTGTCTGTCTGCAAATCGTAAGGTGTTATAGGTATTTACATCATTTGTCTTACTTCCTCCAGTATAGCCGTCAGTTCTGCCATAGTTTCTGCTCTGAGAATGGCAATGCGAGTGGGACGGAAGTTGGGAATACCCTTGAAGATGGGACTATTGGCCAAATGGCGTCGGGTGTGGAGGATTCCTCGCTTTTCATCGATGCGCTCCACATTGATGCGCAGTTGCTCTAAGAGCACATCTAATTTCCATGAGAAGTCCATCGTGGTATCGGGTTCACGGCCGTCTAAATAGTCGCGTATCTCCTTGAAAATCCATGGTCGTCCGAAAGTGGCACGCCCTACCATGACAGCATCCACACCATAGTCTTCGAATGCTCGGCGCACATCCTCGGGGGTGGTAATGTCGCCATTGCCGATAATGGGGATATGAATACGCGGATTACGACACACCTCACCGATAAGCGACCAGTCGGCCTCACCTGTGTACATCTGTGAACGTGTGCGGCCATGGATGGTGAGTGCACTGATACCACAGTCTTGCAGTTGTTCCGCGAGGGTGGTGATAATCAGGTTTTCCTTGTCCCAGCCCAGTCGGGTTTTCACAGTCACAGGCACCTTTACGGCATCCACCACACGGCGGGTGATTTCCAGCAACAATGGGATGTTGCGGAGCATACCAGCCCCGGCACCTTTGCCAGCGACTTTTTTCACCGGACAACCGAAATTCAGGTCGATGACATCGGGATGTGCCTGCTCCACAATACGTGCCGCCTCTACCATGGCATCTACGTCGCGCCCATAAATCTGTATGCCTACCGGGCGTTCCTCATCGCGTATAGTCAGTTTATCCACTGTGCTTTTTACCGACCGCACCAATGCCTCTGCACTCACAAACTCGGTATAAACCATCGAAGCCCCATACCGCTTACACAGTAGGCGGAATCCCAAATCGGTGACATCCTCCATGGGAGCAAGAAACACCGGTTGCTTGTCGAAAGAAATATTACCTATTTTCATTTTTTATGGTTTTGAAGTCATGAGGTTATGAGGCTTTAAGGTGAAATTAGCCTCCTCTCAAAGTATATATCTCACTTTACGACCTCTTCTTAAATACACATATCTCACCTAACAACCTTACAACCTAACAACCTTACAACCTAACAACCAACACGCTACGCTACCTAATAACCTTATAACCTAACAACCTTATAACCTAACAACCTTATAACCTTACGACCTAAGATGATATGCTCCTCCTGCTAAGCCTTTCACAACACCCTTCATCTCCAGTTGAAAGAGTATGGCAGTGAGTTGGCTTAGTGTCAATCCCGATTGCGTAGCAAGCATATTGACATGTAGGTCGTTGTTGCGTCGTAGTGTATCCACCACACGTTGTTCCTCAGCACTGAGGTCAGGGAAGACAGGCTGTTCGATACCGACAATCTTGGCTTGTGCCAGTGTGCTATCGTGCTCCCAACCCATGACTTTAACAAAAGTTGTAGCATCGGTGAGCAGCACGGCACCATTGTCGCGTATCAAGTTGTTACACCCTTCAGAATATTCGTCGCCCACGCGTCCGGGGAAGGCAAACACCTCGCGGTCGTAGCCCCTGGAAATCTCGGCGGTGATAAGTCCTCCACCGTGTGCTGCCGATTCTACAAGAACGCATGCATCGGAGATGCCTGCTACGATGCGGTTGCGGCGCACGAAGTTGATTTTGTCGGCATTCGTCCGCGACATAAACTCAGTGAGCAGACCACCCCGTTGTAACATCTCGCGGGCTGTGGCACGATGGGCGTTGGGATAGAGCGTATCGAGACCATGGGCAAGTACGCCTACCGTCTCCAAGCCTTGCTCCAAGGCATTGCGATGGGCACAGATGTCCACACCATATGCCAGGCCACTGACAACAAGCACCTGAGGTAGGAGGCGGCGTAGGTCGGTGATAAAACGGCGGATGGTATCCTGACCGTAGAGCGTGCATCGCCGAGTGCCCACAATATTGATGATGCGTTTCTGGTTGAGGTCTGCGGTACCCTTGTAGTAGAGCATCAGAGGAGCATCGTCGCATTCGCGTAGCCGCTGTGGATAGCGAGGGTCGGAGAAGGCTAATGCTTGGATGCCATTTTTCTGAATGAACTCCATCTCTTCTTCTGCCCGTGGGCGCATCACCTCGCAGTCGCGCAAGATTTCTATGAATTTCTGTGTTGCATCGGGAATGATGTCGCGGATGTTGTTGCGATTTTCCACCACTACGGTGGCACTGCCAGCTTCCTGGTAGAGCCTCTTTATTGCTGCCAGACTGTAATAATTCAGTCGGGCGAGCACCATACAATTGATGATTTCTTTCTCGTTCATGAATCGGAATTAGACAAGGGGGTGGAGATTCCTACAATCTACGTTTTCTATATAAACTTCTTAAATACCTCGTCATACTCAGGACTATTGGATAGCTGGCCATTCACTAAGCACACCAATTCCACTTTGCTGCGGAAAGACAGTCGCTCGTCGGAAGCACGGAAGATATCCTGATGAAAAACATATTTGATGCCTTCCTTATGCAGGGCAAGACGGGAGATAAATTCGTCGTCGCATCGCAGGGGTATCTTGAATTGCATGCTCATGCGTGCCACCACAGCATCAATACCGCGGGCGTGCATCTCGGCAAAGCTTACTCCAAGGCTTCGCAGAAACAAATGACGGGTATGCTCAATATAATGCAAGTAGTTGGCATTGTTGACAATGCCCTCGATATCACATTCATAATCACGCACTTCCATGCGGGTCTCAAAGATATAGTCCATTATTATTGTTTTTTTGAAGTATCCGGAATACTCGGATTACTCGGAATATTCGGATTACTCGGATTACTCGGATTACTCGGAATATTCGGATTACTCGGAATATTCGGATTACTCATCTATTCGTCAACTTTCTTCAAATATTCATATCCTATACGGCAGCGCAGGCAGTCACGCCGGTCGCAATATTCTTTCTTCAGTTGAATGAGTGCCTGGCTGTCGCCGGCATTGGCGACGTCGAGGCCGCACTCGTTCCACATCCGCACGATGTTATTATCCTCGGCTTGCAGTTGCTCTAAAAGGTCGAATGCACGATCGCAGAGACGCTCGTCGCCTTTATGACGACCGTATGCAAACAACACTGGGATGACGGTGTTGATAATGAGCAGACGTTTGGAGGTGGGTGAGAGTCGTTTTTCTCTGTGGTCGCTCACACTGCCAAACACATAGTGCGTTTCCCAATAGGGTGAGACATTGGTGGACAACGCCTTGTTAAGCTCTTTGACGGTAGTACATTCCACCAACTCACTGAGGGTGGCACGTCGCGAACAGTAGAGGTTGGCAAGTTGGGATATACGAATATACGGAAAGTTTTGTGGGCGCATACGGAGGAATTTCCACAGCGTATGGTCTATCGGTTTCATGCCAAACTTATGCCTCAGATAGAGGTACTCATTGCGAAGACGGGTGAAATAACCTTCCGTAAGAGCTGCTTCCCGATAGCGTTCAGGGATGGACTCTGGCTCCAGCAGACCTGCCTGTCCCATAAAGACGGCTTCCACTTGGAAGGAGTCGTCGCGGTGATGATCCATGGCATGAGGAGGCAGGCTCTGTGCCCACAATTCGAAGGCCTCGCCATTTACACCAAAGCCATAGTTACGTGCTAAGGTTACAAAACAACCTGTCTCCCATGAACCGTCGCAGAGTCTTACCCTATGGGCGATGGCACGTGTCTTTTGCTCCAATCGCTCCGTCTGGAGGGCGCTCATCCAACTATGCACCGTCAGACGAGAAAGTCGGGGGATGATTTTGTAGCAAGGTGGATAGCGGTCGGTGTTAAGCAGTTCCTGATATTGGTCGGAAACATATTGGGGCACTGTAATACGCAGTTGTGGTGGGGTATTCCCGTTGTGAGTCTTTACCACCGTGTCGATATCACCACACACATGCAACACCACATTGTCGTAGGCGGCATCATGGTCATGGCCATGGACATACCAGTCGCTGGCATGTTCATGGATTTCCACATTTCCCACCCACAGTGTGCCATCAATCTTTACCTTGGCATTGAAAAAATCGGGACCAGCATGCATATTGTGCAAGCCAGGGTCTATCACCTCTACCTTCTGGCCTTCGGTGGTCTCCAAACATCCCAAGGGCAGCAGCTTGTGCTTCCAGCAATAGTGTAGCAATGCCTCCATAACGTTGTTTTTATTTCAACCGACAAAAGTAAGAAAAAAAAACGAGAATACACAAATAATCTCTTTTACACTGTTTCTTTGAGTTGATATTTATCACACATAGATACTTCAAAATAGCAAAAACAAACATATTTTAAATACTTTTACAATTCTTGAGATGTAATCATCAGGGTGGTTTCTTTGATATGTTTGCGAAAATGCCTAATTTTGCAGCCGATAAAGTAGGTGTGTTTTTTAAATACCTACATAATTAACGACAAACAGCTACAAGACAATGAAAATAGCACTGATAGGCTACGGCAAGATGGGCAAGATGATAGAGCAGATAGCCCTGGCACGTGGTCATGAGATTGTCAGTATCATCGATATCGACAATCAGGAAGATTTTGAGTCGGAGGCATTCGCATCGGCGGATGTAGCCATTGAGTTTACCGCACCAGCCGCGGCATACGGTAATTACCTGAAAGCTTTCGCCAAGAATGTCAAAGTGGTTTCAGGCTCCACAGGATGGATGGACGACCATGGTGACGACGTACGGCGATTGTGTTCCGAAGGTGGACAGACACTCTTTTGGGCATCCAATTTCTCCATCGGTGTAGCCATCTTTTCGGCTGTCAACCGCTATCTGGCCAAAATCATGAATGGTTTCCCCCAGTATGATGTGAAAATGGAGGAGACACACCACATTCATAAACTCGATGCTCCCTCAGGCACAGCCATTACACTGGCAGAAGACTTGGTGGCATGCCTGGACCGCAAAAATGAATGGGTGAAAGGTACGCTTCAAGCTCCCGATGGCACTGTCAGTGGCAGCAGTGAGTGCGCGCCCGACCAACTGGCCGTCAGTAGCATCCGTCGTGATGAGGTTCCGGGTATTCACAGTATCTGCTATGACTCAGAGGCCGACAGCATCACCATCACCCATGATGCCCATTCGCGCAAGGGCTTTGCATTAGGGGCTGTCTTGGCAGCGGAATACACGGCCACACACAATGGCTTGCTCACCACCAAAGACTTGTTCAATTTTGATTATTAGTGGTAAGTGGTGAGAGAATACTCAGAATACTCGGAATACTCAGATTATTCGGAATACTCAGATTACTCAGATAATTCAGAATACCCAAAAATTCATAAGCTTATAATATGATAGACAAGAGAAAAGCAAACCTCAGCAAGAAAAAGCAGTGGATTAAATTCCTCCTCGTGCTCATACCCTACCTGCTGTTCCTTTATTGGGTGAAAAGCTGGTGGGGACTTTTAGTAGTACCATTTATCTATGACATATATTTCACCAAGAAAATCAATTGGCAGTGGTGGAAAGACCGTGAGGGTCCCATACGCTTTATCATGAGTTGGGTCGATGCCATCGTCTTTGCGCTCGTGGCAGTGTATTTCATCAACCTCTTTTTCTTCCAAAACTACGTCATCCCATCCAGTTCATTAGAGAAGTCGCTCCTACGTGGTGACTACCTCTTCGTGAGTAAACTGAGCTATGGTCCACGTATCCCACAGACACCACTCACCATGCCACTCACACAGCACACGCTGCCCATCTTTGGCACAAAATCGTATATCGAATGGCCTCATTGGGACTACCGTCGTGTGAAGGGCCTTGGAAATGTGGAGCTCAACGACATCGTGGTGTTCAACTATCCCGCCGGCGACAGTGTGATGCGTGCTGACCGGTACCAGGCACAAGACTATTATCAAGCCTGCTATCAACTGGGCGGGGGACTCAATATGCAAGCTGACTCCCTGTCGCCTCAGCAACAATGGGACCTCTATCATGCTGTGCTCGACTATGGTGCTAATGTGATTAAAAGCAATCCTGTGGAGTATGGTGACGTGTTCTCACGACCCACCGACCGCCGTGAAAATTATGTAAAACGATGCGTGGGACTGCCAGGACAGAAGTTGGAAATCAAAGACAAAATAATCTATCTCGATGGTAAAGCCAACAAGGAACCCGACAATGTGCAATATACCTACTTGGTACGCCTCAATCAGGAAATCCCCGAGGAACTGATGGTTGAATTGGGTATTACCAATGAAGATTTGGAACATCCAGCCTTAGATAGATGGGAAACCAATTCCGATGGACAGACTATCAGTGTCAAATATCGTGTGATTCCCATGACCAAAGCCACATATGAGGCTTTAAAGAAACGCCCGGATATCGTAGCAGACATAAAAATTGTTACAGACGACGATCATTTGGACAGCGGTAAAGTCTATCCTCTGACCGGTCACCATCACTGGACACGCGACAACTATGGACCAGTGGAAATTCCCGCCAAAGGAAAAACCATTCAACTCGACATGAGCAATATCGCAGTCTATGAGCGGCCTATCCGTGTCTATGAGGATAATAAACTGGAAGTGAAGAACGGCAAGATATATATCAACGACAAGGAGGCTACCAGCTATACCTTCAAAATGGATTACTACTGGATGATGGGTGACAACCGACACAACTCGCTCGACTCACGCTACTGGGGTTTTGTACCCGAGGACCATGTCGTGGGTAAGCCCATCTTCATCTGGCTCTCTCTGAGACCCTCTGGAGAAGTAGGACCCAAAATACGCTGGGGACGTCTGTTCAACTGTGTTGACAACATCAAATGACCACTTGCCTACTCTCTACAACTTATTTCGGACCGGTGCAGTGGTATCAAAAACTGCACCGGTATGATTTAGTACAGGTGGAGTGCATGGAGAACTTCCAAAAACAGACCTACCGCAACCGCTGCGTCATTGCCACCACCGATGGCATACAGGCCTTGACGATTCCCGTGACCCACGATGGCAACAAAACGCTGACACAAGACATCAGAATCAGCGAACATGGCAACTGGCGGCACCTACACTGGAATGCTATACAAAGTGCCTATAACAGTTCGCCGTTCTTTGAGTTCTATGCCGATGACCTACGCCCATTCTTCGAGCAACGATGGGGGTTCCTGATAGACTTCAACGAAGCCATCACCAGCAAAATGTGTGAATTGCTCGACATTGAACCAAGAATGGAGCGCACCACAAACTACCAAACCAGCGTCACACCTGATGTCGCCGACTTCCGTGAGACCATCCGACCCAAACGCCCACTACCCGATACTGAATTTATCCCAAGAAAATATTATCAAGTCTTTGAACAGAAACACGGCTTTCTACCCAATCTGAGTATCCTCGACCTGCTCTTCAACGAAGGCAATGAAAGCATATTATTTTTGTAATTGAAAATTGAAGATTGAAAATTGTCAGACGATGTCTGATGAAAAACGGCTACACCTCTGAAATTGGAACAGTTTCAAATCACTAACTTCTAATTAGTCACATGCCCCAAGAACAATCATCCGTCAAAGAACGGCAACACACCAACACCAAAGAACCAAAGCGTTACAAGGTGACTATCTACAACGACGACTTCACCACGATGGAATTCGTGGTGATGGTACTCAAAGTGGTGTTCTTCAAAAATGATGCAGAGGCTGAAGCTCTCATGCTCAAAGTACACCATAGTGACAAGGCTGTGGTTGGGGTATATAGTTACGATGTAGCCGTTTCAAAGGTGCGCCGTGCCACACAGATGGCACGTGATGAAGGCTATCCCCTCCGCCTCACCTATGCACCGGAATGAAAAAGTTGACAAGTTATTAAAAGCCTCACCCCCCACCCCCTCTCCGAAAGGCGAGGGGAGTGATATGATGAGTTTTTAAGTATTCCGAATATTCTGAGTATTCCGAGCATTCCGAGCATTCTGAGTATTCCGAGTATTCTCTCACCCCTTACCTCTCACCTCTTACCACTAAGTCACTTCTAACTTTAAATCCCAAATAATGCCCCAGATAAATAATTCACCAGATGTTAACAAGGTTTTTACGGAAACCGTACGACTTTGCCAACAATATCGTCATGAGTTTATCACTCCTGAACACATGCTGCGTGTGCTCTTAGACCAGGAACAGTTTGCCGCAGCACTAAAAGATGCCATGTTCGACCAGCGTCCGTTGAAGAAAAAGCTTGACGACCTGCTCAAGGAGATGGAACGTGTGCCCGACGATGTGAAATATGCCCCCACACCTTCCGTGCAGATGGACGAGGTATTGGAAACAGCATACAACCAGGTACGCTTCTCCAGTGCCGAGGTAATGGATGTGCCACACCTCGTACAAGGAATCCTTGAATTGGAAGACTCTCAGGCTTGTTATTTGCTGAAACAAATGATTGGTACTGATCAAGCTGCATTCATGAGTACCATCGTTTCGGCATATGAGACCACAGATGAACGAGATGCCGAAGACGAACCTTCTCCCGATGAAGCCTGGCGACAGCTTGTGACTTGCATCAACGACCACCTCGACTCCCACAATCCACTTATCGGCCGTGACACCGAACTGGAACGCACCATACAAGTGCTCTGCCGACGTGAGAAAAACAACCCATTGCATATTGGTGAACCTGGTGTGGGAAAGACGGCACTCGTCTATGGTCTGGCAGCAAGAATCAACGAAGGAAAAGTGCCAGAACGCCTTAAGGGCAGCCATATCTACCAAGTTGATTTGGGAACAATGCTCGCCGGCACACAATTCCGTGGTGATTTCGAAAAGCGATTGAAGTCTGTCATGGATGGGATCAAGAAAGAAGGCAACGCTATCGTCTATATCGACGAAATCCATACCCTTGTGGGAGCTGGACAGACAGGCGAAGGTTCCATGGATGCCTCCAACATGCTCAAACCATACCTTGAAGGAGGCGACATCCGCTTTATCGGTTCTACTACATACGAAGAATACAATCGCTATTTCTCGCGAAGCAAAGGCATCGTGCGGCGCTTCCAGCAAATAGACATCGATGAGCCGACTGTGGATGAGACCATTGCTATCCTGCGCGACCTGCGCCCACGCTATGAGCAATATCATCATGTCACCTATACCGACGAGGCATTGGAGTTTGCCGTTAAAGCCAGTGCAAAACATCTGAGCGATCGTTTTCTACCCGACAAGGCTATCGACCTGATCGATGAGGCGGGGGCATGGCGAGAAATGCATCCTACAGACGAAGGTGCTATCGTAGATAAACCGCTCATTGCCGATGTTCTGGCAAAAATCTGCAAGGTGGACACCTTGGCCATGAACGACGACGACAATGCGTCGCTCGAAACGCTCTATGAGCGGGTGAGTGCACAGGTATATGGACAGGATGAGGCCGTCAGACAGGTGGTAGAAGCCATACAGATGTCGAAGGCGGGTATCATCGACGACGAGAAACCGTTGGCTTCGTTGCTCTTCGTAGGTCCTACGGGGGTGGGAAAGACCGAGGTGGCGAAGGTGTTGGCGGCAGAGATGGGCATCTCGCTCGTGCGCTTCGACATGAGCGAATACACCGAGAAACATACCGTGGCAAAACTCATCGGTTCGCCAGCGGGATATGTGGGCTATGAAGACGGAGGATTGCTCACCGACGCCATCAGGAAATCGCCCAATTGCGTGCTGCTGCTCGACGAAATCGAAAAGGCCCACCCCGACATCTACAACATCCTCCTACAGGTGATGGACTATGCCCGACTGACCGACAACAAGGGACGAAAGGCCGATTTCCGCAATGTGGTGCTCATCATGACCTCGAATGCCGGCGCACAATATGCTGCTCAGGCATCGATAGGCTTTGGCAACCATGTCCCGGCCGGTGAGGCTATGCTACGACAGGTGAAGAAGACATTCAAGCCCGAATTTATCAACCGCCTGACGGGTACCGTCGTGTTCAACGACATGGACCGTACCATGGCTGGACTTATTCTCGACAAGAAACTTCGACAGCTTCAGAAACTGCTCGATGCGCGCAAGGTGGTGATGACACTTACCAACGAAGCACGTGCGATGCTTCTCGACAAAGGCTTTACACGTGAGTATGGTGCCAGGGAAATCGACCGTGTTATCGGTCGGGAGGTGAAACCGCTCCTCATGCGTGAGATTCTCTTCGGTAAACTGAAAAATGGTGGTGATGTCACCATCGGACTGAAAGACGAAAAACTGATACTCGTATGATTTTCCAACTCGATGATAGCTTGACATTCCCCGACCCACATTACGGAGAGGATGACGGACTAATTGCCGTCGGTGGAGACTTGTCGGTCGATCGCCTGCTGCTGGCCTACAGCTATGGCTTTTTCCCATGGTATTCGTTCCGTGACGCTGATCAAATCAGATGGTATTGTCCGATGATGAGATTTGTCATCTTCCCCAAAGAGATACATGTCTCTCACTCCATGCGGACACTGTTCAATAAAGAGCGATATAAGGTCACTATCAACCAAGATTTCGACGGCGTCATTCATGAGTGCAGCAAACTCCGCATAGATGAGAATGGGGCTTGGCTCGGACCGGATATGATAAATGCTTACACCGAACTGCATCGACAGGGTTTCGCTGCCAGTGTGGAGGTGTGGGAAGGTAGCCGCCTGGTGGGTGGCCTCTATGGTGTGACTATCGGTAAGGCATTCTTCGGAGAGAGTATGTTTTCACTCGTTCCCAGTGCCAGCAAAATGGCGCTCATCCTCTTGGCACAGTTTATGGAGGAACATGGTGGCACCATCATCGACTGCCAATTGGAAACGCCTCATCTGCGCTCTATGGGTGGCCGCTACATCCCCTATGATGATTATTTGAAAAAAATTAGAGACGAGGGAGAATGAGAGGTGAGAGGGGGTGCGTTAGTTAGGAGTTAAGAGTTAGAAGTTAAGAGTTAGGAGTTACAAGTGTTCTCCTTTACCGCAACACTGTTGCGGTTACAAATCTCAAATCTCAATTTTCCATTTCCAATCCCCAATGGTATTGTCCCTTTAACTCCTTTTTAGCTCCCTTTTAACTACCCTTTCAATCCTCAATGGTATTGTCCCTTTAACTACCCTTTAACTACTTTTTAACTACCCTTTAACTACTTTTCATTTTCAATCTTCAATATAACATGGAATATATCAAGCAGTTTCCTGATGTAATGGCAGGAAAAAAAGTAATGTATGTGCATGGTTTCGCTTCATCGGCACAGTCAGGCACTGTAAGAAGACTCCGACAGGTGCTCTGCAATGCTGAGATTATCGCCGAGGACATACCCCTGCATCCGCAAGAGGCTATCGACCTCTTGCATCGGTTGTGTGACGAACATCACCCCGACCTTATCATCGGCACATCAATGGGTGGCATGTACACCGAAATGCTTTATGGATACGATCGCATCGTCATCAATCCTGCCTTTCAGATTGGCGACACCATGGTGGCTCATGGGCTGACAGGTGCGCAGTCTTTTCAGAACCCACGTCAAGATGGTGTGCAGGACTTTATCGTCACTAAGGCAATGGTGAAGGAATACCGTGAGATAACCACTCATTGCTTCTCGGGCGTTACCGAAGAAGAGCGACGCCGTGTATGGGGGCTATTTGGTGACAATGATACACTCGTAGATACTTTCGACCTCTTCCGTCAGCATTATCCCACAGCCATTCCCTTCCATGGTGAACATCGTATGGACGACCGCTCCTATATGCATGCCGTAATGCCAATCGTACGATGGATAGACGACCGTCAGGAGCACCGCGAGCGCCCCGTCATCTTCATCAGTTATGACAGCGTGGCTGATCAGCGGGGAATGCCGCGCAGCAGCAGTCAAAAAGCTTTCCGCCATCTCATAGAAACCTATCAAGTGTATTTTGTAGTGGATGCCGACTACAACAGCCGACAGACCATGCCCGAGGCACAGCAATGGCTGTGGCAGGCCTTCGATGCTCCGGCATACAATCATGTCATCTGCACTTGTCAGCCGCATCTGCTCTATGGAGACTTCCTCATCAGCACTGTCCCTTGTGACGAGTTCTTAGGTACTGTCATCCTATTGGGCACTGGCGACTTCAAGTCATGGGAAGACATCATCGTCTATTTCGACCGGCTGATGGGAATGTAAGAGTCCGTGGGTATTCAATTATTCGTGAAAATTCGAGTAATTCGTGGTCGTAAAACTAATTCGTGGTCAAAAACAAAGCGCTGCGGAGTCCCGCAGCGCTTCGAAAATTAGTATGTTATGAAAAATTTGAGAGAATTGAAACTTCACAGTTTCGTGATTTTGTTTTACTAAACATTGATTTTATAGAGAAAGCATTGAAAAAATCTATTTCAGAAAGGTTTTTCCACAATTCTTGAATTGTTGACGGAATCCTTGATGTTGATATTGATAGTGTCGGCCTTAGCAACTGATATACCGTCTTTGGTCGGTTGTGTTTGCTGCTGTGCCACATTGTCCACCTCTTTTGGCTGGAATGCCACTTTCATGGCATTGCCCAAGGTAAGAATGACTGCCACGATGGCTGCTGCTTTGAAGAGAGGTTTCAGACGCTCTGTGATACGTATTTCACGAGCTTTGACAGGAGCTTTTTCACCGACCATCTCCAGCATTTTGCGGTCGAAATCCTCGCCAAGTTTTTCCTCATGCACCTCATCGTGCTCGTATGTGAATAAGTCCTTGTATGGCAAAAGATAGACGGGTACGCTTTCTTGGCTGAAGAAAGTGCGGAGAATCTGTTCTTCCTCAAGGGAAGTCTCACATTCCCAATAGCGGTCCATCAATTGTTCTATATACTTATAGTCCATAAACTTCGATTTGTTGATACTTTTGTTTGATGGTCTGTCGAGCCCTAAAGATGTTCACCTTCACTTGGTCTTCTGAGATGTTGAGAATGGTGGCAATCTCTTTGTAGGTCTTACCTTCGAAGTCTCTCAGCTGCATGCAGCTACGTTGTTTCTCAGGCAGGTGGTTGACAAGTCGTCGCACAAGTTCCACACGGTCTTTTTGTAGCATTTGCTCGTAGGGACCCAGATTCTCATCATGGGTTGCATCATCCAATGACTCAGTGTGAATATCCTTGCGTTTTAGATGGTCTAATGACAGATTACGGCATATTGTGAGGCAATAAGCTTCTAATGAGTCAATATTATCAAGGTCATCACGCTTGTTCCAGACTTTTATCAGTGTTTCCTGTACGATGTCTTCTGCCTCTTCATGCTTCAGTGTGATACGCAAGGCCAAACGATAAAGAATGTCCTTGAGTGGCAGCACATCGTTTTTGAAACTGATAATTTTCATCTTATCTAAATAGTTGACGATTAGGGTGGGAAAATGTTACAACCGCTGGATGGGTAAAGTGAAATTTAATATATTTTAACTAAACTAAGATAAGTTGACAAGTTGACGAGTTGACAAGTTGACAAGCTATTTGATGTGAAGCCTCACCCCCAGCCCCTCCCAGAAGGACGAAGGGAGTGACATGATGAGTTTTTGAGTATTCCGAGTATTCCGAGTATTCTGAATATTCTGAGTATTCTCTCACCTCTCACCTCTCACCACTTACCACTAAGATACTTCTAACTCCTAACTTCTAACTCCTAACTTCTAACTCCTAACTAAATAAACTCCTAACTATCAACTCCAACAACCGCCGTCCCCTTTTTCCCGTCGATAGCATTGGCTTGGGTGATGATGACTCGTCTGACACCAGCGTTTACCGCTTGTAGGGCATTTTCGATTTTGGGGATCATGCCCCCGCTGATGACGCCCTCATCAACATATTTCTGAAACGACTCACGTGTGATTTTGGAGATTACCTTTCCGTCGGCGTCCATCACCCCAGGCATCTCGAAGCTATAGATGAGGGTGACATCGAAGAATGGAGCCAATGCCTTAGCCACTTCGCCAGCGATGGTATCGGCATTGGTGTTGAGCATATTGCCTTTGCCATCGTGGGTGAGGGGTGCCATGACGGGTGTGATGCCCTGCTGGATGAGCACTTTCATTTTCCCCCCATCGGCATAATCCACATCTCCCACAAATCCATAGTCCACCTCACCAGCAGGCCGGCGGTGTGAGCGTATCACATCCATGTCGGCACCAGTCAGTCCCAAGGCATCGATGCCATGTACTTGCAGGCGTGCCACGATGTTTTTGTTCACCAGGCCGCCATAGACCATGGTCACCACACGGAGCATGTCGGCATCGGTGATTCTGCGGCCGTTCACCATCTGGCTCTCGATACCTAATGAGGCGGCAATGCGTGTGGCACTGCGGCCACCACCATGCACCAACACTTTATGACCGGGAATGGCAGCAAAGTGGTCTAGTAATGATGAGAGTTGTTGTTCGTCTTCCACTACGGCGCCACCCACTTTTACCACAGTAAGCGGTTCCTTGCTATTCAAGATAGGTGTATCCATATAGTCCACTGCGATAGTTGGAAAGAAATTCCTTGCCTTCTTCCAATGAGATTTTACCTTGTTTCACGCTTTTGGCCACCCAAATCTCCAGTTGGCGAACCAGTTTTTTGGGATTATATTGCACATATGCTAACACTTCCTCCACCGTCTCACCATCGATGATTTGGTCGATGTGGTAACCTCCGTCTTTCACCGAAATATGCACCGCATTGGTGTCGCCGAAGAGGTTGTGCATGTCGCCAAGTATTTCCTGATAAGCACCCACGAGGAATACGCCAAGATAATAGGGCTCGTTTTTGCGAAGCGTGTGTACGGGGAGGATGTTGGAAATATGGCGGTTGGTCACGAAATTGGCTATCTTGCCATCACTGTCACAGGTGATATCTTGCAGAGTGGCACTGCGTGTTGGTCGCTCGTCGAGACGCTGTATAGGCACAATGGGGAAGAGTTGGTCGATTGCCCATGAATCAGGCAGCGACTGGAAGAGCGAGAAGTTGCAGAAATATTTGTCGGCAAGGATTTTGTCGAGCCCCCTCAATTCTTCGGGCACATGTTTCAGATGCTTGGCGATACTATTGATTTCGCGCGACACACTCCAGTACATACTCTCTACCTCGGCACGTGTCTGTAGGTCGATGATGCCATGGTTGAACAGGTCGAGGGCTTCTTCGCGAATCTGTTCGGCATCATGCCAGTCTTCAAGCATGGAACGGGGGTTGAGGTTGTCCCAAATGTCATAGAGGTCGCGCACAAGTTTGTGGGCACCTTCCTCTGGCTCAAAATCCTCGTCCATTTCAGGCAGAGTGGCCGTCTCCAAGACATCGATGATAAGCACGGAGTGATGTGCCGACAGTGACCGTCCACTTTCCGTGATGAGGTTGGGATGTTGGATGCCATTGCGGTTGGCTGCTTCTACGAAGGTGTAGATACAGTCGTTGACATATTCCTGGATGGAGTAGTTGACAGAACTCTCGCTGCTGGGTGAGCGTGTGCCATCGTAGTCAACACCTAATCCACCGCCGCAATCCACGAATTCCACGTTGTAGCCCATTTTATGAAGTTGGATATAGAATTGTGATGCCTCGCGGAGGGCAGCCTGGATGCGGCGTATCTTGGTGATTTGCGAACCGATATGGAAATGGATAAGCCTCAGACAGTCGTGCATTCCTTTCTTGTCGAGGATTTCAAGTGCCTCAAGCAATTCACTACTGGTAAGGCCGAATTTGCTGGCATCACCACCACTTTCTTCCCATTTTCCCGAACCCGAAGTAGCCAGTTTGATGCGGATGCCGAGATTGGGCTTAACGTTGAGTTTCTTGGCGGCACGCGCAATGACATCGAGCTCGTTGAGTTTCTCCACGACGATGAAGATACGCTTGCCCATCTTTTGAGCCAACAGGGCGAGTTCGATATAACTCTGGTCTTTATAGCCGTTGCAGATGATGAGAGAGTCACTCTGGCATTGCACAGCGATGACAGCATGGAGCTCGGGTTTGGAGCCGGCCTCCAGTCCTAAGTTGAATTTCCTGCCGTGTGAGATGATTTCTTCCACGACAGGCTGCATCTGGTTGACCTTGATGGGATAGATGATGAAGTTCTCACCCTTGTATTCATATTCCTCGGCGGCTTTCTTGAAGCAGCTGGCAGTTTTCTCGATACGATTGTCGAGGATGTCGGGAAAGCGCAGCAGCACCGGAGGGGCTACGTCGCGCAGGGCCAGTTCGCACATCACCTCGTGCAGGTCGATACGTGTCTCGTCCTTGCATGGTGAGACATAGACATGACCAGTGTCGTTGACTCCAAAATAGGAAGTACCCCATCCATTGATGTTGTATAGCTCCTTGGAATCTTCAATAGTCCATTTCTTCATGTAGGTAGGGTGGTTTGTTAAGATGGATTCTAAAAAACGGCTTTATAAAAAGATCTTATATATTAAGCATACGTCGAATGCTGGCTACAGAGACATTGATTTTCTCGTAGGTGTCGAGCAGATTGACGTCAAGTGTATGACGCGACTTGGCATAGAACGGTTCACGTTGTTGCAACTGTTCCGTGATGAAACGCTGCAACTCCTCGGGAGTTTTATTTTTGAGCAGTGGTCGCTCTGTCTTCCCCATGCGTAGGTGTTTGTAGAGCACCTCTGGCGTGGCTTTCAGGTAGATGGTCTCGCCTTGGGCATTGAGGTAGTCCATGTTGTCGAAGAAACATGGAGTACCGCCTCCACAACTGATGATGACGTTCTCAAACTCAGCCACTTCGTGCAGCATATTGTACTCGATACGCCGGAAGCCCTCTTCGCCTTTCTCAGCAAAAATCTGGGGTACCGTTTTTCGCATTCGGCTCTCGATATACCAGTCAAGATCGTAGAAGGGGATGCCGAGTGCCCGTGAGAGCGACTTGCCCACAGTGGTCTTCCCGGCTCCCATATATCCTATGATGATAATGCGCGTCATGCTATTTCTTCTTGCTGGCGGTGGTGTTGACCACTTGCATGCACTGCTCAAAGGTGAGCTCTGCTGCCTTGGCATGCATCGACTTGGGCATACGGTAGTTCTTGCCATCGTAGCAGATATAGGGTCCGTAGCGACCGTTCATCACCTCGAGTTTGGGGTCTTCGTCGAATTTCTTCAGATGTCGCTCATCGTCTTGTTTACGTTTCTGGTCGATGAGTTCGATAGCGGTCTCGAGGGTGACAGTCAGTGGGTCTTCATCCTTAGGCAGTGAAACATATTTTTTGTTGTGGAGGATGTAGGGACCATATTTCCCTGCGCCAACCGTCACTGCTTTCCCCTCAAAATCACCGAGAGTACGGGGGAGCTTGAAGAGTTCCATAGCCTCGTCGAGGGTGATAGATTCCATGCTCTTGTCGGCAGGAAGCTGTGCGAACTGTGGTTTCTCCTTATCGTCGGCACGACCAATCTGGACGATGGGGCCAAAACGCCCGATTTTCACAAACACAGGCTTGCCGCTCTTGGGGTCGATACCCAACTCACGCTCGCCAGCTTTGTGCTCGGCGCGGATATTCATAGTCTTTTCTACGATGGGGTCGAAATCTTTGTAGAACTTCTTTATCATCGTGGCCCATTTGGCCTTTCCTTCGGCAATCTTGTCAAACTGCTGTTCGACGTTGGCAGTGAAATTATAGTCCATGATGTCGGGGAAATACTGCATCAAGAAATCGTTCACCACCAATCCGATATCTGTGGGGAGCAGTTTGCCTTTCTCATTGCCCACGATTTCCGACTTTTCCTTGGTCACGATTTTTTGGCCTTTCAGTGTTTCGATGACATATTTCCTGTCCACACCCTTCTTGTCGCCTTTCTGAACATATTCACGTTGTTGGATGGTGCTGATAGTAGGAGCGTAGGTGGAAGGACGACCTATGCCAAGTTCCTCTAATTTATGCACAAGGCTGGCCTCGGTATAGCGCAGTGGACCTACGGTATAGCGCTCTGTAGATACAATGTCCATGCGCGCGAGGGTATCGCCAACACGCATGGGGGGTAGCACATGGCTCTCTTCCTGTGCTTGCTCGTCGTCGTTCGACTCATGATAGGCTTTCATAAAACCGTCGAAAATCACCACCTCGCCATTGGCCACGAAATACTCTTCTTTACCGCTGATGAGGATGTTGACGGTGGTTTTCTCAATCTGGGCATCGGCCATCTGTGAAGCAGCAGTACGCTTCCAGATGAGGTCGTATAGACGACGCTCCTGCATATTGCCCTCAATCTCAGTATTATTCATATAGGTGGGTCGGATGGCCTCGTGGGCTTCCTGGGCACCTTTGGAGTGGGTCTTATAGTTGCGGGGTTTGCTGTATTCCTGACCATAAAGACGTATCACCTCTTCTTTGCTTGCATTGATGCAGAGACTGGAGAGGTTGACAGAGTCGGTACGCATATAGGTGATGAGACCGTTCTCATACAGGTGCTGGGCCACCATCATGGTTTGTGACACCGTAAAACCTAATTTGCGGGATGCCTCCTGCTGTAAAGTAGAAGTGGTGAAAGGAGGAGCGGGAGTGCGTCTGAGTGGTTTTTTCACCACACTGTCGATGGTGAAGGTGGCGTCTTTACAACTTTCCAAGAAGGCGTGTGCCTCCTCACGGGTTTTGAAGCGAGTGGACAACTCTGCTTTCACTTCTGCCGGAGCATCACTAATAGAAGGTACGGTGAATATGGCATTCACACGATAGTATGGCTCACTCACGAAGGACTGTATCTCACGCTCACGCTCTACGATGAGTCGCACGGCAACACTCTGCACACGTCCGGCTGAGAGCGATGGCTTTACCTTGCGCCACAGCACGGGAGAAAGGCGGAAACCCACTAAGCGGTCGAGCACACGGCGAGCCTGCTGTGCATTGACAAGGTTCATGTCGATATGGCGGGGCGACTTGATAGCCTCAAGGATGGCAGGCTTGGTAATTTCGTGGAATACGATGCGGTTGGTCTTCTTCTCATCCAATCCCAACACTTCACACAAATGCCAAGAGATGGCTTCTCCCTCGCGGTCTTCATCGGATGCGAGCCAAACCTTCTCTGCCTTGGCGGCTTGGACTTTCAGGTCATTAGCCAGTTTTTTCTTATCCTCAGGAATTTCATAATCGGGCTCCATCGTATTCAGGTCGATGCTGATCTCTTTCTTCTTCAGGTCTCTGATGTGCCCGTAACTTGACATCACTTTGTAGTCTTTACCAAGGAATTTCTCTATTGTCTTGGCCTTGGCGGGACTCTCTACGATTACTAAATTGTCTTGCATATTGATATACGAAAAGTTATTCGAGCGGCAAAAGTACGCAAAACTTTAATCATATACCTTATTATATATCTAAAATTTAGAATTTTTAAGAAATTTGCATTTGTTGGTCGTCCAGACCCATCTATCAGAGTCGCAGCCTTTGCAAAAACTGAGATGGTCAGTGTGAGGAATAAAAGTAATATTTTGCAGATTTTTGAAATTCGCATATTGTTTCGTCATTTAGGTCACCATTTGCTATCTATTAATGATGTTATGATGAGAGGTTGGTATGTCGGGGTTCGATATGCCGTAATATCGATACATCGATACATCGATACATCGATATATCGAAATCGCCATTAATAGATATTTCTTATTCCGTTGCATTCGGGATATGCAGAACAACTCCAGAATTCTTTTCCTGAATTCATGCCCTTCTTCGCAACACGTTTGATCATAGGCTTGCCGCATCGTGGACAAGTTGGTGCATCTATTTGTTTGCTCTGCTCCGCACGATGAGCAAGGCGTTCTGTTGTCAGAGATTCTGTAAAGCCTTCCTCTTCTCGAAATGTCGCCAGTTGATTTTCAATCTGTTTGTGGAGCATCATGATCAATCGATTGCAGAGCACAAGCATACAATTGGCGACAACCATTGAGTCTTCTGAACGAAGCCATGTGTCGAAACGATGCTTCTGTCGTAAGATATGAATGCTACTATTATATAGCACATCGTCTTGATAGATGGGCTTTTCAAGTTGTATGAGATTCACCTGCCGATACTCCTGTGATTTTATTGACCATGGGATTTGATCATGTCGTAGAAGCCAATTCAGATAGTCGTTGACAAGTTCTGAAAGGGTGGCGCGTGCCACATCGGTAAGTTTCATTTCTGTCTCTTTGGATGTTGAGTGCCGTGAACTTCCTTCAGCGATGTTGGCTGGTGCAGAGCGAGCGGCTTGAGTCATTTGGTCAAACTGCCGTCCACAAGGGTCATTGTCTCGGTTAAGGAACCGCATACAAAAATCTTGTGTCGCTAACTGTATCACATTGGCAAGCACCCATGTGTCAAGCCAATAATATCCGATTTTTGAAATTCGCATATTGTTTCGTCGTTTAGGTCACCATTTGCTATCAAAACGCAAAGATACGTTTTTTTTCAAAAGTCTATCATTTTTTTTCTTATTTCTTGTTGATTTGTGTGATAGTGGTATAATACTCCCGTTTTTTCGAACCATGAGAACAACGTGCCTTGCCTGAGACAGGGCATTAGGGATTACATCGAATATTACAACAACCACCGCAGCTACCAAGGCATCAACCACCAGATACCAATGGAGATACAAATATGCGGCATGAGTGAAAAAAAATCTAAAAAAAATTTTGCTGAAACGGAAATTTTTTGTATTTTTGTAACGTCCCGAAAAATACGCTGGTGAAACCTTACGCTGTTGTCAAAGAAAAAACTGTGGCTCACATTGTCTGTTGTCTGCCTTGCGGGGCTGAAGGACTTTGGATATTGTCTTAGCAACATAGGGTCACTGGTCTGAAATTGGGGAGTACTATAGCCTACAAAAAAAGTTCAGTATCAAATAAATATACCTAACTATGACGATAAAAAGAAAAATCTGGAAAAGCATAGGAGCAATCATTCTGCTTCTGATATTTCATGTCGATGCCATGGCAATTGACTACTACCACTTTGATGGCGTAGACATCACCATTAATTTAGATGATAGTATTGCGGTAGTCAGCCTCAGTACCAGTGGAGCCATATCTGCTAATGCGTATTATCCGAGCAACTTGCTTCTTCTACCATGGAGTAAAATGTCCTCTATTCAGTTTAAAAGCGTAGACGGTGCGGAATTTAATGGTGATGACTGGGGGGTAATCGCACGAATTATTAACAATGCCACTGCTGGCGGGTCAAAAACGGTGGCACTTGATTTCTCGGGAATCTCTATTGCCGACAATCTCTTCTCTTTCCAGGGTGTAACCTTAAGAAAGAAAATCACATCTGTGGTGATGCCCAATGGCTTGACAACACTTGCTGATAATGCCTTCAACGGCTGTACCAGCCTCAACAATGTGGGATGGAGTCCAGCCTTGACAAGTATCGGAGAGGATGCCTTCTTCAATACGGGCTTCACCTCTATCACTATCCCCGAGGGTGTGACGAGTATCGGCAAAGAAGCTTTTGCAGATTGTGCTTCGCTGAGCAGTATCACTTTTCCAGCCACCCTTCAAACTGTCGGTAGGGATGTCATCATGAAAAGCCCTGTCGTCGCCTTATACTCACGCAAGCTTACGCCACCCACAGCACAAGGTGACTTCTGCACCTCTACCGCTGAAGCCGCTTCTGTATACAACTGGAACTTCGAAAATGGAGAGTTCGACTTTTACTCCCACTGCATCCTCTATGTCGAGCCCACAACAGAAGTTTTAGAAGCATATAGCAATGCTCCATATTGGAAAAAGTTCTTCATTAAAGGTATGGTGAAAATCTACCTGCGCCCCACAGACCTGCAACGTCCACAGGTGTCGGGAGTGCAGCAACTGACGGTGGAAAATCCTAACGTCAACGAATACGACTATATCTGTAACATCAATACTGTCTATGTCCGGAGCATGGACACCAGCAAATGGTACACCATCATGCTGCCATTCGATGTTTCCAATCAAAAGTTGAAAGAGGTTTTCGGCGAAGACACCCAAGTGTGGGGCTATTCCGGTGTCTATAACAACACGCTCTGTTTCGACGAACCTGTCACAGCGGTCGGTGAAGGGATGGCAGCCGACACACCTTACCTGATTAAACCAGGCGAGGGGAAAGGGGAATATGAATTCAACGGGGAGGATGTGGATTACACATCATTTGATGGTAGTCCGAGTCTTGCCGTGGCTGGTGGTAAGAAAGGAACTGAGCAATACACCTCTACCTACCAAGGCACCTACACCAACCAGAAGATACCTACATACGCATACTACTTGAAAAACAACCTTTTCTATTATATGCCAAGCGAAAACACCACATTGGGGTGGAAAGCCTATGGTGGTATCGTCTATGTCTATGACGAGAGTAACGTAGAACCGGGCAACAATGTCAATGTCTTTGACTTGGCCGTTGGACATTCAGGTGATGCCAGCGTCATCGAATCATATCAAATGGAGACGAAGGCGTCTGACCAACCACTCTATAATTTGGCGGGTCAGCAGGTTCGTCAGCCTAAAAGAGGCATCTATGTGAGAAATGGAAAGAAAATCATCATCAAATGACAAGGAGGATACAATGAAAATAAAATATAAAAAGCCCAACATCTACAAGGAAAGCATGGGAAGCGAATGTATGGCTCCCGTTATATTGTCAAATCAAAGCATCGGTAAGGACGTGAAACATATTGGAGGCGAAGGCGAAGCTAACGACGAAGCCGATGCCAATATCTACCAACGTTCATTGTGGGATGAAGAATAACAGTCGCTTCCACCTGAGCAATCTGTGTCATCAGAATACATAAAGCACCACCCTGCCATGACAGATGTCTTGACAGGGTGGTGTTGTGGTTATGAAAAAACAAATCAACAAATACAAGATAGCACTTTTTGTCACTTTACTGTTGACAATGGTATGCACTACCACCGTGGGACAAAATCGCAGACGCCCTGAGGTGAAGACTCTGCATATTAGTGAAATACGACTGAGCGACCCAGCAATCCTTGCGGATTCCTTGTCACAAACATACTACATGACTGGTACTGGCGGCATGCTCTACACCAGTAAAGATCTTGAGTATTGGACTGGCCCATACATTGTGGCGATGACCGACTCCACATCGTGGATGGGGCCGCATCCTATGATCTGGGCAGCAGAGTTGCATCAGTATAAAGGAAAGTATTACTATTTCGCCACTTTCACCAATCGAGCCGTGAAAATTGGTGTGGTACGTGGCAATGTCATCGAGCGTAGAGCCTGTCATGTGTTGGTGAGCGACAAGCCCGAGGGCCCTTATGTGCCCATGAAAGACCCAATGTATTTGTCGGCTGACCGTCCCACACTCGACGGCACATTCTGGATTGATACCGATGGGCTACCCTACATGGTCTTCTGTGGGGAATGGCTCAGCAACTGGAACGGCACAATCGAGAAAATACGTTTGAAAGACGACCTAAGTGGCAGTATCGGGCAGCCAGAAGTGTTATTCCGTGCCCATGACAGTCCGTGGAGCAAGGAAAAAGAAGATGGAGTCATCAAACCCAACAAAGTGACAGACGGTCCCTTCCTGTTCCGCACTGCGACTGGGCGACTTGGTATGATATGGACAAGTTGGGTGTATAGCACCTATACTCAAGGTGTAGCCCATTCCGAATCAGGAACCCTCGATGGCCCATGGATTCAGGAGAAGGACCCCATCACACCCCCGGACTTCGGACATGGCATGCTATTCAAGACACTTGATGGCCGGTGGATGATGTCTGTCCATAGTCACAAAGATGTCGATGGTCGTTACATACGTATTCCCCATATTTTCGAAATCGACCTAAGCGGCGACAAACTCGTAGTCGGGAAAATGGTGTTGTGACATATCACGCCACCTTAGCCAAAAAGCGGGGGCTTGCACATGTATGCAAGCCCCCGCTTTTTCCGCCGGAACCCCTCGTAAGAGGAGGAACCTGTGAGGCGGCTCCCATCCCGGGAGTCCAGTCCTCTAAGCCTTGTCGTTCCAGTCTGACTGCTATACGACGATCCGGCGGATCTCGTCGATAGCATTGCTACCCTGCTCCAGTGCAGCGAGGATGTCGAACACCTTGTCACTCCATCCTGAGATACAGAACACATCGTCGCGCTTCATATCCACGGGACTATGGCCGTAGCCAGCGAGGTCGAAGATGTAGAGCTTGGCATCGGGGGCAATTTCCTTGTACCTATCCCAACTTTCGGAGAGACTACCGCTGCAGAACCAACCATTACTGTTCCACAACTGGCAGTCGGTGAAGAGCATCACCTTGTCCATCACCCTTGTCTGCTCAATAAGCCAATCGATGACCAAATAGCCGTTGGTGGAATAACCCACTTCACCCTCAAGTGCTATCATCTCCTTCGTGTTGTGCAGGATGTTCTCAGATGGCATCTCATACTCCTTCCAGATGTCACCGAACATACCTGTGACGGCATCCTTGCACTTGTGTTTCATCAGCATCGAGAGCAGCAGTCCGATGTGATAGCACATCACCTTACTGTTTCTGCTTATTGACTGACACATGGAGCCTGAGGTGTCGCTTGCCAACAATATACGAGTATCAGAAGCAAAGCCGGGGATGTTGTCCGCCGTATGACGGACGGCCTCCTCGAGTGCCCGATAGACCAGATATCTGCTGTTGCCCTTCTTCAGTTCCCGTTTCTGAAATTTCTTCCGAAACTTTTCCTCACGTCGTACAGCTGTAGCAAGCCACTCCCTATGTTTACGAAGCTGTGCCAGGCACCTCTCATTGGGGTGCACAAACAACCGATTCGATAGCTTGCTCTTCCGAAGGTGATATTTTTTTGGACTAAAGTGGAGTTTACCTCTGATAACAGCATTGTCGAAGATGGTATTGCCAGCGACATAGTATCTGCTGGTTCTTCTCACCCTTGCCTTGAAGAAACCTTGTTCCATCAGCCTCACTACTGATTCCAGTTTATTCTTCACGGCAGAAACTCTGCAAAGAATCTCTTCGAGATAGGTTGCCGTAAAGTCACACTTGCCGCTATTGCTGAAGAGCTGCAGATAAGCTGACAGGTATCGGAAGGGCATCTGCTTACTATTATGTACAGCAGTGGGATTGGCGAGGTAGTCGCAAACCCGCTTCATACTCTCGCTGTCGAGGTGTAGGTCGAGCAAGTTGCGTAGGTTGCGGAGCGTGGCCATATAGCCGAGACGGTTGCTGGCAATCAGTTTGCGCCATGACTCGCGCTTGGCTTCGTCCTTCTCCGCTTTCGTGGAGAATTTCCGCTGGCCCACGTTTGAGAGTTGCGTCTCCCATGTGTAGGGTGTCTCAAGCTGATTGTCGAGGATTCGGCGGAAGATATCGGCCTGTGCCTCATCCTTCGGACGAGGATGCGTCAACACCAGCGCGTCGCGCAGAGTCACCTTGCGGTCTTTGCGGTCGTATTTGGCCAATTGATACTCGTCGAAGTGGTTAAAGGCTTCTGCCAGTCCTTTAAGCAACTGGTTGCTCACCTTGTAAAGGGACTTCCTACCTGTACGCCATTGGTAGCACATCAGCAATTCGGTAATTTCGTCGGCACGCTGCACCGTACGGGCAGTAGCCTTGCTGACTAATGAGTCGCCATGGTAACAACGGGCAAGTTCGACAAGCAAGAGCAACGGTACGCTGCGCAGGTACATCTTCTCGCGGGCATAGATAGCGAGCTGAGCCACAAATAGGGGATCAACCTTTCGCACCAACTCAGCGATACGCCTAACGCGGTCATTTCCACGCTCATAGAACTTGTCCTCGGTGCCCATCGTAGTGACAACAGCTGTGTAGAGTTCCCACTCAGGTGTCAGTAGCCACGCTTTTTCACCCTCGTAGTTGGTTGTCAGACAGTCACAACGTAGCTTTTCGTTGTAACTCATAATTTATATAAGTCTTTCAAAGAACGCTTTCATTAAGCCAAATGAACAATGCGAACTCGTTTGGACATTGTCATGGCGAGGAAAGGGTCGGATGAAATCCAACGCTTTGTTTAAAAACAAGGGCGGTGGTAATGTCCGTTTCCATTAGCCTTACGTCAACTCGCAAGCGGGTCTTCGTGTGGCATCTTTCCGCGGACGAGGAGAGAGGTTGAAATCAGAGATGTTTTGTTGTACAAAGACATCCAGTCATAATATCCAACTTTGTTTGGATAGGAGGTAAGAACCTGCCTCTCGCCTTTGTGCTCGGCATAGCCTCACACTTTGGCGGCCAATTATCAGTGTCGAAAATAAAGTTAAAAAACGAAGTATCTCTCCTGAACGCGAACCGCCCTTGTTTGGTCTTTATTCACTCGGGGTGAGCACCCCTTGTTTGTAATTTCCGATGCAAAGGTAAGGCTATACTGCGCAGTTTTAATGCGCAGTAGAAAAATATTTTCAAAAATTTATAGTTGACTATTTATTAATAACTCAACTTTCGCAAGCTCCAGTTTCGTTTGGTTTTGAGGTTTTGAGGTCGCTACGCTTATAGGTTTTAAGTTGATATATGTACGGCTAATGACATCTTTTAGCATATTTCACCTCATAACCTCATAACCTTATAACCTCATAACCTTATAACCTTATAACCTTATAACCTAGAAGTTGAGGACTTACGAAACTTCAATTAATAATCCTCTCCACTCCCTTTCTGATAGATGTGAGGCCGAAAAGGGCAGGGTTGATGTCGTGTGGATGGAGCCACATACATTCTGCAGCATCGTCATGAGCATGGAGGGTGGAGATGTCGCGCACCTGACAGCGGAAGAAAAGGTCGAGAGTGGGGATGGGGAAATCAGAATAAAGGTAAGTATTGGGTAGGCTAAAAAGAAATTCTGTGTGAATGACCTCCAATCCTGTCTCCTCGAGCACTTCACGGGCAACACCTTGTTCAGCTGTCTCACCGATGTCTGCGAAGCCTCCAGGAAGGTCGAGTGTGCCACGGGCGGGTTCACATTGGCGGCGTACTACGAGCAACTGCCCCTGATCATTATAAATCAGTGCCACGTATGCAGTGCTGGGATTAAGGTAAAACTCAAAGCCACAGTCATGACAGCGGCGGCTCTTCTCGTCGTTAATTCCGAAATTTGAACTGCCGCAGACAGGGCAGTGGGTGAATTTATCCAATGGATGCATTTATATTGAAGATTGAAGGGGAGTTAAAGGGGAGTTAAAAGGTAGTTAAAGGGGAGTTAAAGGGACAATACCATTGAAGATGGAAGGGGAGTTAAAGGGGAGTTAAAAGGGAGTTAAAGGGGAGTTAAAGGGACAATACCATTGAAGATTAAAAGGTAGTCAAAGAGTAGTTAAAGGGACAATACCATTGAAGATTAAAAGGTAGTCAAAGAGTAGTTAAAGAGTAATTAAAGGGACAATACCATAGCTGCTGTAGGGGTAGTTTCTCTGTATGCGACGGTTTTGCCGTCGCCTCTGCCATCCCTTTCGAAAGCTAATGATCTTTCTTACCACTTATCCGTTCGGAAGGGGAAGAGAGGTAGTCCGGCACCGTTTTTCAGGTTGCCGAGTTGGAAGTTCTTAAAACAATAGCGAAGGGCAACAGGTTCCTTTACTTCTGGACATACAATCTGGATGGTCTCATCCCAGTAACCACCACCAGGTTGCCAGAAATGAGTGGCTTTGGCAGGATAGAATACATGGTCGGGGCCAGCCACCTCGAATCCTTCAATGCCCTCGAAGCGATTGATGCTGCCATAGTCGTCGTTGAGGTGGATGTGGATGGTGTCGCCCACGATTTTCATGTCTTTGAACGAAGGACTTTTACACCATACGTTTTTCATCCCATAGGTTTGGTTGAGTGCCAGATAAGCTAAACGCTGTCCGACAGGACGCTTTTGTGCTGGATGTATTTGTGTGGATTCATATGGATATGCCAAGTCGTTGGTACATACGAGCGCACTGTTGGGGATACGCTGAGCGGCGAGATATTGCTGCTCACGCAACCGTGCCCCATTGTCTGCATTGACATTGTCGTAGTGATAAGGAGCAATCTCCACAAAATAGAAAGGTATCTCACCCAATCCGAATTGTGAGCGCCACTGATTCACCAACAATGCTAATCGTTCGGAATATTGGTCGCCTGGGTCACCCACATTAGAACACCCTTGATAGAAAATGATGCCTTTGACGGTATAGTTGAGGATGGGGTTGAAAGTGCCATTGCCCCACACTAATTGCCGATGATAGTCCCACTCATGTCCACGGACAATTTCCATCGTGTCGAGCGGTTCGTTGGTGTATTTTGTCAGATTCTCACGTGTGAGCCAGCTTTCCACGCGTGTACCGCCTTTGTTGGCCATGATGAGTCCTACGGGGATGTCGAGCGCACGGTTGACCACTTGTGCGAAGAAGTAGCCCGTGGCTGAGGCCTCACTTACTGTCTCAGGACCAATCTCACACCATTCGCAGTTGGCATCGTCGAGAGGTTTCATGCTCATCACGCTGGGTATTTTTACATAATGGATGCCTCGGTACTGTCGCGCATTAATCACCTCGTCGTTGTATCCTTCTACTGGGCAGTTGCCAAATCCACGGACGGGCATTTCCATATTGCTCTGTCCTGCGCAAACCCACACTTCACCAGAGAGAACGTTTTTGATAGTGGTCTTCTCGCCATCGTCGAAGGTAATGGACAGCGGGTGATAACTGGCAGCAGGTGTTGGCACCTTTACCAGCCAACGACCGTCTTTATCGGCCTTAGTAGAATATACCTGTTGGTTCCACGACACTGTGACACTAACCTTTTGTCCAGGTTTGTCCCAACCCCAAAGGCGTGCTTCGGTGTTCTGTTGAAGTATCATGTTATCGCCGATAATGTGAGGCAGTCTCACTTTTGCCTGCATGGAAATAGCCAAAAGTGCCAAAATAGCCAATGTAAAAAAACGTTTCTGCATAGTGATAGAATGTTATAGAATTATAAACCGGCTGCAATATTACAAAAAAATCGCTATCTTTGCAACGAAATTGGTGGAAAAGTTGTTAAGTTGACGAGTAAACAAGTTGACAAGTTAACAAGTAAACAAGTTGACAAGTTATATGCAGTGGAAAAGTTCACAAGTTGACGGGTTGACAAGTTGACAAGTAAACAAGTTACAAGTTATTTGCAGTTCCCATTAACATCTTTTCCTTTAATATTATTCTGAACTCAATAACATTAATAATAAATATGAGAAAATTTATATTTACCATACTTTTGGTTTGTGTGGCTGTCGCAGCCTCTGCACAGGGTGTGAAAGTGATGAATTTGTGGCCTAAGAAAGCCCCTAATAATAATGGTGACCCAAGGGACACCGCCAAGGTGTGGATATACTTGCCGGAGGCCAAAAAGGCTACCGGGCGTGCCATCGTCATCTGTCCTGGTGGTGGATACAGCGGTTTGGCAATGAGCCATGAGGGACATGAGTGGGGGAAATTCTTCCAAAACAATGGCATTGCAGCCTTTGTACTTAAATACCGTATGCCGCATGGCAGGCCCGAGGTACCTATCTCTGATGCAGAGGAAACTATCCGTATGGTGCGCCGCAATGCCTCTACATGGCATATCAAGAGCAACGAAATCGGAATCATGGGCTCGTCGGCAGGTGGCCACTTGGCTTCCACAATTGCCACCCAATCCACCAACCAGGCGAAGCCAAATTTCCAAATTCTCTTCTATCCTGTCATTACCATGATGCAAGGTTATACGCATCAAGGGTCACACGACAATTTCATGGGTAAGGGCAGTAAGCGAGAGGAAAAGAAATACAGCAGCGACCAGCAAGTGACACGTACTACCCCCCGCGCTTGGATAGCATTGAGCGATGACGACACGACCGTGGAGCCAGCCAATGGCGCCAACTATTATATCGAACTCTACCGTCATGACGTGCCAGCATCCCTACACGTCTATCCCGACGGTGGCCATGGCTGGGGAAGTAATTTAGGTTTCAAGTATCACATCGAGATGATCATGGAGCTGAAAGCATGGCTCGACAGTTTTTAGATATTGACTATCTAAACAGGATGATTGCTGAGGGTGAGCACCAGCAGCAAGATTTCAAGTATAAAATCACGGATGCCTGTAAATTGGCTAAGTCGGTGTCGGCATTTGCCAACACCGACGGTGGCCGTTTGATGATTGGTGTGCGTGATGACGGGCATCTGTCTGGCGTAAGATCGGAGGAGGAGGTGTATATGATGCAGGTGGCTGCGGAAAAGTATTGCCGACCAGCAGCGGAAATCTCTTTTGAACGACTTGTGGCCGAGGGGCGACAGATTGTCATCGCTCATGTGCCCATATCTCCTCACAAACCCATCCGAGCGCTGTGCGACGACGGTCGCTACCGTGCATTCATCCGTGTGGCCGACGAAAACATCGTGGCATCGCCAGTGCATGTGCGTATTTGGAAGGATGAGCAGTCGCCCAAAGGACAAGTTTTTACTTATAGCGAAATTGAGAACAAGGTGTTCGCTGCACTTCAAACTAACAATCTCCAAACCCTCAACCAGATTGTACGGCGTTCTAAGGTAAAACGTCCCCAAGTAATTATCACACTTGCCAGGATGATTAGATTTGGATTAATGGAATGTCGATTTTCTGATCATCAATTCTTGTTTGGACAATTGGAAATTGAAGGGTAGTTAAAAAGTAGTTAAAGGGGAGTTAAAGGGGAGTTAAAGGGACAATACCATTGAAGATTGAAGTACCACTCCCCTCGCCCTTTGGAGAGGGGTTGGGGGTGAGGCTGTTATATATAACTGAAGTTTCGTAAGCCCTCAACTTCTAGGTTATGAGGTTTTTAGGTTATGAGGTTATGAGGTGAAATGTGCCCAAATATGTCGTTATCCATACATATATCACCTTATAACCTGCAAGCGTAGCGACCTCAAAACCTAAAAACCAAACGAAACTGGAGCTTGCGAAAGTTGAGTATATAATATATAATAGGTAAGAGGTGAGAGATTAATGACATAAAATCATTTCTCTCACCTCTTACCTCATTCTTCTAACCCTTTATTTCTAATTCATTTTAAAAGTGATGCGCTGCAGGATATTGGCAGAGGATGTGCCAACAAGGGCCTCAAAGTCGCCAGGTTCACAGACCCACTCTCCTACCCTGTCGTCATAGAAACTCAAGGCATCGGTGCCGATGGTGATACTTACAGGCTGTGTCTCGCCTGGTTTCAGCCATATTTTGGCAAAACCTTTCAGTTCTTTATAGGGTCGGTCGAGCGACGATTTCTTGTCGTGGATATAGAGTTGTACGGTCTCTGCTCCTTCGCGTGAACCCGTATTGGTGACATCCACTGTAAAAGTGATTTGTCCGTCTTTGGTGATGGTCTTATTGCTTGACCGCAGGTTTTTCACGGTGAAGGTGGTGTAACTCAGGCCATGTCCAAAGGCAAACAATGCCTTCGCTTTCTTATGACTGTCAATCCATCTGTAACCTACATACAATCCCTCGTCGTAACGCTCGTCGATGATATCGTGGCTCGCGCGCCATGTACCAGGGAATGACCCCGTGGCATGGGCGCCACAATCGTTGAGGCTGGCATACCATGTATAGGGCAGTTTTCCCGACGGGCACACTTCGCCGAAGAGGATGGAGGCGATAGCCTCGCCCGTTTCCGAACCGCCATACCATCCCTGCACAATGGCAGGAACCTGGTTGACCCATGGCAGCGCCATGCTATTGCCTGAGATGCAGACAAAGACCACATTGGGATTGACATCGGCGATGGCTTTAATCACCTCATTCTGTCCGTAAGGCATCTCATAGTCGCGGCGGTCGTGCCCCTCGCAGTCCTGGAAGTCGCTTTTGTTGAGACCTCCCACAAAGATTACGTAGTCGGCACCACGTGCTTTCTCCACTGCTTCATTGAGCAATGTGGTGGCGTCACGCCATTCGGCGATGCTGCGGCCTACGGTCACTCTATTGTAACTCTGTACGGTGTCGCCCACATAACCGCGGGCATAGTCACATTCAATCCCTTTGGCTGCACAACGCTTGGCGATGGCATCCAGGGGCAGAATCTCGTGTTGCACTTTCAGCGAAGAACTACCTCCACCTACAGTCATCATTTTGATGGCATTCTCACCCACCACGAGGATGCGTTTCTTGCCTTCCATCTGTATGGGGAGCAAGTTACCACGGTTTTGCAGCAGCACGATGCCTTCCTGGGCAATCTTTCTGGCGGCATCGTAATGACTCTCAGAGCATAGGAAACCGTAGCCACGGTTGTGGTTCATCGTGGTGCGGAAGAAGAGTCTGAGCACACGGCGCACCTTATCGTTAAGTTCACGCTCAGTGTATTTTCCCTCACGGATGAGTTGTTTGTAAGCATCGGCCATGTGGTAGAGGTCGTAGGCATTGGTCTTACCCATAGTGAGGCCGTCGGTCCAGGTGCCAAACTCCATGTCGAGACCATAACGGATGGCCTCCTCTGTGTCGTGTGCGCCTCCCCAGTCAGATACCACCACGCCGTCATACCCCCAGTCACGTTTCAGTATCTGGTTGAGCATAATGTCGTTGTGGCAGTTATGCTGGTTGTTGTAGAGGTTGTAGGCACCCATGAGTCCCCAGGTCTTTCCCTCGATGACAGCAGCCTTGAAAGCTGGCAGATAGATTTCGTGCAAGGCGCGGTCGCTCACGATGACGTTCACCTGATGACGGAAGTTTTCATCGTTGTTCAGCGCATAGTGTTTTACACAGGCCGACACTCCTTTCGACTGAAGTCCTTGGATATAGGGCACCACCATTCGTGAAGCCAGATAGGGGTCTTCACCCATATACTCAAAGTTGCGACCGTTGAGCGGCGTACGGTAGATGTTCACACCTGGTCCGAGAATCATATCCTTGTCGCGGTATAGGGCCTCTTCACCCAGGCTCTCACCGTAAAGGCGTGCCAGTTGGGTGTTAAAGGTGGCTGCAAGGCATGACAATGCAGGAAAGGCCACACACGAGTCATTGGTCTGGCCAGCTTGTTCCCATTCATCCCAGAGTACGTCGGGGCGCACGCCATGAGGACCGTCATCGGTCCAGAAATCGGGGAATCCCAATCGCTTGATGCCTGGCGATGAGAATTTGCTTTGTGCGTGGATGACGGCAATTTTCTCGTCGAGTGTCATCCGTTGTAGGGCATCCTCCACCCGTTGGTCGATGGGCTTTGTGGCATCCAGATAAACTGGTTGCTGGGCAGAAGCGCCCAGTGCAACCAGTGACATGATGAACGTGATGATTTTTTTCATAGATAATCTCATTATTTCCAACCGTGGTTATTTCTTCTGAAATACGCGGATATAGTCTATTTCCATAGTGACGGGCAGGGCCGACTCATCGACACCGCGCATACCACCCCAGTCGCCACCCCATGCTAAGTTGAAAATGGGGTAGAAAGCATAGTGGAAAGGCCACTGATTGTGGCTGGAGCCCAACTGTTGCTTGGTGACAGCGAGTTGTACCTTACCATCAACGTAAGTAGTGATGGCATCGGCTGTCCACTCCATAGCATAGGTATGGAATTCTCCCTCAGCCCCGGCAATGGTCATCGCATGGGTCTTCTGGGTGTTCTTGGTGTGGTTGTAGTCTTGGGTGTGTACCGACGAGGATACCTCGTTGGGCACTACGCCCACCTCTTCCATGATGTCGATTTCGCCACACATCGGCCAGGGGTTGGTATTCCAGTCGTTGCCCACGGGCATCATCCAGAATGCCGGCCATGTACCTTTGCCGCTGGGCAGTTTGATACTTGCCTCGAAATAGCCATACTGCCATCCTTGGTTAACATGTGCGTAGACACGTCCGGAATATACTTTGCCACTCTCCTTGAAACAGTTGATGCGCAGTTTGCCGTTCTTAATCTCGGTAACGGCAGCACCACCGGGAGAGAGATGGTTTACATAGTTTTGAAGTTCGTTGTTTACCCATCCGCTGCGTTGAACCTCATGGGTCCAGTCATTGGGATTGAGTTCTGAACCGGTGTCAAATTCGTCGTGCCATACCAATGAGTAGCCATCGGGGGCATAATATGCGGGTTTGTCAGCGGCAGCCTGGTTCACGGTGATGGTCTTACGTGCAACACCCGACTTAACAGTGACTGTTCCTGCGCGAGAATCCACCATGGGGTTGGCCTGCACTTTCACGGTGACAGAACCTTTTTGTGTGAGGGTGTTGTTGGCAGTGACTGCTATCCACTCACTCTCAGTAAAAGCGCCCCATTCTTTGCCTGTGGTGGTAACATCAATAGTATATGTACCACCTTCGGCGGGTGCTGCAAGTGTTTCTGGTTGGCAGGTAATGTTGATAGTGTCGGTCTTTTTCTTGTCCTCGTCGTCGCCGCCACATGCCACCAAAATGGCCCCGACACACAGGGTCATGATAAGATATTTCATCATTGTGTTGGGATTGAAATGAGGTCGGAACTTTAGACCTTAGGCTTTAGTTCCGACCTTGACCATAATAATTTATTCAGCTTTCTCGAAATAGATTTTACTGATAGTAATCGTATTTCCGGCAGCATTGCCACCGAAGTCGAAGAAGAGGTTCAATGCGGGAGCGTCGGCATTGGGCAGTGAGACACCTGTCTGTTTGAAGACATATGGTTCGTTGGCTTCCAATGCAACACGCGGAGCAAAGAAGAAGTTGTTGTCATCACCATTCTGTGTCAGTTTCACGGTGACACCAGGATGGTCGTAGTCAGACTCGAGCACGCAGTAGAAATTGTACTTGTCGCTCTGCTTGGCAGAGAGATTGGTGTCGAAGTGCATCTGTGCCATCCACTGGTCGGTAGTGGCCTGGGGCAGTGTCACGGAATAGACGTCGCCATTCTGCGAGAAGTCTGGGTCAGCTATCTGTGACCATCCCGGTGCATACCAGAATGCCGGTGCCAGTTTGCTGTCATAGACACCCTTCCAGAGGTTCTTGTCGGATTTCCAGTCCCAATCCACAGTTGCATTTTCATTGCCACCCTCGGATTCGGAGTGTTTCTGTACGATGATGTCGCTCAGTTGCAACTCGAAGCCTGCTGGACAGCCACCTAAGTCGATGAACAGTTTGGCTGTGCTGAAGCCAGAGTCTTCGCCGCCTTTTGCACATTTCACGCCTACGATTTCGAGGATGTTCTCGCCAGCCTCCAATGCGAGTGAACCGTTATAGGTGAGCGTATTGTCATCGTCGCCCTCGTCGCAAATCTTGAAGGTATAGCGTGAGAGGTTGTCGCTTGCCACGAGTTTGGCACGGATATCATAGAGTTGTCCTGGCTCGATGGTCATAGCCACATCGTGGATAGAGTTTTGTGCCTGCCACTCAGATACCGTGGCACTATTGGCGGTGATTGTATAGACACCGTTGGAGTATGAGAACTGTGGGTCGCCAATCTGGCTCCAGCCAGCATCAGCCCACCAGAACTGCATCTCGCCACGTGTGTTGAAGCCTGCACCGAGGTTGTCGGACGAATTCACATCGACCCAGTTCACGCTGGAACCCTCCTCTTGGTTGGGCAGGATGGTGCCGTCGTCGTTGGCATGGTCTTTGAGCACGATGTTGCGGATGTTGATGGCAGTACCTGCCTGGTTGCCACCGAAGTCGAAGAAGAGGTTCACACGCTCCATGTCGATACCGGGCATGTCGCTCTTCCAGAAGATGTAGTCCTCGCCAGCCTTTAGGTCGATGCGGTCGGTGAAGTAATATACATTGTCGTCGCCGTCCATCACGAGTTTCACGGTGCAACCGTTGAGGTCTTTCGTGGAGTTGAGGATGCACGAGAAGTCGTAGTGCTTATCCTGTGATGTCGAGATGTTGGTGGTCTTGAAGGCCATCTGTGCCTGCCACTGGTCGGTAGTTGCCTCGGGCAGTGTCACGGTGTAGTCGTTGCCACTGGCTTGGAAATCAGGATCGGCAATCTGGTTCCATCCTGGTGCATACCAGAAGAACATATTATATTGTGCCGACTTCCACATATTGAACTCGCTGTTGGCATCGAAGCCTTCGAAGCCTTTCTCCTCAGCTTTGCTGGTGAGGATGAAACGCCAGGCAATACCATCGGCAGTATTGTCATAGACGAGTGCCATCTTCGAAGCTGTCAAGGTCTCGATGCGGAAGCGTGGCGACTGGTATTGTCTGTCGGCACTGATATAGGGGAAGAGCGAATTGTCGTCGAGCACTAAGTAATCAACATCAATCTCTTTGCCTTCGGAGTCTGTCCACTGGCCGCGTTCAAAGTGCCAGCCTGTTACCTGCTCTTGAGTGGGGGTATCGAAATCTGGGTCGCCAGTGCCCCACAGCGTAGTACCTTTGTTGACGTAGGTCATACCATCGGCACCGGGATTGTAGGTGTAGGTACCGCCCTTGTTATTTTCCACGGTGAAGGTGAGACGGTCGTCATAGACACCAAAGTCCTTCTTTTCATCGGCATTGGCAGACCACCATCCTGTACCGTCGCCACCGAGTGGTCCACAAGCCAGGTGTGCTATCTCTTTGTTGTCAATACGCCACTCCTTGTCCTTGATACGGTTGAAGAGGCTGTTCCAATTAACCTTTGTCTCATTGAAGGTGAACTGTTTGTGGATGGAACCATCGCTGAATCCGTTGCGGTTGCCTAACTTCAGTTCCACATCGTAGGTTCCAGCTTCGGTATTGCTCCATCCTACGTCATTGAGTGTAGAATAAGAGGCACCGTTGATAATCCATATCGGATAAACGCCTTTTGTTTCTGGGAAGTGCAGCGAAACCTGGTTCACTTCCTGATCTACTGTCATGTTGAAGTCCACACCGTCCATGGTGGGGATGCCACTGGGGTCGGCTCCCTCAAACTCATCGGGCGAACACGCCGTCAACGAAAGGCATGCCATCAGGACTCCTGCTGAATATTTGAATATTTTGTTCATTGTTGATAATATCTTTATATTTTGTTTTTCGGAATACTCGGAATACTCGGAGTACTCGGATTATTCAGAGTACTCGGATTACTCAGATTACTCAGATTATTTTCTAATAATTATTCTGCACGAGTGTGGGGTCGGCATCAAGTTCTGACTGTGCCAGTGGGATATGCTTCTTGCTGGGTGTCCATGAGTTGGTACGATAGCCATACTTGTCGGGAACGAGTACAGAGGCGGCATAGCCTGTACGTACGAGGTCGAAGTAGCGTTTGCCCTCACCGCAGAACTCCATATGGCGCTCGTTGAGAATGTTTTCGAGATTACACTCGGTGTAACCAGCCAGTCCGGCGCGTGTGCGCACCTCATTGAGATACCCTAAAGCCTCAGAAGCACTACCATTGGTTGCAATAAGCAGTTCGGCTGCATTGAGCAATGTCTCTGCATAGCGATAGACGCGCTTATTGTTGTTGTAGTTGAGGTTCTTTGAGGTGGGGCAGTCTTTGTTGTTATCGCTGTAGGGGCGATATTTGGCCAACCAGAGGTGTGTGTCTTGGTAGCGCTCTGTATAGGATGAACCACGTACATCCCAGATGGTAGCATCGCGGCGCACGTCGCCTTCGGCAAACATATTGTAGGTTTCTACACGTACGGGCAGGAATCCCCATCCGTCTTCACCGGCATTCCATCCATCACCACCGGGCCATTGGTTGGGTGAGATGAGGGTGGGCAGTATGCTGCCACCGGCATTGAGTGCGGCTACACCCCAGTCACGCTGTGCCATATCGTCGTTGTAATTGATTTCGAATATTGACTCCGAGCACCATTCACCGCTTTCCTGCCACAGGGCAGCATAGTTAGGATTCAGGTTATAGTCCGACGATGCGATGATCTCCTTCATATAACCCAATGCACGTTGATAGCGCTGTGTGTCGTTCTGATACATCACCATCTCGGCATAGAGCATATAGGCCATAGCCTGTGACACACGACCGGCATCATTAGCTTTCCAGCGCATAGGCAGGACCTTGGAATCGATGATAGCCTCGAGTTCCACTATCAGTTGTCCGTAGATCTCATCAGCTTGCAATTGTGGTGCTGTGTAGGGCAGTGAGAGGTTCTCCAGATAGAAAGGCACATTGCCATAGTAGTGCCAGAGAATATTATAATAATAGATGCGCAACAGGCGTGCTTGCATTTCTGCGCTCTCACGGTTGGTGACATCGTTACCTACCCATGAGCAGTATTTGATACAGTCGTTACAGCGCTTGATACCAGAATAGAAGTCTGTCCAGAGTGTGGCGAGCGTATTGTTGCCATCGGCTTCGAAATTAAACAGTCTGTGCCAGTGCTGGTTGTCGGTGATGCTTGCGCCACCTACCCAGAAGTCGTCGCCCATGATTTCGGCATCGACAGTAAGGTCGTTGTAGCCTACATTGTCCCAGTCGGGCCAGTGGAGTGGTGCGTAAGCTGATGTGAGCGCCTCGTTGATGGTCTCGTTGGTGGTGTAGTATTCCTCTAAGGGCTCACCGCTGGGGTTCTTCACGTCAAGGAAGTCTTCGCCGCATGATGTGAATGTCATTGCCACGGCCATGGCTCCTGCTATGATATATTGAGTCGTTTTCATTTTTCGTAATATTTATGGTGATGATGGTTAGAGTGAGATGTTGAAGCCTACAGTCCATACGCGTGCCTGCGGATAGACACCATAGTCTACACCGAGAGAGTAGCTGCTGGTACCGATTTCTGGGTCAAATCCCCAGTATTTGGTCCAGGTGACGAGGTTTTCTGCACGCACATAGACACGGAAGCGGTCGATGTTGATTTGTCGTGTGATGCTGCGTGGCAATGTATAACCCAATGTAAGGTTCTTCAGACGCAGATAAGAGCCGTCCTGCACATAGATGTCGCTGACAACCCAGTTCTTAGTGTCGCCCAGTCGGAGTGCGGGGATGGTATTGCTGGTGCCCTCGCCAGTCCAGCGGCTGAGCATCCAGGTGGGATAGTTACCCGAGGCGATATCCTGACGGTAGGTAGCATCGAAAACATCCACGCCGCTGACACCCTGGAAGAATACGCCAAAGTCAAACCCTTTCCATTCGGCATTGAAGCTCAAACCGAAGGTCCATTTCGGGGTGCCGTTACCAATGTTGGTACGGTCGTCGGAGGAAATCTTACCATCGCCATTGGTATCGACGAAACGAAGGTCACCGGGACGGGCATCAGGCTGTATCATACCGCCTTGTGCATTGGTATAGGCCTCAATCTCTGCTTTGTTCTGGAATACGCCGTTGGTCTTGTAACCATAGAAGAATGGGAATGGCTGGCCGTTCTCAGCGCGTGTGGCACCATCAGAGAACTGGCTGATACCCCAGTTGAGGAATCCTGTGTCATTGCCGAGGTTGGTGAGTTCGTTTTTCAGATATGAGGCATTGCCCTTGACAGCGAAGAATGCGTCGGCAATATGCCATTTGTAACCTAACTCAAACTCCCATCCAGAGTTTTTCATCTTACCGACGTTGGCCAGTGGCTTTTGCTCACCCACATAGCTGGGGATAGGCATGTCGATAATCATACCGTTGGTCTTCTTGACGAAGTAATCTACGGTGAAGGTCAGGGCATTGCTGAAGAAACCGAGGTCGAGGCCGATGTCAGTCTGCTCACTCTCTTCCCATTTCAGGTCTTCGTTGGCCAGGCGGTTGGCTTTTGAACCATAAACCATGGCGGCTGTTTGTCCGAAGAAGTAGTTGCTGCTACCACCCATGGCGGTGTTGGTAGTGTAGGCAAAATCGCCGATGTTTTCATTACCATTCTTACCCCAGCTGGCGCGGAGTTTCATGTTGCTGATATTATATTGTGAGAAGTTCAGGAACTCTTCATTCATGATGTTCCAACCTACTGAGACTGATGGGAATGTACCGAATTTGTTGTTTGAACCAAAACGGCTACTACCGTCACGGCGTACAGTGGCCTGAAGCATGTAGCGCTCATCGTAGTTGTAGCTTACACGCCCGAAGTAGGATGCCAGGCGGTGCTCCACATAGGGACCTCCCCAAACGCCTACAAGGCTGGTGGCTCCGATTACCTTGCCGTCGGCATCGGTATCAAGTTCTAAGTTGCCGCCGGTGGTGTAGTTGATGGAGGGCTTGTTGATGTTGACCAGGTTCCAGTGTGAACCACCCAGTTCGTCGCCCTTGAATTTCAAAGCCGACTGTCCGAGCACTACACCGATGGTGTGTTTGCCAAAGGTCTTGTCGTAGGTCAGTGTATTTTCAATCTGCCACGAGGTGTTGTTGCCTTTGTAAGCAGCGGCCTCAGTGTGGTCGGCATTGTTGTTACCAGAGAGATAGTACAGTTGCAGGGTTGCTGCATTGTATCCCCAGAAGGATTGCTCGGCACTCCATGCGAAATGGTAGTTCAGGTTGTCCCAGAGCTGCAGGTCAAGGGTAAATCTTGGCATGAACTTATGTGCCCAGTTGCGGCTGGGGTTGCCTTGCATGAGGGCGATGGGGTTGTTCTGCTCATTATAGGAACCTATAAATCCGGGAATAGTATAGGGATTTCCGCTGGCGTCTCTATAGAGGTCGAAACTGGAATATTGGTCGATTTGTCGCTGTGCGATGTCACCTGTGAGCACCACGGGCAGTGTGGGTGCCAGGTAGAGTGCTGAGCCAAGTGGTGAACCCCAAGTGGAGTTGGCGTCAATACCTGTATTATGTACGCGCATGTAGGAGAGGTTGGCTCCTAAGTCGAGTTTGTTGAGGAAATTGCGCTCCTCGCTGAAGTCAAAGAGATTAAACTGGTTGTTGCTGCGGAGGGTCAGACGGTCGTAGTTTGACTGTCCGTAGTTTCCACCCACGATACCATCCTGCTCGAAGTAACCTAATGAGAGGTAGTAGTTTACTTTCTCACTTGCTCCGCTGATGGATAGGTCGTGTTGCACGATGGGGGCATTGTCGTTGAAAAGCAAATCTTGCCAGTTAGTGCCAAAACCTGTGATGGCAGCGCCGTTGGCATCTGTCAGATGGTAAGGGTCGGCATAAAGGGGTGCCTGACCGCCGTTCACATATTTCTCATTCTGCAGGATAGCATAGTCTGTGGCACTGGTGACATCACGTTTGCGCCATGCACTCTGCCAGCCGTACGAGAAATTGTAGTTGACTTGTGCTTTGCCCATCTTACCTTTCTTGGTGGTGACGAGGATAACGCCATTGGCAGCACGAGCACCATAGATAGCACCCGAGGCAGCGTCTTTCAGCACCTCAATACTCTCAATATCGTTGGGGTTGACAGACTCTAAACCGTTCTGGTCGGTAGGCATACCATCAATAATGTAAAGTGGGTCGGTGTCGGTAATGGTTCCGTTACCACGTACGCGAATCATTGACTTACTACCTGGCTGACCAGAAGAGGAAGTGACGTTGACACCGGCAGCCAAACCCTTCAGGGCATCCTCGGCACGCAGACGGGTCTTACCGTCGAGGTCTTCAGAGCTGACCTTGGCGATTGAGGCGGTCACAACGCTCTTTTTCTGTACACCGTAGCCGATAACCACCACCTCACTGAGGGTTTGGTCATTGGGCACGAGGCGAATCTGCATATTATCGGTGGCCCGCACTTCCTGTGAGGCAAAACCGATATACGAAATCACAAGAGTTGTACCTGGCTCGACGTTGATGCTGAAATTACCGTCGATGTCGGTAACTGAACCATTAGTGGTTCCTTTCTGCACTACCGACGCACCGATAACGGGCTCGTTGTCGTTATCGACAACCACCCCTTTATATGTGTGCGTCTGTGCAGATACGGCTATTGACATCATCCATGCCAATAGCATGAGTAAATACCTGCTTTTTTTCATACTGTTGATTGTTGTTATAGTTTTAGGTTTATTATCTCGAAGTAATCGTGGTTTTCGAATGCAAATATATATAAAATAGTAATATGCAACAACGGAGATTGAACGTAAAAGTGGATGATTTTTATTATCTTTTTATGTAAATTATTGAAAAATAAGCACTTGCAAAAATACACTCTAAAAAAAATGTGGATAAAACATAGAAGTGTAAAAAATACATTTTTTGAAATGTATTTACATTTTTTAGAGGTAAGGGGGGCTTATTTTGCAAGTTCTCATAGAAAATTTTTCAAAAATTTGCATAATAGAATCTATCTTGCTATATTTGCAAAAATATTTATTTCGACGATTATTAACCTTATAAAAAAATGAAAACTATGACTCTTTACAATCGCTTATTTATGCTCCTTGGGCTTTTTTTAGCATTCAACCTCAATGCCTTCTGCCAAGAAGATGATGAAGAGCAGGATGTGAACGAAAAAATAGCCGAACAACTACGCCAAAAGTTTGACGAAGTGGAGAACTTCAACGACGTTTTCTTAGTGAAGCAAAATGGCGTATGGGAATTTGCCGATGCAGAAGGGAATATCCTGACCAATATGCGGATAGAAAATGTGGAGAACAGCTATTATGCCGCAGATTTGATTATCAAGGGTAAAAAATATACTGTTTACAATGGTTTTGAAGAAGGGAAATTATTTGTCGACAGATATGGTCGTTTCGCCTATATGGACAAGAATGGCAATCTGACAACACCCTTCATCTATGACAGTGATGGCGAGAAAACTACTGAGGATGCCAACGAGATGGCAGCTCTCATTACAACCAGTGATAGAGTCCTCGCTGTTAGCGAAGAGGTAAACCAGGGTAATTACAAGTCTGTCAAACTGCTTGTCAAGGATATTTCACCAGAATTGGCAGGAAAATTCAATGGTGAAGTGTCTGACTCCTTGCTGGTGCTGATGTGCAAGACCTACGACAACAGTCCCAAGGCTATTGACATGAAAAAGGCCGAACAATTGTTTGAAGGTGCCTTTGAACCCTGCACGTTGATAGGCTGCGATGCTGTGCTTGACTACTATGAAAAAGGTGGATTGGACAAAGACCAACGACTCAAATATATCCAACGCTTGGCCAATGAATACAACAATCCTCATGCCCGTGTGATTCTTGGTGATTTTATGGCTGAAGGTAAAGTGTATCCAAAAGATGTGCAAAAGGCTATCGATTACTATAAGTTGGCCATTACAGCTGGTGAGTCGGACTATAGTACAACAGCAAAAGAGAAATTAGGAGAATTATGGAAACAATATGGCAATCAATACGACAACAAATTGGGTAAACTCTGTGCTGAATACGAACAGGTAGAGATCAATGAAGACATCATCATTTTGACCAATGGCACACAGAAAATGGTGGTTGACACACTTTATCAGGAACTGTTACCAAAGGGAAATTACGACATTCAAGGTTACCATGAAGACTATTTTGTCATCGGCGACGAACTGTCGGGATGGCAATTAGTGAAAAAAGGTGGTGTTCCTGTGCTGAATGGAAGGTATGAATACATCACGATGATCAATGATGGTGAAGAATTTCAGGTTGTTGCATCGAGCGACGAACGTTATGGCATCTATGACAAGGAGGGAAAACCTATCACACAAATGATTTTCGATGATTATACACCTGGTTTCTGGGGTAATCCTTCACTCGAAATCGATGGTACCACTTACATCATCTATTCCTTGTTCAAAGATGGAATAATGGTTACGTCAAAGGATGATAAATATGGATGTATTAATACCAAAGGAAAAGAGGTTATTCCATTTATCTATGATGATTTGACGCTTGCACCAAATGGTAAAATCATTGTGCAGACCGAAGAAAAATACGGTGTCATCGATAAGGACGGAAATGAACTCCTCCCTTGCAAATATGATAGCATCGAGTATGATGAGGAGGAAGGAAAATTCCGTCTGACAACCACAGAACTCATTGAATTGTAAGAGTGGAAGCTCGGGAGTGTATTATAGTTAGGAGTTAGAAGTATCTTAGTGGTAAGAGGTAAGAGGTGAGAGGTAAGAGATTACCACTGCTGCTTTCGAAAGGGATGGCAGAGGCGACGGCAAAACCGTCGCATGCGGAAAAACTACCCCTACAGCAGCTATGGTATTGTCCCTTTAACTACTCTTTAACTACTCTTTGACTACCTTTTAATCTTCAATGGTATTGTCCCTTTAACTACTCTTTAACTCCCTTTTAACTCCCTTTTAACTCCCCTTCCATTTTCAAATGGTAATGTCCCTTTAACTACTCTTTAACTCCCTTTTAACTACCCTTTAACTACCCTTCCATTTTCAAATGGTAATGTCCCTTTAACTACTCTTTAACTCCCTTTTAACTACCCTTTAACTACCCTTCCATTTTCAATCTTCAATGATATATAGATTTTATTCCTTTGTCGCTGTAGCATCTTTGATGCTGTTAGTGGCAGTCTTACCTACATTCAGTATGAACATCAACGATCCTGAGACCAATCCGCTATTGGTGAGGAGCAATCTACCCTTTGGTGCACCTGATTTCAGTAAAATCAAGCCCGAACACTATCTTCCGGCATTCCAGGCAGGTATCGACCAACAGCGTCAAGCCATCAACAAAATCGTCGCTAATAAGCGCAAAGCTACCTTCAAAAACACCATCTTTGCATTGGAGGAAAGTGGCACAACATTAGAATGGGTGTCCAACATCTTCTTTGGCTTGACAAGTGCACATAAGACACCTGAAATCGCTGAGATTGAAAAGAAGGTGACACCAATTCTCACCGCATGGGAGAATGAAATATCTTTCAACAAACAGCTTTTCCAACGTATCAAATATGTCTATGACCATGAATACAACAAGTTGAAAGGCGAAGACAAGAAACTGTTGGAAGAGACCTATAAGCGATTTGTGCGAGCCGGAGCATTACTCTCCGACGAGAAAATGGCACGCATGAAAGAAATCAATCTGCGTATCTCCGACTTACAGCAGCAGTGGGGCGACCTGTTGCCTGCCGCCACCAACAACGCCGCAGTGTGGGTGGAGAGCGAGGCTGAATTGGCCGGCCTCAGCGAGGCTGATATAGCCCAATGCAAGAAAGACGCTGAAAGCCGTGGCGGCAAGGCTCCCTATTGTATCGTTATCATTAACACCACCCAACAGCCTATCCTTGTCAGTCTCGACAATCGCGACCTGCGCCGACGGGTCTATGAGGCTTCCATCCATCGAGCTGATGGTAGTGGCAGTTTCAACACATTTCCCATTGTTGCCGAGATTGCCAAGTTGCGCGCAGAGCAGGCTGCCTTGATGGGCTATGCCGACTATGCTTCTTATTCGCTTGAAAAGACGATGGCGAAAAATAGCGACAATGTCTATGCTTTCCTTCGCCAGCTTATTGACGCTTATACTCCCTACGCCGAGAAGGAAACACGCGACATCGAGGCGTATGCTCGGCGAACCATGGGTGAGGACTTTATGCTCCAGCCCTACGACCGCTTCTATTATTCGGCAAAGATGAAGAAAGAGACTTATAGTCTCGATGAAGATGAGGTAAAACCTTATTTCAACCTCGACAGCGTGCTGGTCAATGGTGTCTTCTATGCCGCCAACCGTGCCTATGGCCTTTCGTTCAAGGAGCGCAAAGACATCCCCACCTATCATCCAGACATGAAGGTGTTTGAAGTTCTCGACAAAGACGGTACGACGATGGCACTGTTCTACTGCGATTATTTCCGTAGGCCTGAGAAACGCGGTGGAGCATGGATGAGTGAATTTGCCCGACAGAGCACCTTGCGTGGACAACTGCCCATTATTTACAATGTGTGCAATTTCGCCAAGGCTCCCGATGGCCAGCCCTCACTGCTGAACTGGGACGAGACGACCACACTATTCCATGAGTTTGGACACGCCCTTCATGGTATGCTCTCCCAATGCAAATACAATTCGCTGAGTGGCACGGAGGTGGCACGCGACTTTGTCGAGATGCCCTCACAATTCAATGAGTCGTTTGCATCCATACCTGAGGTCTTCGACCATTATGCCCGCCATGCTGCCACCAATCAACCTATGCCGACAGCATTGAAAGAGAAAATGCTAAAGTCTATCAATTTCCAGCCTTCCTACGCCTTGGGAGAGAATCTTGCTGCCACCTGTCTTGATATGGCATGGCATACACTTCCCCTCAAAGATATTCCCACAGCCACTCAGGCTGCAGCCTTTGAGACGGAGGCGCTGAAGAAAATCGGACTCCTTAATCCGCAGATTCCCCCACGCTATTCCACATCGTATTTCAATCATATCTGGAGCAGTGGCTATGCCGCAGGATATTACAGTTATCTTTGGACAGAAGTGTTGGCTGTAAATATCGCTGACTATTTTGCCGCCCATGGTGCTTTGAAACCAGAAGTGGGACAGGCTTTCCGCGATAAAATCCTCAGCCGTGGCAACACCAAAGACCTCATGCAAATTTTCTCTGATTTCACGGGTATGAAATCGCCCGATGCCTCCGGACTACTCCGGGCAAGAGGGTTTTAGTAAGAGGTGAGGGGGTGTTTTAGTTAGGAGTTAGGAGTTAGAAGTTAGGAGTATCTTAGTGGTAAGAGGGTGTTTTAGTTAGGAGTTAGAAGTTAGGAGTATCTTAGTGGTAAGAGGTGAGAGGTAAGAGGTGAGAGATTACCACTGCGGCTCTCTGTCCGGGCCCCTAAGGTGGGTGACAGGCGATGTCGCGGTGGAATAGTCGCCACCAAGTGAGCGGAGCGAACATAAATAATCGCAACTATGTTGTGTAAACAATCACCCCGACCTTATCCCAACTTTGCCCCTACATAATTATTTTCATGTTATTTTGGTGTGTTTTTGATGTTTTTCCCGCTATAACCATCTGATACTCAGGATTGGCATTTTAAC
>OMXV01000058.1 GCA_900315075.1 uncultured Prevotellaceae bacterium | reverse complement strand
GTCAAAGAAGAAATCCGCCACGCCAAAGCGCGGGCGTCCGGCAAAGCCAAAAACGGTGACGCAGGAATATTAGGTACAAATTACTGAAAAACTCAGAATACATCACAGATATTGGGTAATAGGACGTAGCCTAATACGCACTTTTCTGGCAGGTGCCATATAAGATGCCACAGTGATTGCAGAAACAGAGAGCAAGATCGGAAGAAAAATGTATGAATAGATTTGCTTAATTGAAATAGAATGATTACCTTTGAGACGAGGTCTCGAAGTTACTCACGTTCGAAAATACTCAAATAAATTTGGTGTTTTGCTCACTTATTCGTAACTTTGCACCCGATGATGAGCCATAGTACGGCTGGTGGCTCAGCGTCGGGTGTTCTTTGATGCAGTTTATAGCAGAATGTGGAATTGAGTACGGTCTCCAATTCGTAACCCAGTTTTTCCTCAATCCCCTAGACTGCCATTATACAAAGAAAAGCTGAGAATTCTTACAAAGTTACGAAAAATCGAGTGCAGTACAAAATGTTTTTATTCATTTTTAATGCCGAGATGGAATAACTTATCCAAAATCAAAAAAATCTCTCAAAAACATTTTGCTGAATACCGATTTTTTTGTACCTTTGCACCCGCAATTTGTTGCAACACCAAAATTTTTAACAATTTAACAGTATCAAGATGTATTTAGACAAGGCAAAAAAAGAAGAGATCTTTGGAAAATACGGGAAGTCCAACTCTGATACTGGGTCACCAGAGGCTCAGATAGCATTGTTCTCCTACCGTATATCCCATCTGACGGAGCACCTGAAGAAGAACCATAAAGATCATACTACCGCACGGTCTCTGACCAAGTTGGTAGGAAAGCGCCGCGCCCTGCTCGACTATCTGTACGACCGCGACATCACTCGCTATCGTGCCATCATCAAGGCCCTCGGTCTGCGCAGATAATCACATTTGCAGGAAAAAACTACAGAGGATGTTCTCCAACGGAGGCATCCTCTTTTTTTATGCAACAAACATAAGGACTTCCATTCAAGGGAAGTTTCTATCCTTCCACCCTATATGCCGCTATATCACAGCAGCCTCAATGAGCATCGCACTATTTTGCGATAAACTTATACTGAATTCTCCTTTGTTTTCTTTTTCCTCCTTCGAAGTTGTCTTTCAATTACTGAAGTTTCGCAAGTCCTCAAATATGTCGTTATCCATACATATATCACCTTAAAACCTATAAGCGTAGCGACCTCAAAACCTCAAAACCAAACGAAACTGGAGCTTGCGAAAGTTGAGTCAATTATTTTGTACTTCATTTATTTTTCCCTATTTTTGCAGAAAAATCACAGAGAAGATATGGATATCAAGAAAGCATTTGATGCGGCACTCATCCGCATGAGAGAGAAAGACTGGGAGAAAATATATGTCGCTGTGGACATCCACGATACCATCCTCCGTGCTTGTTATGACGAGGAAGAGACATACGACTATTTCCCAATGGCGAAAGAAGCTTTGCAATTGATGTCCTGTCGTGAGGATATCTGTCTTATACTTTGGAGTTCCTGCCACCGTGACAAGTTGATGGAATATGCGCAGCATTTCCTCAATGATGGCATCAGGTTCGATTATATCAACGAGAACCCTGAGGTCGGAAACACTCGTCTGCAAAACTTTGAAGAGAAACTATACATGAACGTAGGGCTTGATGATAAGTTCGGTTTTGACGCAGAGACAGACTGGGAGATCATCGGGCATGTGCTTGAGGGGTATCCAGAGAAACAACCGTTAGCATGAAACACCTGACAAACATCAAGGATATAGAGCAGGTTCTGGCAGAAAGCCCTCTATGCCTCTTTTTCATTAAGGCTCCCGACTGCGGTGTCTGTAATGTCATGCTCGAAAAGGTAGGAAAACTGGCAGACAGATTTCCATCCATGTCCTCGTTCTATACCGACATACGCGAAGAGCCACTGATTGCAGGTCGTTTTCTGGTCTTCTCAGGACCGACTGTGCTGTTGCTTTATGAGGGGAAGGAAATCTATCGAGGCTCAGGCTTCATCAACATGGAAGAGCTTGAAATGAAAATAGAAGTCTGTTTTTCCTAAATATAGTTACAAATTCCACAAAGGCGAAAACTTGAACAACAACAATTATGCAGATATTACTCGCTTGTGCAAAGATAATGCAAGAGACAATGGAAATGAAGCCACCACTCGTCTCTGAACCGAGGTTTCTGAAAGAAGCCGAACATTTCGCACTGTTAATGAATCAGCATACAGTGGAGGAGCTGATGGAGATGTTCCATTGCAGTCGTCAACTGGCCATCGAGAACAAAATAAGATACGAGCGGTTTTTTGCTGAAAATGGAAGCCACCCAGCGATATTGACCTATTATGGTCAGGCATACAAGTGTCTTCAGGCACAAACCTTCGATAGCGAAGACTTCCTTTTCGCCCAGCAACACCTTTGGATAACCTCATTCTTATATGGGTTGTTACGCCCGCTGGACATGATTCATCCATATCGTATGGAGGGCAAGGTGGAACTGGACGGTAAGACAATGTTTAATCATTGGAAACCACTTTTGACCGACCTGCTGATAGAATCCGTGAAAGCCGACGACGGCATCCTCATTCACTTGGCTACAGAGGAGATGCAACATCTATTCAACTGGAAAAAGGTGGCTAAAGAAATAACACTTGTCCAACCTCAGTTCCTCGTGGCAAAGAACGGCAAGTTAAAGTCTGTCACGGTATATGCCAAAAGTTGCCGAGGAGCCATGACTCGTTTCATCATCAAAAACCGGCTACACTCACCTGAAACGCTTCAAGAATTTGAATACGAAGGGTTTGAATTCAAACCAGACTATGGTGACACAAACCATCCCTATTTTATCATCGACTAATACCAAACCTTGACATGTTAAGCCACCTATTATGATAAAACGAACATTTACACTCTGTTTCTTGACCGTTCTTCTGTCGGTCACAGCAATCGCACAAGAAATGCTTGTGGGCACTTACAATATTCGCTACAAAAATGATGGAGATTCACTAAGAGGAGAATGTTGGGGAAAACGCTGCCAGGTAATCTGCGACCAGATTAATTTCATGTCGCCCTCCATCTTCGGCACCCAAGAAGTGCTGCACACACAACTTCAAGACCTGCTTCATGGCCTTCGCAACTACGACTATATAGGTGTGGCACGTGACGATGGAATGACTAAAGGCGAATATGCCGCTATTTTCTATGAAAAAAGTCGAATCCGATTGCTCGACCATGGTGATTTCTGGCTCAATGAGACCCCCGACCGTCCAGCACTCGGCTGGGATGCTGCATGCATACGCATTTGCACATGGGGAAAATTCAAAGACCGCCGCTCGGGCAAGAAATTCTATTTCTTCAACTTACACATGGACCATGTGGGAAGAGTCGCACGCCGAGAGGCTGCCCGTCTCGTTGTCAACAAGATACGTGAAATAGCAGGAAAACGCCCCGTCATACTCACCGGCGATTTCAACGTCGATCAGACCGACGAGATTTACAACATTTTCACGGAGTCGGGCATTCTCGCCGACGCCTATACCACTGCTGAAGTCTGTTTTGCAGAAAACGGCACTTTCAACGACTTCAAACCTCTACTAAAAACCATCAGCCGCATCGACCATGTTTTTCTTTCACCAAATATCAAGACAGATGCATACGGAGTGCTCACCGACAGTTATTGGACGCCAACTATTGAATCTACGTCCTCCCAAAAAGCGGCTGATGCACCGCAAGAAATATCATTCGCCACCTACACTCGTCGTAATCCCTCCGACCATTACCCTGTCATGGTTCGCATCAAATGGTGAAATGATTAATTCAACTTAATCATAATAATCTGTATTTATGATGGTTATAGAATGTAAAGCCAATTTTGTGGGCAAGGACGGCCTGCAAGGCCAGAAGATATCAGCCCAGGGCAACGCCCTGGGTAATCATAACCGACAGGTGGTTGGCACGCCCTGTAAGGGCAAAAGAGTCATCATATTTTATAAAGCTTTTGCCCCTTAGGGGCGAGTTTTCCCTTTCACACTACAAACCCAGGGCCTTGCCCTGGGCTGATTGCTCGTTGGCCTTATAGGCCGTCTGAGTATAAATGCACTTGCGAAACTTAAATGATTAAACTGAAGTTTCCCACCCTCACAAATTACGTAAAAGTTTTATTATCACGAATTTTAGAATTTGAGAATTGAGAAATGACTTGTCATTTCATCTCAAATTCCTATAAATTCATCATAATGGAAAATTCTTTAATTCTCAAATTCGTGATAAAAAGGGTGGGAAAGTTCAGTGATTAAATTGTCACAGTAATCCATTCATCGTTGGAAGGAAGGGAAGAAATTAAACTGCGGCATCTTAATTTCCTTTGGTTCCTGGATGTGGGGTACAAAGTCACGGTCGAAACGGTCGATGTTGCGGTCAAGAAAAGCTAAGCGGTCGGACAACCATTGTTTGAGGGTTTTGATTTCCTCGTCATAAGAACTGACTCTATATGCGGCAAACCACCCAATAGCATTGCCATAACCAAAACTATTTCCCATTGAGAAGCCATCCATTGACATTGGAGGGAAACCACCAAAACCCTGTGGAATGGAGTCACTGCCCATCGGTGGGAAGGGGAAGCCACCAAATCCCTGTGGGATGGAGTCACCGCCCATTGGAGGGAAGGGGAAACCACCAAAACCCTGTGGGATGGAGTCACCGCCCATTGGAGGGAAGGGGAAACCACCAAAACCCTGTGGGATGGAGTCAAAATTCATTGGTGGGAAGGAGAACGAAGGCATTTGACTTTGCTGTAGTTTTTGTTCTTCTGTCACCAACAATTCTGGATATTTCTCAAAATGTCTCTCGATAAAAGGACTGAGCAAACTGACCTGCGTATCGATATATTGGTTGATAGCCCTATCACTGAGTATCCCCGCACGTAATGACAAATAGCGTTCTTTCACTGCTTTGCGAAATGCAGGGTCCTGCAACAACCGCTGCCAAAAAGCAGGCGTTGGTTGGGTGTTGCCACCTTCGAAACACCACGCCTCTATGTTATTGGCATTGCAAAAATTACAGTTACCATATGCCAAATTATAGTCCCAAACCGGACCCGCAAACAATTTCCCTATGCTACCATCCTCCTTGTCTTTCTCTTTATAAAAATACGCACTGCGCTTATACCCATCTGCATTCAGACTCAGTTCTGTATGTATGAAATAATCAACGAAAGATGGTATGTCGATGTATCTGGCATATCCCCATTGCGGGTCGGTGAAATGTTCTGACTGAATGGTCAGTTCCACAGAGTCAATGAAATTCTCTATGTAGGAGAGCTGCTCTGGTTGCAGTTTCTTCTTTGATGGGTAGATGCACGACCAAACAATCTGGCTTGTCATTATCCCCTGCCCTATTCCCGGGACTTTGGAGACAAACGTAGCATCATCGGCATCGTAGGCATCAATACGAAGAAGATAACCGCCAGTGAGTTCCCGTCCCTTTACATCCGTTTTTTTGAGTTTGGAAATATTCACCCTTTGTTCACCCCGTTTAATAGCCTCGGAGAGAATATAGATGCCCCGGTAATCATCATCGACATAGAGTTGAACCATCTTTGTGCGTGGTCCCCAATGTCCCATGTCTCGCCATAGTTGGAATGCTAATGGGTCGCGAAGCATCGACACATCGTTGTAAGGAGCCAACAACACCCATTGGCTATGGGCAGGCATACCGAGCAGCGGGAAATCGTATTCTTTCCCCTCGTTGTCTCGTAGTTCGATTGTGTATTTCTTTTGGTTAAAGCTGAGCGAACTGTTTCCTCTCAACTTGATGCCTATGGCACCATTGTAGTCACCAGCCTGCATCTGGGCTGGCACTTTGTTTTGGGCATTCAGAGTAGAACTGGTAGTGATTCTCACAATTGGCAGTCCATCCGCAGCAAAGATAGAGGAAATCATCCACACGCAGAGAAACAAGATATTAAGTCGTTTAGTCATAATAATTGAAGTTTCGTAAGTCCTCTACTTCTATGTTATGAGGGCTTTAGGTTATGAGGTGATAATTACTCAAACATATCGTTAGCTATACGAATAAAGTTGAGTAATAATAATTGTGCTTTGCAAAAGTAATGCTTTTATTAAAAAAAAGACACACTAAAAGAAAATAATTAGTTTTTACATCCATTTTTGCATGCCTTGAATGTAATGTCAGCAAATTCATTGAAGTTCTTACGATTTTGCCATACTTTTATCCCGAAATGTGCCATTTTAGGCAAGTCGCTTGTCTGTAAACAGTTATATGTTAAGAAAAGTGGATGGTTGTCATGGTATATGTAAAAAAAATAGTACCTTTGCACGAAAAATGTGAAAACGGGATAATTTTCAGAATTACTGAGACATTAGTCCTGTTTTCACCCCATAGACATCTATACAGAGGAGAAGACCAACCTCTACCTCGGTGCAGACAACAAGCTCTACTATCCGTGGGATGAAGGGATGACATCGTTCAAGGTAAATTCCTGCCGAGCCTACTTCCAGTTGAACAACAACTTTATGGCTGCTCACCCAACATCAACGGGCAGCGGCATCAACAACTTCGTGCTGAACTTCGACGGCGAGTCTTCTATAGAAAATATTCCATCTTCAATTTTCAACCTTCAATCTGAAGGGTGGTACACACTCGATGGCCGCAAACTCTCTGGCGTACCTACTCAGACTCAGAAGGGCATTTATATCAATAATGGAAAGAAGGTGGTAATCTCTCACCTCACCACTAAAAGAAAGTTGACAAGTAAACGAGTAGACAAGTTGACAAGTTATTTGATACTTCTAACTTCTAACTCCTAACTCCTAACTAAATTAAACTTCTAACTCCCAACTCCTAACTAAAAACGCCCTCTCACCACAAAATAATTACAATGAAAAAGCAGACATATAAAAGACCCGAAATCTGGGTGGATAAATTGAGTACAGAGTGTCCGTTGCTTGGTTTAAGCAGAACAGTGACCAACATTGAAGGCAAGAGTGGCGAAACCAACATATTTGGCTACGGGGGCGGCGGCAGCGGCCCCGCCAGGGCAGGTGAAAGTGGCCTGTGGGATGATGAGGATGGCGGTTCCGAATGGGATCAGTTGTAGGGACATACCCCTTGTATGACCGAAAATATTCTTGGGGTTCGCAAATAGAACTAAAAAAAAGAGATGGTGTGCCAAAATGAAAATTTGCACAAACGAGATTTACAATTTGCAATTATTATAGCGGCCTGCAATGCCGTTCTCCTTCTTTACAATCTGTAAGTTTTGTTTTCAAGTACTTTTATTTTGGCACACCCTCACGGCCAATCTCTTTTTAAAGTGGCCTCAGTTCTATAATTCGTGACATATTACTGAAGTTTCCCACCCTCACAAATTGCGTAAAAGTTTTATTATCACGAATTTAAGAATTTTAGAATTGATAATAGAGTTAGGAAATGACTTGTCATTTCATCTCAAATTCCTATAAATTCATCATAATGGAAAATTCTTTAATTCTCAAATTCGTGATAAAAAGGGTGGGATAGTTCAGCATATTATTACGTCTAATAACTATATACAGTCCGTAGGAACCATTTGTGAGCAAGCGATGAGCTTACCCACAATGGAAATACCGCTCGACGAGTTTTCTGATTTCCTCGGGATTGTGAGCGATTTCAGCGCGCAAGGAACGGTCATGATATGCACGTAGATTGGCAATGATACTGTCAATCATGGCAGCGCTGAAGACACCACGCTCTTCATAGACGGCACGCTGACGCTCCAGACAGTCGGCTGAAGCCTCACAACTGTCAGGCAGTTGTTCAAGTTGTTCCAGCTTGCTGCGATTTGCCTCGTCGTGAATATTCACATTTACATAGGTACGCTCCGCGATGTCAAGGGCATTGTCCATCTCAAAGCCGTGACGACATGCCACACAGAGACCTGCGATAAGTTGGTAGAGGTCGGCTGACCCGTCGGGTGACCGCATTTCCACCGTCTGCTTCATCGATGTGTCAACATGATGCGACGCTGTTCCAGGATTCGCAATCGCCGACATATCCACATCGGCCGTCCATCCCAATGGCACACGCACGAGCACGGAGCGGTTGCGGTCGCCCCAGCACACATTCGTAGGTGCCTCCTGATGTGGCACAAGGCGGAAATACGACATGGGGGTCTTGTTGCCAAAAGCGGTAATACTTGGCGCCAATTCCATCATGCCTGCTATCATGCGGCGAGCATTGTCGGAGAGAACACCATTCTCCAACATCATATTCTTGCCATCCTTCACGATACGCATGTGGATGTGCAGTCCCGAACCCGCCTTTCCTGTAGTAATCTTCGGTGCGAAAGTCACATTCAACCCCATTTGGTAAGCCAAGTTGCGGATAACCCATTTTGCCAGCATCAATTGGTCGGCAGCATGGTCGGCGCGCACTGGCAGAAACTCTATTTCGTTCTGCTCATACACCTTGCCGTTGAGCACGAAATTACCCACCTCAGAATGTCCGTATTTGATTTGTCCACCTGCCTGGGCAATATAGAGCATGCACTTTGCCCGAAACTCATTGGCCTTGGCGTAGGGAGCCGACTCATGGTATCCGTGCTGGTCGATGGCAGGATAGCGACCGTCGTCGTCGAAGATGACATAATATTCCAGTTCACCCATGGCGTGGAACTCCATCCCTGTCACATCTGTAAAAGTCTTGCAGGCCTTAGCCAAAGTGTTTTCCGGCGCACTCTCCAACAATGCTCCATCCTTGTCGAAGAAAGAGCAGAGCATGCAGAGCGTAGGAATCTCGGCAAAGGGGTCGAGAAAAGCCGTGGAAAAACGCGGCAACACATAGAGGTCGCTGCTGCCCGCCTGCACAAAGGAGAAGAGGCTGCTGCCATCCACCCTTTCACCACAGGTGAGGATTGCTTCAAGATACTGCTTGTCGGTAATGACAAAATTGAGGGTTTTCAGTTTTCCATCGCCACCAGGGTACATGAAATTCACCATCTTTACGCCTGTCTCTTCGGCATAGCGTACGATATCCTCCTTTGTAAATTCTGCCGCAGGCTTGCGAAGATAGGCCACCACAGGATTGGCGGTCATGCTAAAAAAGTTTGTCATAGTTTGTATTGGTTTAAAGTTTGTGGGAGCAAAAATAAAGATTATTTCGATTCGCTCCAAATTTTCAGATGTAAAAGATTTGAAGTTTATTGAAAATTGAAAATTGAGTCCACTTTAAAAAGTGATTAGTCGTAGGGACATACCCTGTGTATGTCCGAAATCACCATTTGTGCTCGCAAACAATCCTTTAAAAAACGGACATACACGGGGTATGTCCCTACATTGAATGCCTGTACGGATTTTTTCAAGTGGACTCAATATTGAAGATTGAATTTTGGGAACAGCGAGAGCAGAGTCGAACTTGTTCGAACTATGCCGAGTCGTGACAAAAATCAGCGAGGCTATAATTGAAGAATTTTACCTCCATGAATGTCCTGAATTAACCATGAATTTGTCATGAATTAAAACTCTTATATTTTTCGCAGACCCACTGACCAGAGGGAGGTAATATCTTGAATATTTCTCTTTATCCCGAATTAAAGAATTAGAGAATGATAATCATAATCTACCTTTATAAGCAGCTAAAACCCAAAAAGTGAACAGATTCCATCAATTTATACATTTTTAGCAGTATATTGGGAGGACAATTGCAGATTTTTATTTATATTTGCGCAGTGTTTTGCAAAAGACACAAGACATATTAAAACAACGAAGCGTTATGCTCGACTTGCTAATGGAAATGTGAGAAACTTCTATTGTAATGCAAGGACAGCGATAACGGTTCACGCATATAGCGTGGACTGGTTACTGCATCTACATTACAAGGGCACTTCTCACAGCCTCCATTAGAAGACGTGGTAAATCAGCTCCACGCTTCATATTTTTTATGCTCTCGTGGTGGCTGGGGGGCAATAAAATCATTTTATTATGCAATTTAGTGGTAATGAACTTGCAGCAGTATTAAAGATGGCAATGGCCATGATTGGTGCTGATGGTCGTATCGATGTGAGAGAAATGGAGGTGGTCAGAAATGAATTAACAAGATTTGGTGCCTCTGTTGGACAGATGAAAGCCTTAACCGATGAGGCGCAGAAGATGGAGTTCGATAAGGCAGTTGGAATCATCTCCAATTTTGACTATGAGAGAAAGGAGTATGTGTCGTCTTATCTTGCTATCATTATGATTTCTGATGGTGAGATAGACGATAAGGAGGTTGCTCTATGGCAACTTGTCAGCCTACTTTGCGGACTTCCTGAAATGGATGTTAATCAAGCTATAGATAACATGAATAACCTTTAACTGATATTATTATGAATGAACTATATTGTACGTCATTTGTATTCAAGGCGACACGATACGAGGAGTATAGAGACGGCCAATGCACAGGACAAGGTGATATTTCAGTAAAGATTATCTCAAAGACAGTAAATAATAGAACAGCATTTCCATATAAATTTGCTATGTTTCACTTGGAAGGAGAATTACCAACATCAATAAAGAGGAATTTTGGTATTCCTGTTTTTGGAAGAGAACGCGGTGACATTCTGGAAGATCGGATACAATATGGGCGTATTCCTGATAATTTTAGTTGGAATGACCCAACAGATCCTATTGTATGCAATATCTTCGCAAATAAAACATGCATCCGTTTCGCAATGATGAATCCATTGCGAATTGTTGAATTCTTTGGTTGTTTTGTATTAATAGGCGACTAATCCATGACATTATTCAAAACAAACGTTATCTAAAACAATAGTAGAATAAAAGCTGAAGAGCCGACAGTTAAAACGGCATAAATTATATGGCAGAAGGAATCAATATGGGGCGTAAATCCCCTTGGACAAAAGAAGAATACGTTTCTGTTTATAACAGAGTCAATAATTATGCAAACAGATTATCTGCACAATTATTACGGGAAGAAGGAACAAAATCGGCAGCAGAGGCAATTGAAGCCTATAACATCTACAAATGTCCTGTGGTATATCTTTTCGTTCACTACCACTATGGCATGTTTCATGATTTAGGCATGAACAATGATGAAACATCCACATACCTAATGATGTTTTTACCAAATGTCAAATACTTTGCAATAGAGTTGAAAAAAGCATTTGCCTCTGGACAAGTTTTTATCAATGACACAGGCAATGAACTTGCTTCTAAATTGATTGCAATGTGCGAAGAGGTTATCTATATTGAAGACAATTTCTAAACAAAGAAAAAGGCAACATCCTATTTACAATGCAAAAAACTGATAAAATAAACAAATAAAGAATACAATGGAACTATCAATAAAGCAAATTAATGAAGGTGGAACCTTTATGGCAGAATTCAAAAAAGTAGTAGTTGAAAAATGTCATTATGTTAACGCTGTTGACGAACATGTTGAAAAGACCTGTATTCTTTCACATGCAACAGCAAGTATTCTCCGTGTTTCAAACAATGGAACTATCTTTATCCAAGTTTTCGACAATGATTTTGGACGTGAGTTCCCACTTACTCAATTTAGGGTAACAACGGCATTTTATCACAAAAATGAACGAGCTGAGGTTTCCCAGACTTCCATGATGCAAGGCAATGAGATTATCGAAGAACTGCCCATTACACATGGTGGGTTTGAAAACGGAAGAATCAATATGTTTATGATATCGAAACAGCAAGGGAGGACGATAGCTTTTCTGATTGTCAATCCAAAGAATATTGACGATTATTATTATCGCATCATTTTCGAATCATAAAAAAGACAAATTATATCAACACAAAGCGGGAAGCCGTGCCGACATCTTCAACACTGGCTTCCCGCCCTGAATTACACAGATTTCTCACATTACTATCGCTTAACCGTGCTTTTATTGGGAAGAACACTAATCTCACCAATCAACACGAATAAGACAGCCCATTCGGCTGCCGTTGTCCTCCATGAATGTGTTGCTCTATCTATTGGTGTGCTATCACCCATTCCTCGATGGTACGGGTCTTTGTCGAGAACGACAGGCCTATCTTATGCAGCCGGCGTTCGTCGTGACTGAAGGGTATCATGTAGCCACGCTCGTCAATCTGCTGCAACGCCTTTTGTGCAGGCTGGTCGATTTTCAGTTCAAAGACATAGACATCGGTGCGCGACTGCCATACCACATCCATGCGACCCCGGGCTGTCCTCACCTCCGTCAGCAGGTAGCGCCCCATCAATGAGAACACCACGTAGAGCAACTGCTGGAAATGACCCTCGGAGGTGGCACCCTCGGCATAGGGAATGGAGGCGAGGAACGACTTCAGGCGCTCCAGCATCTCCTCCAAGTCGTCCTTGCGCAGGGCGCGGTATATATCGACGATGCTGTTGGTGGTGGTCAGCGTGTCGTCCCAGACGTAGTACGGCGCGAGGGCACGCATCATGCCTTGATAGACCTCGTTGTTGGGATAGCCCAAGGTGTAGGTGTCGGTTTCGCGGTCGTAATCCTTGATGGTGAGGTAGCCGCTCTGGTAGAACAGCGGCAGTACGCTCTTCATCTGCTCCGTGGGTGCGTCGAACTCTTCAGAAGTGGCATGACTTCCGTCCAACTTTGTGATGTCGGTGCCAAACTTCTTCAGCATGTTGACCAATACCGTCGGCGTGCCCGTCTCAAACCAATGGTCTCTGATGCGCCTGTCCACTAATGCGTTCAACAAACTGAATGGATTATATACATCGGTCAGGTCCTCTGCAAAATGGTAGCCGTCGTATGTCTCCTTCAACTGCCGGTAGGCCTCCTCCGTGGTGATGCCCATGTCGGCGGCCATGTCGGCCACCGCATCGCCCCACTGCTCATGCAGCTCCTGCTCGGTGATGCCGCAGACGGCGGAATACTCAGGCACCATCGTGATGCGCTTCAGGTTGTTCAGCTCGCTGAAGATGCTGAGCTGTGAGAACTTGGATATACCAGTGATGAAAACAAACCGCAGCCACTCGTCGCAATCCTTCAATGGTGAGTAGAACGCTCTCAGGGCCATGCGCATTTCCTCAAGTCGCTCTGGCTGGTGCATCACAGTGAGCAACGGCACGTCGTACTCGTCAATGAGCACCACCACTTTCTTGCTGTATTTCTTGGCGCAGCCTGTAATCAGCGTTTCCAAGCGGGCACCCAAACCATTGTCCACACGCGCAATACCATATTTCTCCTCTAATCGCCTCAGCTGTAAGCCCACCATCTCCTGAAGGTTCTCCACGGTACCGCCCTTGGCAGAAGCCAAACTGATGTTGAGTACGGGATATTGCTCCCACTCCGTCTCTAAGCGGCTGGCTTCCAAGCCCTCGAACAGGTCACGACGCCCCTCGAAGTAGCTCCGTATTGTAGATAGCAACAGCGACTTGCCGAAACGGCGCGGACGGCTGAGAAACACAAACTTGAACTGCTGGGCAAGACGATACACATAGCCCGTCTTGTCTGCATACATATAGCCACCTTCACGTATCTCCGAGAAGGTCTGAATGCCTATGGGATATTTGAACTTACTGGTGATCATGTCTGACTTCACTAAGACTTATTTGCCACAAAGATAAGAGTTTATTTTGAATAATCATCATTCCATTTAGAAAAACAGTGAAAAAGTGAAATAAAATTTTTATTTTTTTTTGTTTTTGTCGATGTTCTTCATCGGAATCATCAAAAATGCCCCAATTTATGCATTTGGGGACTTCGTTTTTTTCACGAAATAAGAGAATGTTTTATAAGTATAGAAATTCTTAAATTCGTGATTATTTATGTCATGAGTTTTCGTTTTATTCGGCTGATTTGTGGTCGTTCATATCTTTAAATGCAACAAGCGGAAAGAGAGTGTGTTCTTTCCGCTTGTTGATACCTGTTAGGTATTAATTTTGTGGACGAGGCCGACGTTGAGGACGGTTTTGTCTGTCGGTCTGATATTTTTCATATTGCTCCGGAGTCAAAATCTCTTTCAGTCCTTCTTCATATTCCTTCATCTTCTCAGGGTCGAATCGTGGTCCGCCAAAACCAGGTCCGCGTCCGCCACGCTGATCAGGACGTGCCTCACGACGATTGTTGTTTTCCTGTCCCTGTTGAGCATCTTGTCTGTTGGCACCCGGAGGTGGTCCCATTCGGCGGCTTTGGTCGCCACCAGGTCTCATTGGCATTGGAAGAGCATACTTGGTATTGAGTTCAAGTAGTTTTTCTTTCTGTGCATCGTTGAGGCCATACCTCTCAGCCATCATCTCGGTACGATGTTTTGCCATCTCGTTTTGATCCATTCTTCTGTTTTCCCTGTTGTCTTCCTGGGCCATGGCACTGGAAGAGAACGCCACTGCTAATGCAGCAATCATAAATACCTTTTTCATACAATTTTATGTTTTAGTTTAAATAAAAATAGTTGTTTCTGTCACTTTTGACGTATAGAATATATCTTTGGTTTAAAGCGGAAAATGTTAAGGTGAGGTTAAAAAAAACAAAGAATCTTTGCAAGTATATAATCCGTTTGATGAGATAGATAAACATCATCCATTTATCTATGAATCGTATGGATTCATCTTCTACTTATTTTTTCCTCTTGAATTCTTTTGCTTTTATCGAAAAAAAAAATTACTTTTGCATTCAGTTTGGAAAGCAAGATGCGTCCAATCCAATTCTAAAATCTAAAAACTATCAACTAACAACTAAGAACAAACACCTAATATAACATGACAAACAAGAAATACGGTCATTTCGATGACGAGATGCGAGAGTATGTGATTACCGACCCGCAGACACCGTGGCCCTGGATCAACTACTTGGGCAACGAAGACTTCTTCTCACTGATTTCCAATACCGCCGGCGGCTATTCTTTCTACAAGGATGCCAAATTCCGCCGTCTGACACGCTACCGCTACAATGGCGTTCCCATGGACAATGGTGGTCGCTATTTCTATATCTGCGACGGCGACACCGTGTGGAATCCTGGTTGGAAACCCTGCAAGACACCGCTCGATTTCTACGAGTGCCGCCACGGCATGAGTTATTCACGCATCACAGGGCGCAAAAACGGCATCGAGTGCAGCGTGCTCTTCTTCGTTCCGCTGAAGAAATGGTGTGAGGTGCAGAAACTCACCCTGCGCAACGACAGCACTGAGAAACGCAGCCTCAAACTGTTCTCCTTCGCAGAGTGGTGTCTGTGGAATGCAGCCACCGATATGGAGAATTTCCAGCGCAATTTCTCCACTGGTGAAGTGGAAATCGAGGGCAGCGTCATCTACCACAAGACAGAATACCGCGAGCGTCGTAACCATTACGCTTACTATAGTGTCAACTGCCCCATCAACGGCTTCGACACCGACCGTGAGACTTTCATCGGCCTCTACAATGGCTTCGACTGCCCCGATGCTGTGCGCGAGGGTAAACCACGTAATAGCCACGCCCATGGCTGGAGCCCCATCGCATCCCACTACATCGAGGTGGAACTGGCACCAGGTGAAAGCCGTGACTTCATCTTCGTTTTAGGCTACGTGGAGAATGAGCAGGAACAGAAATTCATCGCCCCACAAGTAATTAACAAGGAGAAAGCACTCGCCACCATCGCCGACTTCGACACCACGGAAAAGGTGGATGCAGCATTCCTGGAACTACAGGAATACTGGAACCAACTGCTCGACATCTACGTTGTGGACACTGGCAACGAAAAACTGGACCGCATGGTGAACATCTGGAACCAATACCAGTGCATGGTGACCTTCAACATGTCGCGCTCGGCTTCATTCTTCGAGAGCGGCATCGGACGTGGCATGGGATTCCGCGACTCCAACCAAGACCTGGTGGGATTCGTACACCAGATTCCTGAGCGCGCACGACAGCGCATCATCGACATCGCCTCAACGCAATTCCCCGACGGTGGTTGCTACCACCAATACCAGCCACTCACCAAGCGTGGAAATAACGACATCGGTGGCGGTTTCAACGACGATCCCTGCTGGCTCATCTTCGGAACAGTGGCCTATATCAAGGAGACTGGCGATTTCAGCATCCTCGACGAACCAGTGCCTTTCGACAACCAGCCTGGTAGTGAGGTGTCGCTGATGGAGCACCTGAAAGTATCGTTCGACCACGTGGTGAACAACTTAGGCCCACACAACCTGCCACTCATCGGCCGCGCCGACTGGAACGACTGCCTCAACCTGAACTGTTTCTCTTGGGACCCCAACGAGTCGTTCCAGACCACAGAGAACAAGTCGGAAGGGTCGAAAGCAGAGAGTCTGATGATTGCCGGACTCTTTGTAGTCACAGGCAAGGAATACATCGAGTTGTGCCGTCGCCTTGACCAAGACAAAGAGGCCGACCGTGCCCAGAAGCATGTTGACGCCATGGTAGAGGCCGTGCGCCGCGACGGTTGGGATGGCGAATGGTACCTGCGTGCCTACGACTATTTCGGTCGCAAAATCGGTTCGAAAGAGAACGAGGAAGGTAAGATTTTCATCGAGAGTCAGGGATGGTGTACCATGGCTGGCATCGGACTGGAGGACGGCATGGTAGATAAAGCCCTCGACTCTGTAAAGAAACATCTGGAGTGTGAGCATGGCATTGTGCTCAACAATCCTGCCTTCACCAAATATATCTATGAATATGGTGAAATCAGCTCCTACCCCGAAGGATACAAAGAAAACGCCGGCATCTTCTGCCACAACAACCCATGGGTGATCATCGGTGAAACCGTAGCGGGACGTGGCGACGACGCCTGGAGCCATTACCGCAAGATTCTCCCCTCGTATGTGGAAGAGAAATACAGCACCCTGCACAAAGTGGAGCCTTACGTCAACTGCCAGATGGTAGCCGGTAAGGATGCTGCCCGTCCTGGCGAAGGCAAGAACAGTTGGCTCACAGGAACGGCAGCATGGATGTGGCTCACCGTCAGCCAGTACATTCTCGGCATCAAGCCTTCCTATGATGGGTTGGTCATCGACCCATGTCTGCCTTGCACCGCACAGGAATACTCCGTGAAGCGCAAATTCCGCGACGCTGAATACCGCATCCGCGTGAGCAACCCCAAGGGTGTGAGCCGTGGCATCATCTCCATGCAAGTGGATGGCACCGACGTTGAAGGCAACACCATCTCCTACTCCCCCGGCAGCCACGAAGTCATCGTGGTGATGGGATAAATGAGATAAAAAAAGAAAAAGCGGAAACTCCGATGAATAAAGAGTTTCCGCCTTTCTTTTATAATTCTTCTTGACTCCGTCAATGCGCCACCTAAGAAGTTTTCACAACCTCCCCACCCTCTCCTTAGCCTAAGGATGGGTACCTACCCACCCCCCCGTCCCCCTCCCGACATCGGGATGGGGCTCAACCGCTCCTACTCGTCGCTCTTACACTAAGGTATGCTCGGCCCATCAAAGAGCCGGCATAATTATCTATGCAACATAGTTGCGATTATCTGTGTTCGCTCCGCTCACTTGATTGCGACCATCCACCACGACATCGATGTCACCCACGGTAGGGACATACCCCGTGTATGTCCGAAAAAGGTAGTTAAAGGGAAGTTAAAAAGTAGTTAAAAAGTAGTTTAAGGGACAATACCATAGCCAGTCACTTCTAACTCTTAACCACTATTATGTAGTTGACAAGTTGACGAGTTGACAAGTTATTTGATACTCCTAACTCCTAACTCCTAACTCCTAACTAAATTAAACTCCTAACTAAATATTAGCTTGTGTCCGCCAGGCATTCCCCTCCCATTACAAGGGGAGGGGTGCCCGCAGGGCGGGGTGGGGCTTGATTCGACGCGAGCAGCATCGTCTCAAATTCCTAAAAATTCATGGTCAATTCTTGGCAATTCGTGTTCAAAAATAAAATTCTACGGAGGTGAGGAGTATGAGGAGTTTTTTTATCTTATTCATTTTCACAACCACCCCACCCTCACCTTTCTATTCTACGGAATCTGTTCTACGGACTTTTAGGACTTTGGGGACTGTATTCATATGTCTACGGAGGAAAGGAGTAAATGGAGGATTATTAACGTAGCGGATGTGATTCGATGCGAGCAGCATCGTCTCAAATTCCCTAAAATTCATTTAATAAAAATTCTCAAATTACCTCCCGGTGGTCAGTGGGTCTGCGACAAATCTCGTGATAAAAAGACATGGGTCTGCGACAAATCTCGTGATAAAAATCTTTTCACAACAACCCCACCCCCTCCTTATCTATTCTACGGAATCTGTTCTACGGACTTTGAGGACTTTGAGGACTGTATTCATTTGTCTACGGAGGAAAGGAGTAAAGGGAGGATTAACATTCGACAAAATATGTACCTTCCCACCCGATAATATTCGGTCATACACGGTTATGTCTCTTCTACGATGAAATAGACTCTGCAGCTATCGCTGCTAAGATAGGCTGCACCTCGACAATTCAAAATAATCTTCCATTTATTTTGTATTGTACTCGGTTTGCACTACTCTGCAGCTATCGCTGCGAAGATAGGCCGCACCTCGGCAATTCAAAATAATCTTCTATTTATTTTGTATTGTACTCGGTTTGCACTATCTTTGCATGGAACAATCATATTAACTCAACTTTCCCCAGTTTCGTCTGGTTTTAAGGTCGTTTCGCTTTCTGGTTTTAGGTGATATATGTACGGCTAACGATTTGTTTGAACAAATCTCACCTCATAACCTAAAAGCCAATAACCAAGAAGTTGAGGATTTACAAAACTTCAATTATTAACTATTATGAAAACATTTAAGACCCGACTATTCATTATGCTATGGGGATTGCTGATTCCCATGGTAACAACAAACTGTAAAGACAAGAAGACCGAAGAAAAGGCAGAAACAACTGAGGCAACAACGAAGACCGAAAGTGTCATCAATGTACCCCTTCCGCCATTCAAGAAATTCGTGGTAGTAACCAACTCAGATGGAGGGCTCTACAAGAATGCAGACACCAACAGCCCGACATTGATTAGATGGGATGAGGCAGACTGCGAGAGTGACTTCTGCGAGGTCGCCTACCAGTGGTCGGACCAGCCGGCAAAGCCTGGGTTCGAGATGGCCACAGATATTTTGACATGGGAAGGTCGTGTCTATCCTGTGCTCGCCGAAGAAGGCAAATTCTACAAGGTAAGTGTTCTTGACAGATGGTGCGACATAGAAAGTGCTTACATCCCCAAAGACTGTGTCGGGGACATTGAAATTGCTCCAATCAAGATTGACAAATTGGAAGCGGAAGACGATTACTTCAAGTGCCGGGTGTTGAAGGAAGGCAAGTACAAGGACATCGTTCTTCTCGAAGAGTATAATGAACTCGAAGGAGAGACCTTCAAAGTAGGTGTGCTGTCCGACGGTGTCGTTGCCACCCCAATTGCTTACAATTTTGACTGTTTTTGGCTCGATAATCAGAATGAGGGCGTCATTGTCGATGATTCAGAAGAAAGCTTGAGCCTCAGCTACAACAAGAGTATGGCGACGCCAACAGGAGAAGGCGATGAATCCTATCGAATCGACCTAAAGAAACTCAGCGATGAGCAGATTGCAAAGATCGTGGATACTGTGACCAAGAGAAAACCTGAATACGTGGAATACATATACCATTTCCCCGCCCAAGGATTGCAGACCTTCATTTACATGGTTAAGTAGTTCTCCACTAAAAGGTCGTTGAAGGGAAAAAGAAAAGTCAGAGATATCCCCCTAATACATTTTTATCTCGACTGGCTAATAATTCCAGAATTATCTCTAATTTGCAACAGCAAAGTGCATCAAGAAAACTAAAGCGTTACATATATTTTGGGTACTATGGATAAGAAACTTCTCTTCGTACAAGCCATTGGCAAGTATCTGCCGGGAGTTTTAATGGTTGTGGCATTGTTGACCCCGTCTTCAGGGTTCTGCCAGATTGTTAATGAAAGCGAGACTGTCATTGAGAGCTTCCTTGCCCCGGATGTCCATGCAAAGCCAATGGCACGTATGTGGTTTCCAGATGCATCTGCTGGTGAAGATGATAACGTTTATATCGAGAAGCAGATTTCCGAACTTGCTGAAAAGGGTTTTGGCGGCGTGGAAGTGGCGATGATTATGACCTTCGGCGTTCGATATTACAACGAGGATACGCGTATCTACGGATGGGGTACCGACAACTGGATTTAGTTGATGAAGAAGGTTCTGAAAGCAGCAGCCAAGGTTCCCGGCGGCTTTCAAGTCGATGCAACGATTACGTCGCATTGGCCTCCACTGCTCAATACCATTGACCCGAATGATGAAGCCGCGAGCAAGGAACTGTCGTTCAGTGTAACGCCCATAACGGCAGACGATATTGTAGACAACGATGCCATCGAGGACATGCCGACCACCGACCGCCAGCCCGCCTCATCATCTTCCGTCATCTACAACATACAAGGCCAGCGCCTTGGCACCCCGCAGCGCAGCGTGAACATCGTCAAGGGAAAGAAAGCCATACATATATCACCTTAAAACCGGCAAGCGAAGCGACCTAAAATCCTAAAAACCAGACGAAACTGGAGTTATCCTACATTTTACCGATACCCGCTGCCGCCACCGCCACCGGAGCCGCCACCGCCGCTGTAGGAGGAGCTGCCACCGCCGCCGGAGCCACGGCTCCAACTTGAACTGCTGCTGCTCGAGCGAGCCCGCTCGGCTTCGATTTCCGCAGGCGTCTTATAGTTACTGATATAATCCAGGGCATCGGCAAAAAGCGAATCCAGTGTCGAAACCGAAACTATCGAGCTAAGATCAATGCTCTCGGTCAACTGCTCCAAGTTATTAATCTGGTTGAGTTCGGGAATGATGCTCTTCATATCCAGACTCACTTGCTCAGCAATACCGAACAAAGTGGCATACACGAGATAGTCTTTCCACAATGCCACCTCACCGACAGACCGTTCACTTGCCAATGTGAAATCTATAAGAAATTGCTTCAACCCCATTACCTCATTGGCAGCCTTCTCCGTAATCTTCTCAAGCTTCAAGTTGGTGTCTTTCTTCAAGGCATTTCTCAGTGAGCGGGCAATCGGCCGCAATGCCACAGGGTCTTTTCTGACATATTTTTTCAGCTCATCGGGATCGAGCACATGATTATCACCTGCTGCATCATACAGCAGCTTCTGTAAATAATACGAATAGTCCTGCGTCATCTTGCCGTTATTCTCCACAGGCTTTTTTACGAGGAACCGCTTCTGCATGTCCTGCGTGACAAGTGATAATTGGCCGTTTAGCAACAAGCGCATGATATGTGCCTGCCGAAGTTCGTCGAAGTCCTCACTTTCACTGACAGCGAAATAGATACCAGCCGACTTGTTGAGATTGCCTCGATTGGGAATATCCCGGAACCAACCACTTACCTTGCCTTTGACATTGCCAAAAAGTCGGTGCATTTCCTTATCATACTTGCATCTCGACCTTGTGAATAACGGGACTCCAATCACCACAATAGGGGCGAAAATGATGACAAAAAACCATGCAAGACCATCAAGGAAACCGCCCTCTCTCGTATCCATCAGCGAGGAGTGTTCCTGTTGTCGCTCCATCTTATCTGTATCGATATAATCGCTGTTTTTCAATGCTTTTTTCTTGACTGCCTTATAGAATGTGGAATTGACCGTGGTAGAAGGATGGAACATACCCTTCTTGAATTGCACCATAATAGTCATCTTCTCAGAATCCCTACGGAACGGTTGGGTGGTCTGCACCTCCACAGCCCCATCCTTTACATGGATATTGCCGTAATGTCCAAACGCCCAAACGCGGGTGTCTTCACTGGTGAAAGTCTTATCCAGTCCTTTGATGGTGACGTGCATGTCTTGGGCATAAGGCTCGCCTGCTTCATAGAAGGTAAAGATGAAACCATCGTAGTCTTTGTAAGCCTTCACTAATCTTGTGAGTGTATAGCGCACATGGTGAGTATGCCTACCATAACTGCCGATGCCCCAGCAAAGTTCCTTGCCCTCACTTGCCTCATAGATACCACACTTCTGAGCCTTCTCGCTGCGCGAGGCATAGACATCCCATGACTTGAGGCATTGAAACTCATTCCCCTTTTCATCAGTGACAGCCAGTTCGCCGATGTCCCTACCCTGCAAGTTATACATCTTGATATATCCTTCGGTGCCATGGTGGATGTTCACTTGTCGCGACTCACAGACACGGGCATTACCGAGGTCATTAATCACCACTGTGATGTCATCCCTATAGAGTTGGGCCGACACCGACATTGCGCAGAGGAGACACAACAATGTCAGCGGAGTCTTCTTATCCAACTTCATGGCCTTCACTTTTCTGTAGATATAACAAACGATTATCAGCAGCAGACAGCCAAGGAGAATGGAAGTCTTTGGATATTCCTCTATTAGTTCGAAGATTGCCCATTTCTTCGACTCATTCTTTGGTTTGTTCTCCTGCATCATGGGCGAATGGAGTTCGCTATCGCTGAAGGAATATTGCCGTTGGATTGGCTTTTTACCTTCAGGTACAAACGCATCTTCGACATCGTCTTCTTGAATATCGACAACCTGATTCTTGGAAGGCAACTGTCCGAACAGTCCCTCACGGAACACGATATGCACAGGCATGTGGGCAATGGAATTGTCACCCGCCTTGGAAGAAATAACAATGCCTCCCTCTGAGAGACTGATATCCCCATCTGCATGCGATTTTCCCATATCGATATTTTTCGCTGTAATTTCACCCTCCTTCAAATGAAGTCGAACTACTGCCTTTTCAGCCAAGAATGGCTTTTCCAACTGAAAGAAGTTGAAGTCGAGCACATCGCACTCCCCATCGGCGTACATCACATTCCTCAGTGGATAAGTGACGTAATAGGTTTTACGCTCATTGGGCACCAGTCCCCAGCACAGCAATGCCTCGTTGGCATCAGTCCACATACGCCCGCATTTCCCCTGTTTTCTTTCTGTCATAGTAAGTGGATTCCAGAAATCAAGGCGCGTGAAAGACTCCTCGCCGTCAATAGAGACATTCATGATAAACTTCTTCGTCGTATGTTTGCCAGACACAGTGATTTTATCTTCATCGTAACCACCGGCGTTCATATCACGCACTTGTGTCACGACAAGATATTCTGGACCGAGCTGCACATCCACCAAAATGCGGTGCATGGCAGGCTGTGAGAAGGCAGATGCTATAACAAGTGCTTGGAAAATAATCAGTAAGATTATCTTTTTTATCATTTTTTTATTGGGAGTTTAGGAGTTTGGACATTTTTGCTGCCGCTACCGTGGGGTTTACACTATGTTTGCCCGAAATAATTCTGCAAAGATAGTGCAAGGTGAGTGAAATACAAAATAAATAGCGAAGTTTTTATTTTTATTTCCGAACCGCAGCCTATCTTATCCAAAGATAGTGCAAGGTG
>OMXV01000074.1 GCA_900315075.1 uncultured Prevotellaceae bacterium | reverse complement strand
AAAATATATTCAATTATGACTCCTATTTTCCATTTTTTTTATACCTTTGCATCGCTTCCTAACAAAATTATAGCCATGTCTTTAAAATCAATAGTAATCTTAGCAATGATTGGATGTCTGTGGCACAGCACTGCTGCCCAGAACCCGGTGAACATGAAATTCGGCAAACCGACATTAGCTAATGATGGTACCATGAGTGGTACGCAGACTACACAGTATCGCGGATTATCAGCTCAGCACTACCGGCAGAAGACTGGCAAGACCGACGAGTTCGCCATGGAGGCAACAGAAGAGGAGAAGTTCACTATAAAGGGTGACGTAAACCACGACACAATCCATATCGTTCCTTTCTATATGCCACCTCTTGCCAAGAACTGTTTCACAAGCGACAAGCGACTGATGCCTGTGGAATTCCCATCGGAGATGTCGCAACAAGTAGTGGTTAACATTACGCTGCCCGAAGGCTATACTCTTTCAGAGATACCTCAGCAAGTTGCTGCATCAACACCCGACAAGAGCATTAGCGGTATATATTTCGTCTCCCAGACAGACAACAAGGTTCAGATAGACTTCCAATTTAAAATAAATAAGGTTTTGCACCAAGTGGAAAACTATGATAAGCTACGAGGCATTTTCGATTTGTTCCACAAGTGCTCTACCCAATCTATAGCCATCAAGAAATTATAATATGAAGATACTAATTACAGGAGCCAGCGGTTTTATTGGTTCTTTCATTGTGGAAGAAGCACTCAAACGGGGCTTTGAGACATGGGCTGCAGTACGCAAGTCGAGTTCAAAGGATTTTCTGCAGGATGAACGTATCCGTTTCATCGAGTTAAACCTCTCGTCGGAAAAGCAGTTGAAGGAGCAGTTGAAGGATTTGCAGTTCGACTACGTGGTGCACGCTGCAGGTGTGACCAAATGCCTTCATAAGGAGGATTTCTTCCGCATCAACACAGAAGGGACGAAAAATCTGGTGCGTGCCCTGATTGACCTAAAAATGCCTTTGAAGCGGTTTGTCTATATCAGTTCGCTCAGCATCATGGGTGCTATCCGTGAAGAACAGCCCTATCGCGAGATTCGTGAAGACGACAAGCCTCAACCGAATACAGCCTATGGTAAAAGCAAACTGGCTGCAGAAGAGTATCTCTCGACGCTCAACACTCAACACTCAACCTTTCCCTACATCATCCTTCGCCCTACAGGAGTCTATGGTCCTCGCGAGCGCGACTACTTTATGATGGCAAAGAGTATTCAGGCACACACCGATTTTGCTGTAGGTTTTCAACAGCAAGACATTACTTTTGTCTATGTCACTGATGTGGTACAGGCCATCTTTCTGGCTTTGGAGAAAGGCGAGACGGGACGTAAGTATTTTCTCTCGGACGGAGAGGTTTATCAATCATCTACGTTCAGCGATCTGATACGTAAAGAATTGGACAACCCATGGTGGATACGCATCACTGCCCCCCTGTGGCTGTTGCGCATCATCACGTTCTGCGGTGAGTGCATCGGCCATATGACTGGCAAAGTGACAGCCCTGAACAACGACAAATATCACATCATGAAACAGCGTAACTGGCGTTGCGACATCCGACCTGCACAACAGGAATTAGGATTTGAACCACAGGTAAAACTGGAGGAAGGTGTTCGCAGAAGCATTGCATGGTATAAAAAGAACAAATGGCTATGACACATTCCGTACTATCGAAAGGCATCTGGCCTGTTGAGCGGGTTATTCTTGCATACATTGCCTTCACCTTCCTGCTGATGTTCTGTTGGTGGAACAGTCTGGTTGATCCTCTCCTGTTATTTCTGACTCGCGGCAAGGCACTCCTGCTAATGGCTGTCATGTGGGCCGTCTATCGTTGGCGCCCTTGTCGACTCACCCATCTGCTACGCGTTTCTGGACTAATGTTGACGCTTTCGTTGTTTTATCCCGATACCTACGAGATAAACCGCATGCTGCCTAATCTCGACCACATCTTTGCCGGAATAGAACAGCTGCTCTTCAACTGTCAGCCCTCCCTACTCTTTTCACAGTATTGCCCCTGGGGATGGTTTTCCGAGCTGATGTGTCTGGGCTATGTCAGTTATTTCCCTCTGATGGCTGTCATATTGCTCTATTATTTCTTCCGACGCTACCAGGAGTTCCACATGGCCTCCTATGTGCTTATCAGTTCTTTCTTTATCTACTATACCATCTTCGTCATTCTGCCAGTTACAGGACCACAGTTCTACTATCTGGCAGCAGGCACCGACAAGATTGCTGCAGGCATATTCCCCAATTTAACCGACTATTTTCTGACACATAGCGACCGTATGGCAGCCCCGGGATGGAGCGACGGCTTCTTCTATCATCTGCTGGAAATCACACACAATGCAGGCGAGCGCCCCACAGCAGCTTTCCCCAGCAGTCACGTAGGCGTCACCACCGTCATGATACTTCTTGCCTGCCACACACGTTGCAAGAAACTCATTTTCGCCATGTTGCCATTCTATATACTTATGTGTTTTGCAACGGTTTACATCTTTGCCCATTATACTATTGATGTTATTGCCGGCTTCATCACTGGCTTCATCATCTACAAGGTACTTCGCCACAGGACAAAAAAAATGGAACTCCGCTGAGTTCCTAATCTTTGTTAACCTTAAATCTAATACTATGAAAAACACATTGCAAAGATACGAACTTTTTGATATTCTGATAGTTCCAACGCTAAAATTTTTTGTGTGCCCACACACTTTCTTGACATAAATCAAGCAAGAATGATTAATTTCATCTAAAATATTTGGTCGTTTGAGAATAAATTCATATCTTTGCATGCGATAACAGTACACGATAGCATTATGGGGATTTCGACATCATAGCGTCGGAATTCTTTATTTTTTGCACGTGACAGAGAATTAAGAATTGAAAATTGTAAAATTGTAAATAATATGGCTTACATGTCACAAGAGGGCTACGATAAGTTGGTAGCCGAATTACAGCGATTGGAAAGCGTGGAGCGCCCTAAGGCCTCAGCTGCCATTGCAGAGGCTCGCGAAAAAGGCGACCTGAGTGAGAACAGTGAGTATGATGCAGCCAAAGAGGCACAGGCTCACTTGGAAGACAAAATTAACCGTCTGAAGGTGACCATCACCGAGGCTAAGGTGGTTGACACCTCTCGACTGAGCACCGAATCTGTGCAGATTCTGACCAAGGTAGAGATGACCAACCTCACCACGAAAAGCAAGATGTCATACACCATCGTCAGCGAAAACGAAGCCGACCTGCGTGCTGGCAAGATATCCATCAAGACACCAATCGCTCAGGGGCTGCTGGGCAAGAAGGTGGGCGACGAGGTGGAAATCACCATTCCACGCGGCACCATCAAACTCCGTATCGACAATATTTCCATTGCTTAAACTTCAAACACTATGGATATTTTCTCAAAAATAGCAGCAGGCGAGATACCCAGCTACAAATGTGCAGAGAACGACGAGTTCTATGCTTTCTTGGATATCAACCCATTAGTGAAGGGACACACATTGGTGATTCCCCGTCGTGAAGTAGATTATTTCTTTGATATGGACGATGCCGAACTGGCACGCTACCAGCAGTTTGCCAAGCGCGTAGCCATTGCCATCAAGAAGGCCTTCCCATGTCGCAAGGTAGCTCAGGTGGTGTTAGGATTGGAGGTAGCTCATGCGCACATCCACCTTATCCCCATGCAGAGCGAGGCAGATGCCGATTTCCGTCGTGAGAAACTAAAACTCTCTGAAGAGGAATTCAAGGAAATTGCCGATAAAATACAAAAAGCGTTTGAATAATCTCAAACGCTTTTTTAATTCTCAATTCTCCGCTCGGCACTTGTGACGCTTTTACAAAGGCCACAGGCCGACTAAAAGAATTCTCAATTAAATAAACTCGTCTCCATACTTAATCTGTACCTCGTTCACATATTTCCGAACAAGAGCGGAAGAGTCGCCCTTCTTACAGATCAGCAGCACATTGCCGTTTTCTGCCACAATATAACCATCGAGCCCGTTAATCACACCCAACCTGCCCTTCGGCAGTTTAATGACATTGTTGTGCGAATCCTCAATCATCACCTCAGAGTCGATAATCACATTATCGCCCTCACCACGACTCATACACTCGTATATAGCATGCCACGTGCCCAAGTCGGCCCAGCCGAAGTCACAACGCAACACGCACACGTTCTCATAGTGCTCCAGCACACCTTGGTCAATTGACACATTGGGATATGACGGATAAGTCTCGTTGACGAAGGCCATCTCCTGTTCAATATTAAAGTCGGCAGGCATACTGTCGAAACGACGTATCACCTCAGGGAACAATTGATGGAAACACTCGTTCAGATGATGTGAATTGGCAAGAATAAGACCGGTGTTCCAGAGGAACTCGCCACTATCCATAAACATCTTGGCAAAATCGCGCTCAGGTTTCTCCGTAAACGACTGCACCGTAAACACGTCGGGCAAATCGGTGGCGTCACCCATTTGAATGTAACCATAGCCAGGCTCGGGACGCGTTGGTGTGACGCCCATTGTCAACAAGAAATTGTTGTGCTCCACAAACTCAAGTCCCTCTTCAATATTGCGATAGAAAGCCTCCTCGTTGAGCACAAACAGGTCGCTTGGCATAATCACCACATTCGCATTAGGACTGCGCCTGCAAATACGCATGTTAGCCCAGGCCACACTTGGCGCCGTACCACGATTCACGGGTTCAATCATCAAGTTCTCCTCAGCCACCTCAGGCAACTGCTTCCTGACAATAGGTGCATATTCCTTATTCGTACATACAAACACATTCTTCGGAGGCAGAAAGTGAGTTGCACGATCGTAAGTCTGCTGGAGTTGAGTTCGCCCCACTCCAAAGAAATCAATAAACTGTTTAGGATACTCATCCCGGCTACATGGCCAAAGGCGTCTTCCTCGTCCGCCAGCCAGAATGACGCAATAGTAGTTTTCGCTAATTTTCATAAGGATTAGATAATGTTCTTAATGATGCTACGAAGATACAAAAAAAACACATATCTACCAAGTAAATGATAGAAAATTAAGGAAAAAATGAAAATTTTCACGTTACGAGTATTGTTTCTCAATTATTATTCGTATCTTTGCACCCGCAATTCAAAATTTTTGAGCCCAGATGGCGGAATCGGTAGACGCGCTGGTCTCAAACACCAGTGGGGCAACCCATCCCGGTTCGAGCCCGGGTCTGGGTACTAGGTTCAAAAATGAATGAGTGCTGCAGGAATCTTCTGCAGCACTTTTTTGTTTTATTTACCGAATAGTTCGTGATGCGTACCACTTAAAAGCTCCTATCCAATTTGACTCGAGACCCCCATTTTGGTTATTTAAAAACCACAGCAGGTAGAAATACGAGCCGTCATCTCGAGGACTGCAAGCTAACGGATTGACAAAACGATGCGATACCTCCCTATTAGGTAAAAAA
>OMXV01000064.1 GCA_900315075.1 uncultured Prevotellaceae bacterium | reverse complement strand
AGGGCATAAGCTCATGGTCTTCAAGGGCAATTAGGGTGACCTCCGGCAGTCAATCCTTCCTTTCTACAACAAAGGTAAGGAATAACTGGTATATTTTTCCGTATATTGAATGTTAAATATTTTAAGAGTTATTTAGGACTCTTTTTACAGACTGCAAAGTTAAAGTAAGGGCAAAAGAGTCATCATAATTTATAAAGCTTTTGCCCCTTTGGGGCGAATTTTCCCTTTCACACTATAAACCCTGATTGCTCATTGGCCTTACAGGCCGTCTGAGTATAAATGCACTTGCGAAACTTAAATACATTATACTTACACTCTAAAAGCACAAATGTTGTTACAATTCAGGGTAGACGGCAGAGAGCCAGTCTTCGATTCGCGTGTCAGTCTTGTCGTCCTCGTTGATATCGTCGAGGGGCAGACCGATGAACTTGCCGTCGATGACGGCCTCTGAGTCGTCGAAGGTGTAGCCGTCGGTGTCCACGCTGCCGATGAAGTTGGCGCCGCTGTCTTTAATTCCATTGTAGAGTTCGCCGATGCCACCTACAAAGGTGTCGCTGTATGACTCGCAGTCACCGCACCCGAACAAAGCAATGGTTTTGCCACTAAGGTCGGCATTCTGTAAGGTTTTCACACCATCGTACCAATCGTCTTGCATCTCTCCTGCTCCCCAGGTGGAGGTACCGAGAATCAAGTTCTGGTGGTTGTTGATGATGTCCGTTGTAAGGTCTTGTACGTTTAAGGCTTCACAGCCTAGTTTCGAGGCTATCTTCTCTGCGATGGCCTCGCAGGTTCCTGTCGAGGAACCATAGATGACAATTGTTGAGTTCATTTATTACATTTTTTAATGGTTAGTTTCTGTTGTTATGACGGCCTTTCCTTTGGCAATAGCGTTCACATTGGGCGCAGATGTCATATCCGAGCATGGCACCGAGGATAAAATCCTCTTCGGGCGTGAGTTGGCACAGTGGGCGGGTGATGATGAGCCGAATGGCCTCCAGGCACTCGCGTCGCCCGAAGTAGAAGTTCAGATTCTGCTGTCCTACAGGTTGAAGTACATAGGGGATGCCCTTACTCTCCAAACGTCCGGCAATCTGCTCACCATATTTCTTGTTGCAGGTGAACAGCACCATCTGGCGCACACCTTTTCGAAGTTCATAGATGTGGTTCATCAGTACCATCATCTGCCTGGACATGGTCGTTGTTCTCATTATCGTGTAATCATTTTTGTGAGTGCAAAGGTATGGCGGAAAAATGAATGGCGCAATACCTAAAACTTGGGTTTTTATGTATTGCGCATTGATACAGGTTAGTAAAAGTGGACTAATCAGAATTAAGTATTTACTTGAAAAAATCACCTTCAATACATCAAATAAAAACTCTCCACGCCCCCAAAATCGAGAGTGTGGAGATTGTCAGTGCATCATGGTCTCCCATGCTGTCTATGTCGTGTATGCGCTTACCTGCGTCCACCAAAGGTTCCGCGAGAGGCGGTTTGCTTTCTCGGGTTATAGTATCGCTGCCATACGTTCACCTATCTACAGGTATATTTTTCTTTGTTCCATCTGGCCATATCTCAAGTACATACAGGTGCTCATAGACGTTCCCCGGGTCGTTAGCATAGAAATCCTTGACTGTATTCACAGCTTCCTCCTTAGTATCACAGTAACACCAATTGTAGTCGCTGCCATCACCCCACTCATGGTACCTCACCTCATATTTCTTGGCTTTTGAGTTCGTGGCATTTCCCTCATCAGTAGTGTTGCAAGGATAATTATTTGTGGTTCCCTCCAAAAAGTTCCACTCTTTCAGTTTTTTATTGGCAAGTCCGTGGCCTTCACGATATGCCTGGCGATAGTATGCCTTGGCGGCTTCAAGGTCCTGGCGAACACCCCAGCCGTGCTCGTAGAACTCGCCAACGCGGTAGTGGGCATAGGGCAGTTCACATTCCTTGTAAAGTTCAAAGGCACGACGCAGGTCTTTGGGATAACCCTGACTTCCCTTGCGCAGAATGTCGGCAAGGTTGCTTCGTGCCAGGTCATTGCCCCATTCTACTGCCTGCTCATACCAATAGACGGCGGCATTAATATCGGGTTTGACACACATGCCATCTTCGAAGAACGTACCAACTGTAGTAATGTCCCCACCTTCAACTTGTCCCACACTTCATCTGCATCGTGGTACTTGCGGCCAGCCAAGTGGCAATCCATGAAATACTTCTTCTTTGCTTCCATAATCTTGAATGTTTTTAGTTAAACTATCATTTTAACGAATGCAAAGGTAGAAGCGGGTTGCACCATAACGTGGTACAACATCAAGAAAAAATCGATTTTTCTATTGATTTTCTTGATTTTCAGACTTTTTATATCTGTCAATGGCAGCCTGGTGCCATTTTTGGATGTCTTGAGCTAGCCATTCTGGCGAGAGAACTTGAAGCCATTCGCCTTTTGACAAGACATATCCCTTGAAGTCGGATGTTGGGCGCATATACACTTCAAAATCAGTGTATTCATCAGTCTGCTTGATTTCCCGTTGTGAGTGATGCACAGGCAGGTCACGCATATAATGAGGTTCCAGCCCATAAGCACGGAGGACTATTTGTGTCGGTTTGCTGCCGTCTCCCACTACAATACCGAAGCACTCATCGAAAAATGCCGCCGCGTCGAAGTCGGGATTGACAGTGTATTTCGTTTGTTGCAGTTCCACATTCTCTATGCGGTCGAGTGAGAAAATGGCGAACTTGTCCATAACCTTCTCCTCGCCATCAACAAACGACGGTCTTGGGATTGTCACGAGAACATACCACCTGCGTCGGAATAGTTTCACACAGTAGGGTGCCACGGAGAATGAGTTGGCCGAAGCAGCGCCATATCGGCGATAGGTAATCATCATCCTTCGGCTTTCTCGCATTGCCTTGATGATTTGTTGCAGATGAACGTCGCCAGAGGGGATACTCTCCAATAGTATACGATGTTGAAGCCCCACGTTCTCATTGAGCATGTTGCTCACGCTGAGAGTAGAGAACAGCCAGTTCTGCACACTGTCCTCCTCCAGCACCTCCTTGTTGTAGATGTAATAGCGGTACCCATCCTTCCTGTCACATTCAATTATGACGCCGAACATGTCGAAGATGGCATCACGGTGTCGATTGAAAGTAGTGCGTGAGAACTCCACACCGCCGCTTTCCTCTTTACGTCTCCATCGCTCATTGATTTCAGCAAATGTAATCTTTCCAGCCCGGTTGATAGTCTCAATCAGCCAGATGTATTCCTTGAATAGGGTAGGGATTTTCATAAATAGTCTATTCTTTACTTCTTCTTTATTTTTCCTATTCTGAATCTGAATGCTCTTATTCGAATGAATTCATTACTTTGTCTTGTAGTTCCATATATTGATAGTAATTTTATCAATATTACTGAAGTTTGGTAAGTCCTCAACTTTATGAGGTGAGATTTGCTCAAGCATATCGTTAGCCATACATATATCACCTTAAAACCTGCAAGCGAAGCGACCTAAAATCCTAAAAACCAGACGAAACAGGAACTTGAGAAAGTTGAGTCAATATTATTTGTAATACGCCAGTAACTGTCATTCTACAACCTGGCGATAATAGACTGCACCTTGCTCATTCTTCAGGGTTCGGGTATCCTTGTCATACTCATAGCAGTCTTCTTCTGAGTCCACGTCCTTAGGCCTCAGGCAAATGGTATTACCATTGATGGTATAGGTGTACTCCGTATAGTTAAGACTACCTATCATACCCCATGTAGCGGTGCCATCCGCATTCAGGCAAAAACGGCTCTCGCTGTTCATGTTTTCATCGAGGCTGTCATATATTCCCTCCATATTAGCGTAAGTCAGTTCTGTCGCTTCCTCCTGGAACTCTGCAAGATAGTTTCGCATTTCCCTCATTAAGTCAGATTCAGCCTCTTTCCCGTCAGAATCTGTGTTGTATCTGATGATATTGTGTATGCGCCAGTCACCATCCTCACGGCAGAACTCGAATTTCTGGTGAACGGTCTGAATGGAACTCCAGAGAACGAAATCGACCAAAGCCGTGCCTTTTTCAACGTCCATCTGTAGGAACTTAATATCGCGAACCTCAAAATCATCAGGGTTATCATCCTGCATCTGGGTCCAAAGGTCATCGTTGAAGAAGCCGATTTCTTCTAAGTCAGCATCTTTTTTCTCAACCGCTGCTACCGTATCCCACCAAGTATGACATGCAAAACGTTCGGTGCTTTCTTCTTTTTTCTGGGCTATTACGGCATACAGTTCTTTGATACAGCCGACAATATCTTTCTTGGCTTTCTCAACCTTCGGGTTATCATTAGCAACGTCTTTGCTCCCTACCTGCGCTTGTTTTTGTTGGCCGTTGCATGATGCTGAGGTAATAACGCAAATCAACAGCATTATCAATACATTGTATTTCATCCGACCATTTTTAACAGAATTCTTCTTCATAACAATAATATTATTCATTTTCCCATCAAATTATAGTGTGTCATTTGTTCATATTCATACTCGGAAGCCAAGGAACTCTTTAAGCCCTTTGGCATTTTCAAGGTCAACCCTGCCAACGTAGAACGAGCCGGGATTAACCAGTTCAAGATACTTGTCAAGAAACTCCTCCAATGGATATGCCTTTAACGTGCCATCATACATCGAGTAATAAGAGACAAACTGATAGTTGTCGCCCACTTTCTCAATACCATAATTGGTATGCTCTGCAATCATGTCCCTTGTTGCCCAGGGAAAGTCCTCCTTCATTTGTTCGAATGCCTTATCTATATAGGCATTCACATTGTAACCGTATGGAAATTTCTTGTTCATTGTATTATCTGATGAATTACCATTTGTCTTGCTCAATAATCCCTCTGTTCTTTTGCGCAAACAGAGCATGTGAAGTTCATTGGCAATGACTATAACACGCAGGAAAGATACCAAGACTGCAAAAGTAACACTTTTTTTGAAGAATCCTTTCGGATACACACATTTGTTTCAGGCAAATCATCCTGGAATTTACTCGCTATAATTATGGTCTACCACTATTTCCAAGTGCATTCCTGGCACTAAGGGTTGAATCTCGTTGATGAGATGACTTGCAAAAGCTTTGTCGTCGTGAATGGAAATGTCAGGAACAATATCGACTGAAATCATATTCTCCTTTTCTGAATAATAGAAGCCATGAACCTGAACAATATCCTTGTTTGAAACAAGAGCCTTCAAGACCTTTGTCTGCAACTCTGCCCGTTTGTTATCTCCTGTTGCAATAGCATAGATACCAACGGTCAGGATGATATCATGACGCGCCAACATCTGCATGGTAATCTTGCGAGTAAGACCATGTATTTCGTGAGCCGACATCGTGTCATAAACGTTGATGTGTAACGAGCCAATCTTCATATTCGGGCCGTAATTGTGGAGTATCAGGTCGTACACGCCATGTACTCCCTCAAATTCGGATACCTCCTTTTTGATTTGATTGGTGAGCTCGGCAGAAATACTGGTGCCTAACAGTTCGTTGACAGGGGAGGATAACATTTCGACACCAGCCTTGATGATGACAATAGAAATGAGAACACCAAGGATACCATCAAGCGAAATATCCCACAACAGCATAACACCAGCCGAGACGAGGGTCGTCAAAGTTATAATAGCATCAAACAGGGCATCTGAGCCTGAAGCTATCAGGGCATCGCTATTCAGTTGCATCCCTTTATTCTTTACATACCTGCCCAGCACCAGTTTCACCACAATCGCTACAACAATGACAATGAGTGTTGTCTTGGTATATTCTGGTTGTGTCGGATAGAAAATCTTCTTGGCCGATTCAATGAGTGAGGTGATGCCTGCTGACAAAACAATGACAGCAATAATGATGGCACTAAAATACTCAATGCGGCCAAAGCCGAAGGGATGTTTTCTGTCTGCTGGTCGTTGAGATAGTTTTGTGCCAACAATGGTGATGACACTTGACAGTGCATCGCTGAGGTTATTAACAGCATCCATTACAATAGCAACAGAGTTGGCTATAAGGCCTACAGCAGCCTTAAAACCTGCTAAGAGGAGGTTAGCAACTATGCCTATCCAACTTGTTCGAATGATTTGAGTACTACGGTCCATATAAATTCGTTTTTTCAGTTTTTTCATTCGCATTCTTACTTCATCCCTCAGTACATCCGCCGCACAACACCTTCAGACCTCACGCATTCGGGCGAATGACTGATGGCGTATTTGCCAACGGAGAGAATGCTGTCGATGAAGGCCTTGTCCTCTGATGATAGGGAGGTCTATTACTTGAATTTCCTATACTTCGCCTTAACTATCTCGTAAGAGTTCTTGGTGAGTTCCCTCAATAGATTGTCAGGAGCCGTGCTGGGATTGATGCCGATCCAGTGTTTGGGCGATTCGTTGTAAGGATTGCCTATACACTCATGCTGTGCCTTCAAGTCTTCGATGCGTTCTGGCTGACATTTGAGCGAGATGACGGAGAAATCATCACAGTCGAAGAATGAGAACATGTGTCCTGACACATAAAACACTAACACCCCCTCTCCGCTTTTGAACTTCTGGAAAGGCAGTTTTTCTTCTATGTCAGTGCCCAACGACAGGCAATACTCGCGATAGTCTTCTATGTTCATGGAGCTTGCTAAATCGTGATTTATGCTATCTCTTTAAGTGGGAGCCAAAAATGTCGATAAGTTGCATGTCGTTAAACTTTTTGCTATATGGATCATATTTTGGCATTTTCAATGCGTTAGGGTTTATAACACCAGGTAAAGTGCTCTCTTTGTTCATTTGCATACGAGCATACCATTTCCTTATAAGCGTCAGGATTTCCCGGTCAAAGATGTTTCGCTCTACGATTCTATAGTGCGGATGATAAGCCTCACGATATTCGGGCGAATGGCTGATGGCGTATTTGCCATCGGAGAGAATGCTGTCGATGAACAGCTTGTCGACTGTATAGTTCGGATAGTTGAGATTCATGGTGTCAATCACTTCCAAAATCTCATGCCATCGATTACACCAAGACTCTACCGAAGGGCGATTACCAGGATTGGCACTTCGGATGAATGCATCAAGCAAAAGGTCAGCGCTGATGATCCCTTCCTTAACGGTCCTGATACTCACACGCACGTAGTTGCCCTCTACACCACAGGGTTCATATAGCCACGGAAGGAGGTCTTCAAGTGTGGTGGTATTCAACTCTTCATCAAGGTAGGCTTTCACCCGCTGCCGGTCAGTCACCAGATGTTCTACACCCATATAGTCCTGGAAACACGACTTATAAATGTCGAGTAGACGAGATTGAGGGTAAGTCTTCATCTGCCAGCTGACAAATCCTGCGATGTCTTGCGCCGATACAGATACCGATACTATCATGATGATTGACAAAATAATCAGTTTTTTCATGCTTTGGACTTTAAAAATTTCGATTTATCGACATTTAGGGCTTCGCCTCGGCATAGCTCAAGCGAGCTTGGCTCTGCTCTCTGCTCGCGCCTAAATTCCGATTTATACGATTCTCTTTTTTAATCTTGCAGGATTGCCTGCCACCAAGGTTCGAGGTTCAACATTTTCTGTGACTACAGAGCCGGCAGCTATGACGGCTCCATTACCAATCACCACTCCTGGCAAGATGGTTGAATGACCGCCAATCCAAACGTCGTCACCTATTATGATGGGTATCCCATAACCGTCAAGCGTTCGACCTTCAGGCTGTAATTGGTGACCTGCTGTATAGATGCCCACGTCAGGCCCGATCAGACAGTTATGGCCAATACGGATTTCTGCCACGTCGAGCATCGTGCAATTGTAGTCGGCGTGGAAATTGTCGCCTATATGGATATTCTTTCCAAAGTCGCAGTGAAAATTGTCGCCTACGAAGGGATTGCTGCCCACATCGCCAAACAGTTCTTTCACGATATCCTGTTTCTTGGAAAAATCAGCCAAAGTGAGACTGTTCAACTGCTTGACCAGCTCCGAAGCCCTGACCATCAGTAACAGCATATCTTCACTAATCTCTGTCCTGCTGAATGATATCTTTTCCATAAATTCAGTTTTTACAATTTATGGGTACAAAGGTAACATTTTTCTGGTGAAACCATAACAGGTAACCTTTTCAAAATGAAAAGATAGTTATATCCATTCAAGCTTTATAATATTCACTGTCCAAAGGATGATAAGTTGTCTTTGGATATTCTGAATTCTTCGAGTGGCCTATACCCCCGTTCTGACATCAATTCGTCCCAGTTATGGGGAAGTTCAATTTTGACGGTTGAGTAGCCCCCGCCCGGCATGGTCTGAACCATCATTTCGGGCTTGCATCCTGCCATGACACCATTCACGGCCACATGCCACGTCGTTGTGTTGCGATGGGCGATGGGTAGCACCGCCACCGTCTCGTCCCATTTGTAGTCGGTGAAGCGCATCATTTCACTCACCCTTTCAAACGTAGGAGGAATAATGGGTAATCCATCAGTCCATTTCATATCCGAGAAGTAAGCGTTCACTTCTTCCAGCGTGCCGAAAAACACATCATCGCGCAAGTCACCATGGCTTGCTTTCAACGCCGATGCCGTTTCTTCGGCTGTGATGGGTCTCGTTAGTGCATCCACTATTTGTGGCCATAGTATTTCTCGAGTGTTCTTGATCAGCACCTCCTCGGAATCCAAGGCAAAGGCACCAGGGTATTCTGCTACACGCATCACCGGCACACCGTTGTTAAGCGAAGTGTAGCGGGCCTGGTTGGTGAATCCGGGAGCGCAGATGATGACCGAAGGGATGCCGATATGCTCAGCAGCCAGACACGACCCCACCTCTTTTGGCGTGCAAAGCCCGCAGCCGCCATTTCCGGAGATGACGGCATCCACCTTCATCTCTCGAAGCTGTAGTTGAAAGTCTTCTTTTGCCCTGCGCGTGATACCTGGAGCGGGGTAGGGACCAGCTATGCCTATTTCGTCCAACAAAATCACCTTCGCATCAGGATAATGCCTTTCGATGAGTCGCTTGATTTCCGGATGCGTCACGCGGCTCATGAAACTCACACCCACCACAGCGATGGTCTTGCCGTTGAGCGTGTTCAGACGATGTGCCTGTTCGATGGGTTCCACTGTTCCGCGCCCGACGGGTGACACCACGGCATAGCCAGCTGCACCCGTCATGGCTGCCGACTTTGTATCTGCGCCGATATCGCAGGTCTCATTACATACAATCCGCTCCTGCGCCAACAGGTTTCCGATGGAGAAAAACAAAGAAAAAAAAAGAATTGTCCGTTGTCTCATAGCTGTAGTTTGTTTGCGATTTTGACGCTGTAAGGACGGAAACGTTTAATTTATGGCAGCCTCCTCCTGCGAGATTCCGAGTGGCGTGTCACGGGAAAGGTCACACATTCCGTTCCGAAAGATTTTCCCACAGCCGATAGGGTGTCCATGCGGCCGAACTACCGCCCCAAGGAATAGGGGAACACCATTGACCGATCGTAGGGTTTGGACGAATACATTGGAAGAAAAGGATGAAATCTGAATAAAATGAGTAACTTTGCACCCTTGAAAAACAGATATGGAAGTTCTATTATCTAATATATAACCATCACAATTATGTATAGCCTTAACTATAAAGTGACGACAAGCACCTGCGACAGCGAGGGACGTCTGAAGCTCTATTCTGCCCTCCAGATGATGCAGGACTGCTCGGAGATGTGGATTGGCAGCGAACCTGGTGTCAGGAGATATTTTGAGGAGCAGAACATGGCTCAGCTGCTGGCTTCACGCCAGGTGGAAATCATCCGCGTGCCTGAGTACAAGGAGCAGCTGACCGTGACCACTTCGGTCTATGGTATGAAGCCTATGTTTGGTTTCCGCAACACCTTCATTTATGATGCCGACGGGCAACCTTGTTACAAAACATGGAGCATGGGAGCCTTTGTTGACAAGTCGGTAGGGAAGCTGAAGCGGGTGGATGACGCCACGATTGCCTCGATGAAACTGGAGCCGAAGTTGGATATGAATTACAAGGACAGGCGGATTATGCTGCCCAAAGACGATAATGAAGGGGAGAAGTGTGATCCCGTCAGGGTGCAGCGTGCTGATATAGACTACAACCGGCATGTGAACAATGCCAACTACATCCGCATAGCCATGGAGCTTCTGCCGGAAGGTTTCAAGGTGAAGGGATTGAGAGTGGAGTATCGGGTTGCTGCTAAGCTGGGCGATGTGCTTTTGCCCGCAGTTTATCGGATTGACAACGGCATCATCGTCTCGTTGTCCATCGGCACCGAGGTGAGTGCCATCATAGAATTCGAGCAGGGCTAAGCGCTAGCGTACCCCGTCTTTGTCTGCAGGAGTTTTTTCGCCACGATGTCCATTGCCACTTTGCAGAGATATGCCCTTTCCTTCAGGGCATTTCAACCGTACAGGTCGAAAAACTTGGTAATAAGTTTCTTACCTTTCACACCCTTTTTATCACGAATTTGAGAGATTTGTCGAAGACCCACGAGGAACGCAGTAATTAAAGAATTTTCCATTATGATGAATTTATAGGAATTTAAGATGAAATGACAAGTCATTTCCTAACTCTATTGCGTAAGGTTCGCGTCGTTTGCGACGATAATTCTTCAAAATTCTTTTTATCTGCTTATCAATTCTAAAATTCTCAAATTCGTGATAATAAAACTTTTACGCATTGTGTGGGTGGGAAACTTCAGTGAATGACTACCTTGAGATTCTCAAGGCGGTTCATCACCATTTCAGTTCTTCCTGAAGGATTGTGCCGTCGGTCATGGGGCTGTCAGCCTCGGTGAAGGCATTGGCCTTGTACTGGATGCAGAGCATCGTCAGGTTCTCGGTGCCAGTGTTCTTAAGCGCACGCTTGCCGTCGGGTGCCACGCGGACGATTGTGCCCTCGCTGACGGGGAAAATTTCGCCATCCACTTGGTATTGGCCTTCACCTCTGAGGATGATATACAGTTCCTCGTGAGTTTTGTGGGTGTGTAGGAAACCGCTGTCCTGTCCGGGAACCAGTGTTTGAAACGACAGCTCGCTGCCCGTGGCACCCACGGCCTGTCCTGCGAACACCTTGCCCTGGATGGTCACTTCGGGACCCATCGGCAGCACATGGTCGATAATCTCGTTCATCTTACCCACGCTCACTGCGCTAAAATTCTTGCCTGTTGCAATTGTCTCAATCTGTCTCATGATTTTATGGTTTTAATTGTTGTTTGTTTGTTTTTACGATGCAAAGGTAATATGGAAAAACCAACTTTGCAAGAAGGTACTTTTTGGTGGGATAGTTACCAAAAAGTAGGAATTGTGAGGGCATCGGACTTATCAGGAAACGACTTTAACGAAGATTAACAAAGTATAAAAGCGTTACTTGGTAACTATTGGTTACCTTTGCAGTGAAATATCACGAAAACAGACCATACGCGTTAAAATATAAGTTATGAAAATAAAGGTACGTATAAAGCATTTGAAAATACAGAAATGCCTTGGAAAAGAATTCATCCTTTCTAACTTAAAAGAAAACGATAAAAGTGACAAATGCAATTTGTTATGGTCAAGTACACTCAAAATTCTTGATTTGTCTTTGTTTTTGTTGGAAAAGAAAGAAATCGTTGAAAAAAAATATTTCATTTATACTCACGTTAGGAGAACGTTGTACTATTACCGAAACTAATGTTGTAGAAAAACATAATATTATGGCAGATATTAAGGCAGAATACTTGGCCTGTCCCATCAGGCAAGTTGTGAGTCGCTTCGGTGACAAGTGGTCGATGCTGGTGCTCTTCATGCTCAATAGGAGCGAGTCGGGTGTCTTGCGTTTCAATGAAATCCGCCATCTGATGACGGACTGCTCACAAAAGATGCTCTCGCAGACTTTGAAGCGTTTGGAGCAAAGCCACCTTGTCCATCGTGAGGTGTTCCCTGAGGTTCCACCCCGTGTGGAATATTCGCTGACGGAAACTGGCAGGTCACTTATGCCGGCCATCATGGCACTGGTAGAGTGGGGGAGTGAGCATTTCAAAGAGGTAGTGACAGATTAACTCCATGTGAGCATTATGGCTCGCGCTAAAATACCGGGTTTGTCTGTCCTTATCATGCAGAGGTAACATATTTGAGTCCACTTTAAAAATTGACCTCTGACAAAAACTCTCCACACCCCAAAAATCGAGGGCGTGGAGATTTGTCAGTGCATCATGGTTGCCCATGCTGTATATAGAGGGATATGGCTTCATCTGCGGGCTCCTCCGAAGGCTCCTCTGCTGGCCGTGTTGCCGGAGGGACGGGTACCGAATGTGCGACTTGGAGCATTGGCCGTTCCGCTGCGATGGTTGTTGCCAAAGCCGCCACCCATCGAGGGGTTGCCGTTGCCGTTACCCGTCATCGGACGATTCCCGTGGTTCATTGAAGGGTTGTGGTTGCCGTTGCCATTATGGTTTCCATTGTGGTTCCAGTTTCCGTTATTGTGGTTGCCGTTTCCATTATGGTTTCCAAGATGGTTCCAGTTTCCGTTATTGTGATTATTATTATTGTGATTTCCGTTATTGTGGTTGCCATGGCCCCTGGGAGGGTTGGGCTTGTCGAAGTGATGCCTGGCATAGAAGCTTCCGCCTCTATGGCTGTGGCCACCGGTGAAGGTGACATATACAGCCGGACGATAGTAGAACATTCTGTCGATTGCGTAACGGGTGTAGATGCTGAAAGTCCAGCCACCGGTGCTCCATGAGAGCGGGCGATAGAACCATGTGCTGGCCATGTAGCGGTCCCATTGCCATGTGCTGAGCACGAGGCGCAGGTCGCGGTTGCGTACTTCCCACCAAAATCCGAAAACGTCGGCGCGGGTATCTACGTTGAGCAGGTAGTCGAGGTTAATCTCATACACTGCCTCATATTGTGTTGCTGTCAGTCCGAGCTCGTAGGCCATCTTATCGCTCAGGAAGAGGGCCTCGTTGCGTGCGGTGTTGAACGGCATTGCTGCGGCGGAGATGGCTATCGTCATCATCATCACCAAGGTCATCATCTTCTTCATAGTCGTTTCGTTTTTGATGGTTGAACTTCTTGTTTCTTATCTCTTGTTTTCTACTGCAAAAGTAGTGCAAAATTCATGACCTTGAAAAGGATTATGCCTAAAGTGAAAGGGTGGTTTCCCTATACTTGATTAGGAAAACCACCCCTTGTGTAGGGATAATTGTGATAGGATCCGACAACTCTGGCTATGAATTACTGTTTACGGTTCGTTATTTTAATTGTATTCAAACCAGTCTATATCCACATACCCGTTGGTTATCTCTTGGCGGCATTGAGCAAAGAGTCCAAGCATAACACCTGTAAAGCCACCAATAGTTTCTGTACTGAGAAAACGATATTCCATTTTTGCTAATTGGGTGAAGTTGACACCATCGGAGGATGTCATCATATAGTAGAAATCCTTGTCGGAAGTGATACGCAGATACACATGGACGCCAGTTAGAGGAATTTCCTTTTCGACGTGGCTGGTCTGCCCCAGTGTCACGTTCGATTTGATGAAAACCTTCCCGTCTCTTTTCTCGGCTATCACATCATAGTGGTTTAAAGGTGCGGCATAGGCTGTGATGCCGGCTTGCATCCCTTCATAGAGGTGAGAGAGGTCGAATAGTGCTGTTGCCGAGAATGTCAGTTCTGTCTGTCTGCGGGCTATAAAAGTCGGCGATGCAGTCTCACTGAGGCTTGTGGTGGTAGGATAGAGCCGGAGCCACCCTTTGCGGTCGGTAAGAGAATAATTAGTATAGTCAGGATTACACAGGCTCATCCATCCCATGGGCAATCCTAAAGAGTGGTAACTGTCTTTTGGGGCATTACGCTTGATGTAATTGAATTCTTCTTTTGCTGGGGCTTGAGTCAGTGGCACCAAGGGAAGTGTCTGGCATTTCATCTCTGTCTGCAACGTGCCGTCCCCGTTTACCACAGGCCATTCTCCCTTGTCCCAACGAACTGGCGCAAGCATCGTCTCTCGACCCATCACATGCTGCAGATATCCACTTGTCCTATAGCCAAGGCAAATCATCCACCACGAAGAGTCGGGGGCTTGCACCAGATCGGCATGACCAAGTCCCTGTATCGGGCTGTTCTGCATCTTCATGTTGAAATGAGAGAGGATGGGATTGGCGGGGTTGGGCTCGTAGGGACCAAAGAGGCTCTTGCTGCGCAGGATATTCACATGATGCCCATGCTCAGTGCCGCCCTCAGCCAACAACAGATAGTAGTAGCCATCTTTCTTGTAGATATGCGGTCCTTCTGGATAACGTCCTCCAAGCCCTGTTCCCAGATGGTGTATCTCACCTTGCTGTTTGCCAGTCTTCACATCAATCTCGCAAATCTTGATATCACCTTCTTTCCATAGAAAATAGCATTTGTCGTCATCGAAAAACAACGTCGGGTCACAACTGCCGATGGCAAAGTCAATCGCTATGGGTTCCGACCACTCGCCTGCAGGATTGTCTGTCCAAACATAAAAATGGCGGCGCGAAGGAAACACCGTTGTCACCATATAGAAACGGCCATTATTATAGCGGATGGTTGGGGCGTAGATGCCACTATTGCCATCGGTGCCTTTCAAATCTATTTGGGATGGTCTGGTAAGGCAGTTGCCAACCTGTTCCCAATTCACCAAGTCCTTACTGTGGAATACAGGTACTCCAGGGAAATATTGGAATGTGCTGTTCACGAGATAAAAATCGTCACCGGCACGACATACGCTTGGGTCGGCATGAAAGCCTGGAAGCACAGGATTCTTGAATCCCTGGCCACCAACACCAAGTGTCTGCAACAGTATGGCTACAATTAATAATAGTTTTTTCAAATTTCTCATTTTTCTTCTACATTTTACCGTCTTAGGTATTTATAACTGAACTCAACTTTCGCAAGCTCCAGTTTCGTTTGGTTTTGAGGTTTTGAGGTCGCTTCGTTTTAAGGTGATATATGTATGGATAACGACATATTTGGGCAAATCTCACCTCATAACCTAAAGACCTCATAACCTAGAAGTTGAGGACTTGCGAAACTTTAGTAACTGAACTTTCCCACCCTTTTTATCACAAATCTCTTAAATTACCTCCCGTAGGTCAGTGGGTCTGCGACAAGTCTCGTGATAATAAAACTTTTACACATTTTGTGAGGGTGGAAAACTTCAGTTCATAATTTTCCTAAAGACAAACATTTCATCGTCTTCGCTCCAATTCTCGCTTTCCTCTTCTGGCACGGCCGGTCCATGATGGTATCTGTTCCAAAACTCCACAATCTGGAAGCCACAGCAGTTGACGTAGAAATGAATGTTTCGCTTCTCAAAATATGGGGTGATGGTTTCCCATACACGAATCTCTGGATGCAGATTCTCTACAGCTTTCCATGCGACCTGTCCAATGCCCCTGCTGTGGGCATCTGGTGAAACGAAAAGCAACTCTAGTTCGCCCTTTTGTGTTTTTTTGTCAATGCTCAATACCACGCCGCCCACATGCTTACCATCTTGTACAATACGGTATGTCTCGGCATTCTCTCCATCGATGCATCGCTCAATTGTGCTTCTTGAAATAACCTCTGAACCTTCTTCTGTGCGGTCATCACGCATACCAAATTCAATTTGGGCTCCATATTTGAATGCCCACTGATTGTCCTTGATAAACTGTTCCCTGTCATTCTCTTGTAAAAGAGCAAGAGAAATATCTGTTTTGTGATTGTTCTTATCGCTCATCTAAATGTAGTTTAGTCGGATTATATACAGTTCAATGTAATATCTTCGTTCAGTCTTTGTCTTTGTTGAAACGCCTCGCCCATATGCAGATGGCCACCATCATGCCATTCATAGATAGTCATCATCGCTATCTTTAAAACAAGTTACCAGATATGCACGCGTTCCTCAGGTTTACGATAGAATTTGTCACCTGGCTTCACATCGAAGAGGTCGTACCAGGCATCGGTGTTCATCACCACGCCATTGACACGTTCGCGTTCCAAGCTGTGTACATTCTTGCCCACACCATATTCATTTCTGCCCTTGGTGAGCTCCTGTGCATAAAGCGCATTGTATTTGGCCTGCCACAGATGGGCATAGGCTAGATAGAAACGTTGTTGCTGAAGCCTTAGTTGATTACCTTCGAAGCCTTGTCGCTTCAAGCGGTTGGTATAAGCCTCAATACATGAAGAAGTCGTCACCAGGCCTCACATTCGGGTCCATATCGTCGGCGCTGATGGTCCATGGCTTGTCATCCGTCACCACCAGTGCATTGTCACCTTCGCTGCACGAGGTCAGTATCATGGACTCGCATATAATTATGACGGCCAGCATCAGGGGGATTCCCATCTCCTGCATGACAGTGGCAATATTCTATTTGCAGCCACACCCTTCAGGCGAGTCCAGACGTTCTTGATTTACAACTTGGTTCTGTTCGTTGAGTGTTACTATTGTATAATAGGCACAGTGACCGAAGTGGTCATCAACCATGCCTTCACGTGTTGGAATTGCTAATTTCTTCATCATTAATATTGTTTTTATTTCTGATTCCTCGACAATGCTTACTAATAATCATTATGGGAAAATTCCGTTTTTAACGGCATTTAGGGCTTCGCCTCGGCATAGCTCAAGCAAGCTTGGCTCTGCTCTCTGCTCGCACCTAAATTTCGATTTATCTTTCAAAATGTATGCAAAGATAACACTTTTTCTGATGTAATCTCTCGGCGAAGCACAAATTTGTATAAAGCTTTTCTTTTTCTAGTTCTTCCACAAGGGTTTCTGGTCGCTTGTCAACTTTCAAGCAGTTGATACATCAAGGCCATACGATCAAGGTATATCCAGATGAACCATAAAAACAGAACCATTTTCTTTTTTGATTCAGATTTTTGAAGTAATTTTGCAGACTGTATTTTTAATCAACAACTACAAACTTATGAAACCTTACAAATTTCAACCTTATCTGAAGACTACCATTTGGGGCGGTTATCAGATTGCACCTTTCAAAGGTATCTTTAATGCGCAACCCAATGTAGGCGAGAGCTGGGAAATCAGCGGTGTGCCTGGACATGAAAGTGTGGCTGTCAATCGCGGTCTGGTCAATGATGTCGATGAAGGCTTGACGCTGGTAGAACTGATAGATAAGTACAAGGAACTGCTTGTAGGCAAGAAAATCTATAAGAAATTTGGCAATCACTTCCCTTTGCTCGTGAAGTTTATCGACTCCCGTCAGGACTTGTCTGTCCAGGTGCATCCTGATGACAAACTGGCGATGGAACGTCATGGTTGTGCTGGAAAGACGGAGATGTGGTATATCATCAAAAGCGATGTGGGCTCGAAGATATATGCTGGTCTCAAAGAAAGCATCACACCAGAAGATTATGAACGGTTGGCAACGGCAGAACCGCAAAATGGTCGCTCACCCATGCAAGACGTGATTGCAACCCACGAGGCTCACGAAGGTGATTTATATTTCCTGCCAGCAGGTCGGTTGCATGCCATAGGTGCTGGTAACTTCCTGGCAGAAATCCAACAGACCAGCGACATCACTTATCGTGTCTATGACTTTGGACGTAAGGATGTGCATGGCAATCCTCGGGAATTGCACATCGAGCAGGCCAAGGAGGCCATCGACTATCAGGTTTGGCCGGCTTATCGTACCTCTTACGATAGCACCAAGCCTACGTCACAGCTCATCAACTGTCCCTACTTTGTGGTGCATCGTGTGGTGGTGCAAGTAGCCCAACAGGTAGATTTCCACTGCGATTCGTTTGTCATCGTGGTCTGTCTCTGGGGAAAAGCCAACATCAATGGTATTGAGATTCGTCAAGGTGAGACTATTCTGGTACCTGCCAGTGAAAATATCCTATATATCTTTGGCAACGCTACATTCCTCACTGCTACGATGTAGGTGCAGTCTCGTTTTGCCGGCATGAGCAATTATGCCGGCAATCTATATCAGAGATTTGCCATCACAATAGAACCCTTTGTTAGTAAAACCCTATTCTTAACGGGATGCTAATGTCTTTGTGACATTAATTCTTCTAACTCAGAATCGGATTTTTCGTAGAGTTCGTCAGGCTTATAAAAATGGGTGAGCATGGTGGCAAAAACTTTGTTTTTGTAGATGAAAACAAAGTCGTAGTAGCCAGGATTGACCTCTTCGGGATGAAGGTAAAACGACCCCCAATTGTCGGTTCCTTCATCGTTGGGATCTTTGTTCAGAACACATTCTTGAATATATCCAGGGGTCTCGTCGTTTAAAGAGTTCTTCAGGTAAAAACTTTGGTCTTCTTTGTGCAAGAAAACCATTACCTTGATGCCTGATTTAGCATTGGCCTGTGGATGAAACTCTATCCATTCGTCAAGTTCGAAAACAGAGCGGATTCCTTCGGTGGAATATGGCTTGTTGTTGAAATTTTCGCTTCCGCAACGGTTGCCAAACAAACTCAGGGCGCTCATTACAGGTTGTTCTCCCTCTTTGAGGTTTACAAAATAGAGCTTGCCAAGAACCATTGAATCTTGACTTTGCGAGGTATTAGCGATGATGCTATTGCCAACGGTGATGTTTGTGGCATTTTGGGTTGGTCTAATAACATTCGCATTTGCATCGTTGATGAAGTTGAATGCCGAAAACATAGCAAGTCCCGCGACTTTGAGTAAAGTTGATATTTTCATATACCAAAATCCCGCACCACTTTGATTAATAATAAACTACTGGGCAACAATAATTTGTGTTTGACTTGTCATTTCATAGATTTCACTTACCTTGGTGGCGCATTTCAAAAGCAGCAAAAATAAGAATGACATGGCAAAGATAATACAAAATAATGAGATAATAACCACTTTTAGTGGAATTAATTTAGTCAGGTGCTTAAGGTCTTATAACCTTGAAGTTGAGGACTAGCGACTGCTTGCTGATGAGCTATGCGAATAAACTTCAGTATATATTTGCCTACATTTGTATTTAACTCATCTTTCGCAAGTAAGGAGAGATTAGGCGGGAAAAAGGTTTTAAAGGTATAAAATGGCTGTAAAAATGAGCATACGTCCCTTTAACTACTCTTTAACTACCTTTTAACTACCCTTTAACTACTGCAAATTGAGCGAATGCGAAACTTGAATATTTAAGTAATCTTAGAACTTCTTTTACTCCAATGGAACAAGCGAAGACATCCGTATTTCAGAACCCCACATGGGTGGTGGTATTTGCCTTGACAGCAGCAATAGCTTGGGGATGGGCTTTCCCGCTCATCAAGGTGGGGTTCAATGCCTTTGGCATTACGACAGATATGACGGGCAGTAAAATGCTCTTTGCGGGCCTTCGTTTTGCCGCAGCTGGTTTGATAGTACTGTCCGTAGCACGTTGCAGTGGACGTTCTTTCAAGGCAAGTGCGACAAGCGACTGGTGGTTCATCCTTTCTTTTGCTCTGATGAACACCACACTCCACTATTTCTTCTTTTATATCGGTATGTCTCATAGCGAAGGCTCACGGGCTGCTATTCTCAACTCGCTGAGCACTTTCCTTGTGGTACTGCTGGCTTGTGTCTGTTTTAGGAGCGACAAATTGACCTCACGGAAGATTCTCGGTTGTGCCATAGGATTCGGCGGAATCCTGACATTGAATCTTGGCGGAACTGAAAGCGGATCGTTTACTTGGTTGGGCGATGGTATGATTATCCTCAATGCCATCTGCTCGGCATTATCCGGTTTAATGACTCGTGGACTGAGCCGCAGGGTGGATGTATTCGTAGGAACGGGCTACAGTCTCACAATTGGGGGCATGCTACTTATCATTCCCGGGCTTGCTCTTGGTGGTATGCTGCCTCATGTCAATTTTTTCGGTATCGTCTGTCTATTGTTGCTTATCGCCATCTCTGCCGTGGGATTCGCACTATACAATAAGCTACTCAGTTGTAATCCCGTGGGAAAGGTTGCCATTTACAATTCGCTGATACCCATTGTGGGAGCTGTAACGTCGTGCCTTTGTCTTGGTGAGACTTTCCATTTGAAGTATGCTCTTGCCGGAGTGCTCGCTGCACTTGGCATATACATCATCAATAAAGGCAAGAACTGATTTTTCCAGACTTCGTCAATGCGCCTCCTAAGAAGTTTTCACAACCACCCCGCATCCTCATCAAATGTCTACGGAGGAAAGGAGTAAATGGAGGATTAATAATGGACAAAATATGTGCTTATTTGTTTTTCCTCCACGACCGTAGGTCGCCTCCTCATACTCCTCACCTCCGTAGCGGGTATAATTCGATGCGAGCAGCATCTCATACAGGACGATAGAAAAGTGCCTTGGGAACAGATATTCGAGAAAACTCTTCGTTTTTTTCGTGGGTGTTTGCTTAGTGATTCAAAATATTAGGGATTTCCCTATATGATAGTAGGGATAACCTATTTTATGAAATTCTGGATTGTTCGTATTTTTGTGGAAAGTATTGGTCACAACTTTTTGCATCTACAAACCATCATTAATATCAACCAAATCCAAAAAACAATGAAAAAGAAACTACTATTCATCGTGGTGCTGCTATCCGTTACATTTTGCGCAAATGCGCAGGATAGCATTCCTTCTCTAAAACATCTACCACAGGCAATTCAGGACCTCGTTGAAAACATGGTTTACGTTGAGGGCGGCACGTTCACAATGGGAAACAATCAGTTTGAGTACGACAACCCCTTTAATATAGCTAAACCTGAACATCAGGTAACACTTAGTCCATATTTCATTTGCCGCTACGAGGTTACTCAGGAGGTGTGGGATGCAGTAATGGGCAATAACTTTTCCCGTGTAAAAGGTGCTAAACTGCCTGTGACTAATATTTGCTGGGATGACTGCCAGGAATTTGTCCTCAAACTCGTCCTCATGACAGGCATCAACTTTCGACTCCCCACAGAGGCGGAGTGGGAGTTCGCTGCTCGCGGTGGCAACAAGAGCTGCCATACCGAATATAGCGGTGGCAACGCTATTGACTCCGTGGCGTGGTGTCAATTCAACAGTGGTGGCGTTCTCCATCCCGTAGGTCAAAAGTTGCCCAACGAACTTGGTCTATATGACATGAATGGCAATGTGTGGGAATGGTGCTACGACTATTATGGCATTTACGACAGTTCTGCACAGACAAACCCAAAGGGAACTTCGAATGCCTCTACTAATGTGACTCGCGGTGGTTGCTATACATTAAGACCTGAGGATTGCCGTGCTTTCTCTCGTTACGGTATCAATCCATCGACAAAATCCCCTTATGGTGGGTTCCGACTTGCCGCTACTCCTGGATGACGAAAATCACAACCTCCATTTTACTTTTTTTCCCAATCGGACTTACCATACCAGGTGGTCCGATTTTTTATGACTTCGTCAATGCGCCACCTAAGAAATTTCACAATCACCCTGCCCCAGGACATCCTCATTTATTCTACGGACTTTTAGGAGCCTCACCCCTAACCCCTCTCCGAAGAGCGAGGGGAGTGATATGATGAGTTTTGAGCAACAATCTCTTCGTTTGCTATTCGGAAACAAATATCTGTACCGGACCTAACAGACCGTTTGCTATGCGGCCACCATTGGCAAGGGTTTCGTAGTTGGGGCTCCCTTCACGACCTTGCCGGGCCTTAGCATTGTAGTCTGAAACTTTCACTCTGACTTCAATGGTGTTTTCTCCTGGCTGCAGATAATCAGTGATAGTAAAGATATAAGGCATCCAAATACGTTTGCCCACGTTTTTTCCATTTACCAGTACCTCGGCCACATAGCATACTTCACCAAGATTCAGGCTATACCGTTTTCCTGGGATTGTCTCTGCCAGTGTGAAAGAGGTGGTGTAAACGGCATCTTCGTCGCAGTCTTCCAACTGCTTCATGTTGCGCCAGTCTCCCAATCCGATTCCTTCCAAAAAGACGTTTCCTGTGTGCAAGTTCCACTTGGGAAGGGTGGCCAATAGAGTGCTTTTGCCGATAGACTGCTTTGAAACTCCGTCAAGTGATGCATTGCTAAGATAAAGGAAACGGGTATCCAGAGGTTCAAGCGTTTCCCTGATACATGCGTCCTTGTCTTTGTCGGCTGCGACAATGCTACCGTCTTCTGCATTCATCCAGTAAGCGTATGCCGCATCTGTCTTCAAACAAAGGGTCTTGGCACAGGTATCTTCATTCCAATACATCTGAATCAATGCACCGTTTCCGACATCACGGCGGGCGAGTCTTACCCGTTGTGCGCCAGAAATGGTCTTCACTGGTGGTTCAATCGCCCATTTGCCTACATCATGGCAGACATTCTTTCCACGGGTTGCAATTTTCATCAGCTGCGCAGTCTTCCGGTCATTCTTTTGATAATCCATGAAAGAAGGCTGGGCAACAGGAACATCGCCCAAGAGAAGGATGTTGGCCTTGTTTTGTCTGGCAATGTTTTGCGCTGTAGTCAATTGGATATAAGGCAATTCAAAAAGAACCAACCCTTTGTAAACATTTCCACGGATTTGCAGGCAACCATCTTTTCCTACGGTCATCTCTTGCAGGGATTCGTCGTTGACCCAGGCCCATGTAAAGCCTCGGCGTTCCAGCTCGTTCAGAACTGGCCATATTTTTTGAAGCCAGCGTCCACTTTCAGAACCAGCAGGAATCTCACCGTTTAATTGCATGGTTGGTTCTGTTTTCGGCAGATAGCCGTACCAAAGCAATTCTTCCGGGTTGTGCGAACTATCACAGAAATCCAAGAAGGGATAATAAACCAAGACATCGGCGGTGGCTTTCCCTTGTTGCATGAGGTACTGGGAACGTTGGGCATAGTGGTTCAGTTCTGCCATTTCCTCCCAGAAATGATTGGCCTCAGAAAAGTCGGAAGAGAAGTTGATTCCCAATGCTCCGTTAAAGAAAGGCTGCCATTTGCCGTCATCCCCGTATCGGTAAGGCGCACCGTGCCATATAATTTGATTGACTCCGCTGGAAAGGTTCTTGTCCACTGTCATCCGCAGTTTCTGGGGAGTCACCAACAAGGCTCGGCCCAGATGTACCCCAGACTCCGCCGTAACCAATGGCTTCCCGTAAAGCATAGCGCCTGAAGAAACCATCTTGAGTCCACCGGCACTGCCGCCTCCAAAGACCATATTTTCTGTTTCAGGAATATCTGCATCCCCAGCTGCTCCCATGTAGTCCATTGGGAGACCATAGGGTTGGGTCTTGTGCATCAAGCCGCGCTCCCTTGCCCAATGTGAAGACCCCTTTAATAGATGTGTTCTTACTAAATCGCTCACAGTGAGGTCATAGTCGTAACGGAGACGGGCATCCACATCGCCAAAAGAGAATTCGGCATAGCCCTTCCCTGGGTCGTACATATTATTGTAGCCATACCAGAGGTTGGCAGGCATCCAGGGCAGCGGGTCGTACCCACGGCGACGCTGGAAGACTTCTCGAAAATCAGCCGTGATGTGGCGGTCGACCTTAAATTCGTAGCTGTCGTTGAAGATGGAGCGGAAAGGCTTTCCGTAGAAGGAAGTCAGACCAGAACGGGCACCAAAATAATGATTGTAGGTTTTTTGAACAGTGATGGAGTCGAAATGGTCGATGACTTTTCCTCCGTCAGGCCTCGCTGTTATCATGTTGGTTTCTTGAGATGGCACCGACCAGAGGGCAATCAGGCATCTCTGCCAACCTTTCTCGGCCTTCCCTGAAGAGAAGGTGATCGTTTTGTCGGCAAGAGGAAGCTCTTTGGCATTTTTTATCTGCCATGGTTTGTTCTTATTTTCCCGCACCTGTGCCTCCAATAGGCCTATCAGGGTGGAATATTCGCTGTCCTGTCGAACGGAACGGGGAATGGTAACGGTGCCTCCGGATTCAGGGATGACAACCAAACCATATTGAAGGGAACGGTTCTCCTCGGCCTCGGTAATCACGGGAGAGGCAGCCGGCCAGCCACTGCCGTTGGTCAGGTCAACGGTCATACCAAGTTTGGCTGCCGTTGACATTACGGTGGCAAGATGGTCATAGTAGGAGTCCGTATCAAAGCTCATTATCGCTCCAGCCCTGTCTTCAGGCATGGGGAATACCAGGGCAAAAGACTGTATCTCCACGCCACCAATATGGTTGGAGGCAAACAGTTCCATCTCTCTTTTGAGTTCTGTGTTTTCCACGTCGTTCCCCGGCCACCACCAGCGCACCATGGGAGCGTACTTCAAATCTGGATTTCTGAACTCGCTTGTCAGCTGTCCTGACCTTTCTTCCTTACCTTTAGGAAGGTTTATCGCCTTCAGCAAGGTGGCATTCCACCGACCTGTTTGTTCGTCGAATGCCTGGAAGATATCGCGGTGGTAAGTCCAGTAATGTGAACTCATCCCATACTGCTCAATGAGGCTGCGGATAAACGCCACATAGCGGGCTCGGGAAGCATCATCGGCATTGGCGCAAACCCCATATTCCCCGATGCAAATCGGGCGGCCTGTGCGTCGGCTCCAATGTGCGAGGAAGGAAAAATCCTGTTCCAGAGGAGCTTTGTCTGTCTCTGTTCCCATCCAGGGGATGTCGTGTAAGTCACCGGCCATGGCATAGGAAAGTCCTTGATGGGTAAAAGTTTGGGGCAGATAATAATGCGCATCTACAATGATGTTCCAGTCATCGGGAAATTCTAACAGACCGATAGTCCAGTGCTGGCCTAAACTGGGGGTGCCAACTAAAATGGTCTTTCCGGGGTTCTGCTTACGGATAGTCTTGGTGACTTTTGCCACCACATCATTCCAGATGGCAGGGTCGAGAGCCAGACTGGGTTCATTCATCAATTCAAAGAATACATCCTCGTCAGGATAATCTTTATAATGCTCCGATATCTGACTCCATATACTGCAGAGCCGTTCAATGTTAGGTTCTATATCCAAATCCTGAGGACCAAGATTAAAAGACAATCCGGGATAGTAATGATTGTCTAAAATGACAGCCAGGCCAACCTGCAGACATTCTTTTACTATGGCATCCACTTCCTTGAAAAAGGCTGGGTCGATGGTGTAAGGAGCTTCTTTGGACACATGACTTGCCCAACGGATGGGAATGCGGATGCTTTGGAAGCCAGCATCGGCAATGCCCTTGATGCTTCCGGCTTTCAATGGGGTGCCGTCTGAATTGCCGTCCAACACACCGTTGAGGTTGATGCCGACTCCCAATCGCTTGTTGCGCTCAAAGGAGACAAGTGCCTCGTCAGGAACTTGTACGGGGGCGGTGGCTTTGTCCAAGGCTGTCCTGTCACGTTTGAGAATCAGGTGCGTAGCTGCAGGATTTCCTGCACCGTCGGCAAAGGAACGAAGTGGCTGGATTTGCCCTGATGCGCCAAAGATGAATAGCAGTTCCAACGTGCCGTCCTTGATGGCATAGATTCCCTCACCTGCCATCCCTGCTCCGGCATCTGGCACAGAGATTCTGCCATCACCCGGCAGTTCATAGTTGCAGTCAATGTTCAAGGACGAGAACGCTTCTGCTGCCAGCTGGAGTTTGTCTGAGAAAGACACGGTCACGGGAGAGCCGCAATACAAACCGTACCAGAGACCGGAAAGCCCTTCCGCTTCAGAATTGCGTTTCACAGAGGCATGGTTTTCCTGAGAAAAAACATTCGTACTTAGAAGTAAGCATGTCAGAATAAAGATGATTTTTCGCATTGTCAGTTAGTTTTGTATTTATTGCCCTTCCCTTTGGGGAAAGGGTTTGGCGGTCATTGGCAGAGCGCATCCTGGTTTGACGGAAACTGGAGGAATATTCTCATGAGCATCATATCTGAGGTCAAAAGAAACCTTGAACGACTCCTGCGCAGCAGCAAAGAGGGTGCCCCAAAAGGCAAAAAACACTATAATAATCGTTCTTTTCATATACTGTCAGAACTATGAGTTGTCATGTTACGTGATGTTCCTATTTTGAATGCAAAAATAAAAATTTATAGGTAAAAACAAATGTTCTATTTGGGTTTAAAAATTACTGTTTTTTGACTAGTATAGAGAAATAGAATATATTTAATCCCAAATTGAATGTTATATATTACAACAATTGATTACTTTTGCACGAAAATAGACATGATTATGCGGCATGAAGAAGTAAATATACAGACACTGACCAAGAATAAGGGCATCCATGTGGGCTATTCGGATAATGATATTGTCATCATTGACAGCATTCAGGGATTTGTTGAGATAGGCTCTGCTCATGTGTCGATGATTTCCATTGTGGTTTGTCTGAGTGGCAAGGTACAGGCTCAGATGAATGGCAAGACTATTGTGCTGGCTCAAAACCAGATAGCTGTCATTCCACCCAACACTACGGTAACCGACCTAATGATAACTCCGAATTTCGAATTAAAGGCAATGTTCATCACTAATACTATCCTGCAGAGTTTTCTGCGCGAGAAAATGAATGTGTGGAACGAAATGATGTACATCCAAAGCCTTCATATCATTGATATCAGCGAGGAAGACATCCAGTTTTTTAATCGTTTCTACGAAATTCTTCAGATGCGTTATCTCAAGTCCAAAGACATGCCTTACCGCAAAGAAATTATACAGTCTTTGTTGCGAGGGGCAATGTTGGCACTCTGTGCAACCATGAGGCAGATAGCTCCTTTACCAATTGGACAGCATCCGATTATAAATTCAAGCAGTGGATACTTCCAGCGTTTCCTTGACCTGCTTCATTCTGCAAGCCATCATCATCGCACGGTTGAGTCGTATGCCAACGAACTCTGTATTTCACCTAAATATCTAACAATTGTCTGTAAAAAACATTCGGGCAAAACTGCTGGCGAGTGGATAAGAGAACAACTTTTGGAAGAAATCCGATACTATTTGCAACAGACAGACCTCAATATCAAGCAAATCTGCGACCGTCTCGGCTTTCCCAATACATCGTTTTTTGGAAAGTACGTTAAAGACCATTTCGGTATGCCACCTATCCAATTCCGCAATGCCTTTACCCGTATAACCTAATTCAAATAGATGCTTCCATCCTACTTTTTCTTTTCCTATGTTTGCGCGTTTCCTCGTTCTCCAAAAGTTCGACGGCAATGTCTGTCAGTTCATTGGGCATGACATGCCCACTTGTCTGAATTTCTGCCCAAGGGCAAAGTGTGGCATAGTTCTCATCTATGACCATGTCGGTTGGCGGTCCGATGGGATTGTCTTGACTATAATATAAATGTCTTCCTGTATGGATCAATTCATCTGAGTAAACGCCAGGCTCACCGAGCCGATTATATATTTCTGCGTCTATTTCATAGAGGTGATAATCTCCTCTCCACGATGTCTTTGCTGTATAGATGTTTTTCTCATCGTCATAACATGCTTTCCAGCCAATTCCTTCTTTGAAATGTAACATATTATCTGTATTTCGTGTTTCATCTATCGTTTTTTCGTTCGTCTGCAAAATTACGAAATCTTTTTGATTTTCGGCTTATTTGTTAATACAAAGAAATAAAGAGATTTTCTCATTAACACTTCATTTTTTCTATGATGTCAACCTCAGACAATCTAAGAAGACAAGATACAAACATCCCGCCGCGCGGTGCATCGACAGCACCATGCGGCGGGATGGGTAAGCTTACCTCCTCCTCGATTTCTATTTGAAAAGCAACGGGGCAAGTTCCTTCAGGCTGCGGCGCCAAGTGAGGAACTCGTGGCCTGTGTTGGGCGAGACGTAGCCTACAGCATTCAGACCTGCGGCGGTGAGAGCTTTGACACTCTCGTCGATGCCGCCGGGATTCTCGCGCGAGCCGCAGCTTTCGAAGATAAGCTTGGGCTTCGGAATGCTCTTGTCGTCGAGCTTCAGGTCGGCAGGCATATAGGTGCCACCGCTGAGCAGACCGTAGTAGCCGAAGACGGCGGGACGGCTCAGGGTGATGGCCTTGGTCTCCATGCCGCCCATCGACAGACCAGCCATGGCGCGACTCTCGCGGCGGGCGATGGTGTTGAAGTGTGAGTCGATGTAGGGTACCAATTCATCTACAAGCACCGTCTCGAAGGCTTTTGCCACTGCGCTGCGATCTCTGCCTCTGCCTCGTCCGCCCTCATTCGTCATGCCATAGGTCATCACGATGATAAACGGTTTCACCTTGCCCTCTGCTATCAGGTTGTCCATGATGAGGTTGGCATGTCCCTGGTTACTCCAAGCCGTCTCGTCCTCGCCCCAACCGTGTTGCAGGTAGAGCAAATTAAGAATAATTGTGAAACGAGGTAACTACTCAGCACCCTCTAATAAACATGTTCGGCGTATCAGAAAAGGAGTCGCGGTTTCAAGGTGATATATGTATGGCTAATGACATATTTGAGCATATTCCACCTCATAACCTAAAGACCTCATAACCTAGAAGTTGAGGACTTACGAAACTTCAATAATATGACAAGAAATTAACGATTTTCATCATTAATTTTGTAACTATGCGCCCTAAGGTGCACACGGGACTATTGCTGCTATATGGCGATTCTTGCCCGGACGTTGTCCGTTTAGTTGTTCACGTCAGTGGATGCGACAGACGGGGCCTTCAGATAACTTGCTTTTGCCAAATCGACTGTAATTGCAGGTAGTACGGCTGCATCGTCGCAGGTGACAGCCGTCCCTTGGTTATACAGATAGCCAAAGTCGCAGACGTAGGTGATGTTGCTGGGGGTATAGCCGTTGGTGCGCATGAACCAGAAGGAGTTGCCACGGTAGTTTGTGACCGACGACCACCAGGCACCACGGCATTTGGCATAGAGCGTCGAACGGAAGCGGCGAGCAGGGTCGTCGATGCCACTGCCGGCGTAAAAACCATAGTCTGAGGCCAGCGGGGAGGCGAACACCTCTTTATTGGAGAGGATGAACACATAGTCATGGGTGTCGGACCCGCACTTGGTGCCATACTGGGCATTGGGCGAGTTATCCACGCTGGTCAGTTCAATGGCTTTGCGCTCTGTCTCTGAAAAGGCACGGTCGAGAAATTCACTGTTAAGCCACTGGCGCAGGTCGCTTCCACTCCAGTTCACATCCTCATCCTTGTTGTGGAAAGGATGGGTGTCGGGCATGCGGTCGGCCAGCAGCACAGCCTTGGTGCCGCTGATTTTGAGAATGCGCCATTTGATAGGCGTATAGATGAAAAAGTGCCAGTCTTCAGGGCTTGTCCATCGATAGTGTTGTTCGCGGTCCGCGGAACAGGTCACGGCTCCCGATCCTTTTAGTCGGTGATAGCGCTTGCCGTCAATCTCCGTGTCGTCGTCTGTCCACTCGGCACTCTCCAATCGTCTGTAGAGCGTGGCGTCCACAATTACATCTTCCTCGCCCAGCGCATAGTCATCCACAGCGTTGAAACTGCCGCTGACCACCTCGTTGGTAGGGTATGAGCCAAACAGGATACACTCCCAACGCGTATAGTGAGTCTTCTTGTCGGAATCCTTCACCCAAGGGCTATTCAGGTCCTGATAGGCTTCACCGGTATATCGCCCCTCGCTGGAGGAGGCGCTGTCATCCACGTCGTCTTTTTTGTTGCAAGCCGTTGTCACTGTTCCCAGTATCATCAGCCATACAAGACAGGTGCAGGTCTTTGTTTTGATGTCCATAAATTATTTGACTCAACTTTCGCATAAGGTGATATATGTATGGATAACGACATATTTGGGCAAATCTCACCTCATAACCTAAAGACCTCATAACCTAGAAGTTGAGGACTTGCGAAACTTCAGTTATTTGAGAATATCGGTAGAATAGACAGGTGCGGCTTTCTGATAGTCGGCTCTTGAGAGGTCAAGAGTGATGGCAGGCAGGACGGCAGCATCATTGCAGGTGACCACGATACCACGGTTGTATGTGTCGCCCGACTCACCTACATATACGACATTGGCCTTCGTATAGCCGATGGAGCGCATGAACCAGAATGAGACACCGCGATAGTTCTCCACTGGCGACCACCAGGCACCCCGACACTTTGCATAGAGCGTCGAACGGAAACGCCGAGCTGGGTCGTTTCCGCTGTCGCTGTTGCTGAAGCCGTACTCTACGGCCAATGACGATGAGAAGGTCTCACTTTCGGAGAGGATGAATACACGGTCCTTTGTGTCAGGACCGCAGTCAGTGCCGAAATAGTAATTGACAGCGTTCTTGACATCAGTCTCCACGATGGTTTCAATCTCTGAATCTGTGAAGGCTCTGCTGAGAAATTCGCTATTCAACCATCGACGAAGGGAGCAGGTGCTCCAGCTGGTGTCGGTGTAGGTGTCATTGAAAGGGTAGGTGTCGGGCATGCGGTCTGCCAACAGCAAGGCTCTGTCGCCCGTCTGCTTTAGAATGCGCCATTTGATGGGTGCATAGTCAAAGTAGTGCCATGATTCAGTGTCCGTCCACCGATAATGTTGTGCACGGCTGCCAGAATAGCTCACGGCATCCGTGGCATTGAGCCTATGGTAGCGCTGGCCGCCAATCTCCGTGTCGTTGTCTGTCCACTCGGCATTCTCCAGTTGGGTGTAGAGCGTAGCATCTACAATCACATCACTTTCTTCCAGTGCATAGTCTTCCACGGCACTAAAATTGCCGCTGACCACCTCGTTGGCCGGATATGAACCAAATAGGATACACTCCCAGCGTGTAACCTTCTGAGGATTTTCTTCTTCATAATCGTCTTCGCTGCATGCTGTCAGTGACAGACAGAAGAGCAACAGAACTGTAAATCTGAAGTATGCTTTTGCCTGTATTTCCATCTTGAGTTCCTTATCTTGCTTATTTTTCCGGTTTTCCTATCTATGTTTTTGAAGATATTCATACAATAGTGGAAATGCCACTTCGGGCTTTTGTCCATGGTGTGGATTGCTGCCATATTCCATTCCTACACTGATATATGCTTCTATTCGTCCTTTTTCCTCCTCGGTCAATTGGTTTCCCAATGAAGATATGATTGTTTCTTCTCCAAGACGGTCTATCAGTTTCACGATGACATCCCCATGGTCATAACCGGCCGCTCCAGCACCGCTGAAATCCAACAATATTAATTTTTTGATGTCTTCTTGATTACCCTCAATTGCCTTATTGAGCAATTTGCAATAACTGATTCCATGATAATCATCAGTTACAATCCTCAGCTCTTCTTCCACGTAAATGCCTTTTACGTCTTTGCCGCTAAAATAGATGATATCGTTCATGTAAAGATACCATCCAATACTCCCGATGATTGCCACAAAAATCAAAAGAACCAACAATAGTTTTTTCATCTGGATTGAGAATAATGATTTGCTACATTTGGCAGCAAAGGTAAAAAAATAATTGATTATCCATGTTGCCATTTGTTGTTTTTATTAATTATTATAAATCTGAAGTATGCTTTTGCCAGTATTTCCATCTTGAGTTCCTTATCTTGCTTATTTTTCCCAACCAACCAAATCGTTGAGAAGCGGTGTCAATTCATATTCCACTCACGGGGGTGAAATAATCACTCACTATCCCTCGTGGCGTCGAGTATCCTTCTGTTAATGACCTGTTTAACCTGATTGGCAATCTCGTCGTATGAAAGATTTCTGTCAGGAACTACTGGTGTCAGAAACTCAACTTCAATCTTGTGTGGAGAGACGAAATGCCTGGAGCGTGGCAATGCCTCGAAAGCCCCTCTGATACACACAGGTAGGATGGGAACCTGCAGTTCGCGGCTGAGGATGGCAAAGGTCTTCTTGAAATCGGTCAGTCTGCCAGTGCGGGTACGTGAACCTTCTGGGAAGATAATCACATTCTTGCCTCGCTTGAGAACCTCAGCCAGTTTGAGAATGGAGTCGCGGAGATTGCCACGTTCCATGATGATAATGTTATTGTGGCGTGCATAATACTGGCGGAGAGCACCCTGCACGTGTTCTTCAGTGGCATAGAAGTAGCTGTCCCTGAGTATTTTCATGGGAAGTCCGATAGAGACCAGCGCACCGTCGAGATAGCTCTGATGGTTAGGGGCAATGATCATCGGACCGTGAGCTGGGATGTTTTCTGTGCCTTTGAACGAAAGACGGTTGTACACCTTGAACAGCAATCGGGATGATTTCAGAAGCAGCGGCATGCCGAGATTCCCGTGTGGTAGCACCAAGTGGGAAGAGTCGGTGTTCAGGAACTCATGCCAGTCCTCTATCTTCACCTCCATGCGGGTCTTGCTATAGGCCACGTGTTCTGCCAATGCCTGGATGTTCTTGAAGCCCGGCATGTCAGCGGCATTGACGTTGGTGCCGAAGGTCTGCTGGATAAAACCCTGAAGTGCCACCATGTCCAGCGAGTCGAAGGCCAGGTCGGTCTCGATGTGGTCGGTGGGGTGAAGCTGTATCTGTTTCTCTTCCTCGATATACGTCTTTAGGATGTGATATTCCTCAAAGGTGGGGTCCTCTGTTTCCTCCATAGGCCTCTCCTGACTGTCGGCCGATGTGCCTGCAGCAAGGATGTCTTTAAGCTTGTATCGCTGCAGTTTCTCCAGCCTGGTACGAGGCAGCTCACCACGATAGACAAACAGACTCATGAGCTTCTTGTAGTTGGTCACCGTGAGGTTGTAGGGCTCCAGCACCTCGCGCTTCAGCGTTTCTTCCACCTCTTCGTCCGTCAGGTTCCTGGCCCATTCCTCCTGGGGCACGATGATGGCGCGCAGCATGTCGCCATCTTGTACGACGGCTGTTTCCTTGACGCGCTTTGTATATTGCTCCAGTTTGTGTTCTATCTCGCTGGGCTGCACATTCTTGCCATTGGAGAGCACGATAATCTCCTTGCAGCGGCCTGTGAGATAGAGGCGTCCGTGGTCGTCGAAGTAGCCGAGGTCGCCAGTGTGCAGGAAACCGTCCTTGTCGATGACACTTGCCGTCTCATGAGGACGGTTATAGTAACCCTGCATGACGTTGGGGCCCTTGGCGCAGACTTCGCCGTTTTGAATCTTGCATTCCATGGCTGGAAGTGGCTTGCCCACGCAGTTGGGAACCAAGTCGCCGGGCCGGGTGAAGGCTATCATGGGGGCAGCCTCAGTCATGCCGTAGCCTTCGAGCAGTTCCAGACCAAGTGTCTGCAATCCCAGTGCTATTTCGCGCTCAAGGGCTGCACCTCCGCTGACCAGATACTTGATGTGTCCACCCATCTTCTTGTGGACGGTCTTGAAGATGAAGCGTGAGAAAGTCACGCTGTTCACACGGGCACAAAGACCGAAAAGTCCCCGTGTGATGGCACTGGCATCAATTTTCTTCTTGATGCCTCCATAGAGCGTCTGCCATAGTCGAGGGACACCGATCATGATGGCAATCCTGCCTCTCTGCATGGTGTCCATGATGTCGGGGCCTGACATCGACGGGCAGATGGCCACACCTCCACCCACATAGAGTGGCATCACGACGGATCCCACCAAGGGCAGCACATGATGCAGGGGCAACAGGATGAGCGTGCGGCGCTCAGGCGTGAAAATCGGCACTTCCTCTGAAACGGCATGGACATTGACCAATATATTCTGGAACGAGAGCATCACTCCCTTGGGCGATCCCGTCGTCCCCGAAGTATAGATGATGAGGGCCGTATCTTCCTCCTTGTATGTAATCTCTGCTTTCGTGCCGTCTGTCTCTGCCGTTTCGTAGTCGTCTATCAGATGAATATCCACCGGCTTGCCCGTCTCTTTGACGGCAGCCTTCATCACCTCCATTTTCTCGCGCGAAGTCCATACGCACGCGGGATTACAGTCGTTGATGATATAAGCTACGTCGCTGACCGTTGAGGAGGCATCAACTGGAACAGCGATGCCATGGTTAGCCCATACCGAGTAGAAGGCGTATATCCATCCTTCACGGTTCTCCGAGAATATGAGCATCCTCTCACCAGCTTTCATGGGTGACTTCTGGCTGTATAGCGCGATGCGCTGAAGAAGTTCAGAGAATGTGATGTTACGCTCGCCTGAGATGATGGCGATACCAGTAGATTCTTTAATCATCTTAGTAGTTTTCTGCATTAATTTCGAAATATGCCTGCGAATGGAAGCAGACGGGACAGACGGCGGGGGCTTCGGTGCCAATGACTATGTGGGAATATACCAAAACTGATAGTGAGATGGTAAACCTTATAGGTAAGTCACGGTTTCCTCTATCGGCTTGCGGCTGTTGTGGTTGGCGAGTGGCCCTGCGCCTTCAGCTGGATAGCCGAGGGCAAGACAGGTCAGAATCTCTTCGTTCTCTGGCAATTCGAATGATTCGGCCATCTTGTCGGGGTCGAAGAAATTCACCCAGCAGCTGTCCACACCCACACTCTTCGCGCAGAGCATCATGTGAGTGGTCACGATGGTGGCATCCTCAATGCCTGAGTCGTACTTCTGGCCGGGATAGGTAAACACGTTGTTCTTGTCGAAGGCCACGATGAGCATGGTCGGCGCACCGTATCGGCATGGTGTGAGTGTGTCCACTTTGGCCAGCCCTTCAGCCGACTGAACCACGTAAATGTGCTGCTCCTGCAGATTCTTTGCTGTTGGAGCCAAGCGTCCTGCCTCCAGGATGCTGTCAAGTTGTGCTTTACTGATTTGACGAGAGTCAAACTTCTTGCAGGAATACCTGCTTCTTGCTAATTCGATGAAATCCATAATCTTGTTGATTTGAAAAATTGTTTTGCGATATCAAATAATAGTATATCCCGTCCGTTTCGTCTCAAAGGCTTTGTGCACCTGCCATCAAACTGCATAACAGACAGGTCATCAGAGAAATCATTTTTTTTATATTGGATGATTTCGTGAATTCGAAAAAGCCAGTTTTATTTAATAATTTGTGTGCAAATGTACGAAAAATCCATGATTTCTGAAAGCGGATATAAGGATAATTGTCATATTATAACAATTCCTCACAATGTCGTTGGAAAGCCACGCCGGAAGTTCTTAATTTGGAGATTGGAGGAGTCAAGTTGACCTTTAAGAAACGGGTGTTTGTGAAAATGATATGAACCCCGAAATTCTTTCTAAATTTCAGGGTTCATAATTCCAGATCAAAAGGCTTATGCTTTTACTATTTTAAAATCAGATACTGGAAGGGAGAAAGGACAATGTTTTTTTCTAATTTGATGTCTTTGTCGGTCATCATGTCCTTCGCTCCATGACCAATCCATTTTTCAGGAATCTGGGCTGTCTTCTCCTCATTACGTACATTGACAAGCACGAGGAAACGCTCTTTGCCGTCAGTCTTTTCAAACGCCAGTACGTCAGGGTCAGCGTAGGTGGTTAACTCTCCTTTCCGCAGTGCGGCATGCTCATTATATAGACCAATCAGTCTCTTGTATTCCTGATAAATCTCGGGTTTGGCATTCCAGTCAACTGGGACATACTTGAAGAAATTGATAGGTTCGGGATAGCCTACCTCCTGTGAACCATATATAAGCGCGCCGCCATGTGGGAAAATACTGGCCACATAGGCTGCCATGGCACCACGGTCGTTGGTGAACTGAACACAGGGCTCTTTCTCAGTGGCATGGTCGTGGTTGGTGGTGAAGCGAAGTTTGACCTTCCCGGCAGGGAGGCTGTCGTATTCGGCCTTGTCGGCTGCTATCAGGTCTGATGCGGGTGCGCCATCAAATACCTTGACCAATGAGTCCTTGTAATCCCAGCCATAGTTCATATCGAAACCGCCAATGGTGAAGTTGTCCGAACGTTTGCCTTCAGCCAACATCACAATCTTCCGTTTGCCGGCGGCAGCACGAAGTTGGTCGATAGCATCCTTCCAAAAGTCTGCCGGCACACCATCGGCAACATCGCAGCGGAATCCATCGATGCCTACATCCACAATCCAGAACTTCATGGCGTCAATCATCGCCTTCCTCATTTCCTCATTGTCATAATTCAGGTCGGCCACATCGTACCAGTCCCAGGGGCGGGGATGAATGATGGTGTCGGCCTTCTCATCGTGGGTATACCAATCGGGATGTTCTTTAATCCAGGGATGGTCCCAGGCGGTGTGATTGGCCACCCAGTCGAGAATAATGCCCATGCCTTTCTCATGACACGTGCTGGTCAGATTCTTAAAGTCATCGATGGTACCGAATTCCGGGGCGATGGCTTTGTAATCACTGATGCAGTAGGGCGAGTTCTTTCCTTTTTCTATGCCGATGGGATAGATGGGCATCACCCACATGACATTGACACCCAGATCGCGGATGGAGTCAATACGGCTGGCTACCGCATTGAGAGAGTTTTCAGAAGCGAACACGCGGGGGTTCACCTGATACATGGCGATGTCCGCAACTGCTGGCATTTCAAAGGCAGAAGCATTTTCCTTTGGTGGCTCGCAGGACACGGCAATCGCTAAAATGAAGATGGATAAAAGAAGATTTTTCATAAAATTATGTTATATAAATACCATTGCAAAAATAAGGGAAAAAACTACAGCAAGATTTTCAAATAGCAGAAAATCTGATTATTATATTGTGCAAACGATTGAACAAGGAGGCCCATCGGGCATGTGACCAGAAATAAATGATTATTTTACTTTTGACAGTTTTAAACACGTTTTCATGTGAATCTTTTGAGTGATGTTTTCTTTCCTTTCATAAAGCCAAATATTGTGTAGGAAAAAAGCTTTTTCACTACACCGATTTGCACAACATAGAAGACGCTACATCATAATGCAGCTTTTTCGAACATTGATTTCATAGTTGTGATGAGAGACGATGGCCGAGACTATCATCAGGAGAATGACTGGTCGCACGCCAGCGCATGGGTTATCGGCTCCTGAGTGAAGATGTTGAAGTGTTCCACGGAGTGATACAGGATGATGCCTGCCACGGCGATGCCTCTCAGGGCATCGGCCACATCGATACGGGTATTGGGCAGATTGTGGGTTTTATACATAGTTTTTACTTATTTAGTTCCATTTCAAAGCCTTTCCATTCCTCGCCGTCTATCACATAGGCATCCGTTCCGATGATGCGGAAACCGACAGATTTGTAACATTTAATAGCGGAATTGTTGTCGCAAAACACACTGAGTGTGATGCGCTCGGCTCCCAATTCCTGTTGAGCATAATCGATGGCGAGACTGAGCATCTGCTTGCCGTAGCCCTTGCCACGTTTCGAGTCGTTAACTATCACAAAGCCGAAGCGGATGACGCTTTTGTCCTCTGATGGATGTCTCAACAAAATATGACCTACTATCTCTTCTCCAACAATAGCCGTAAGAGGATGCATATTATCTCCTTTGTATTGTTTCATCATCTCCTCGGGCCGGGCAGGGAAATCCTCATATCTGTCAGCACTCCAGAGCCGGAATGTATGCTTGTCCTTGCACCAACTTAGAATCTTCACGGCATCGCAGGGATTGAATGGCCGGAGTTTCATTTCATTCATCTTGCTGAATTGATAGTCTTTTGCAGTTCATCCAGAAAATGTGCGGCATGACCGCCGTCCATCTGTACATGATGGAATTGGAATGAGACAGGCAGAGTAGTTTTGAACAGCCCTTTTCGATACTTGCCCCACATCACCATCGGATTGCAGAACTGATCAGTGTATTGGTTGACAATGCAATCCAGTTCTGTCTGTATCATGGCGGATGTGCCGACAACCATATGGTCATCGAGAAAAGAACTCTGGCATTCTCTTGCTGCTTTTGTAGTCAGATTCTGGTAATCGCGACAAAACTGTTGCAAATTGTCTGTGTAGGGAATGTCGCAAGAGTTGATGCCACCTTTGCTATTCTCTACGATGACGTTGACGGCAAGTTTGTCGTAGTGGAACAGTTTTCCCTTCTCAGGCAACACATAGAACTCCTTGATGCCGCAGGCCGCCTTTCCTATGCACCAACAAAGGAGCACATTGAATCTATACCCTTCCTGTTTACCCATTTTCACGATGCGGCTCACGTCCAGGATCTTCACCAATGTTACCATCGGCATAGGCGATGACATCCATAAACTGAATGCATTTGCACGGATGCTTTCCTGAGGATTGATTTCTTGTTTCATCTCTTTGTTATAATCAATAATGTCCTTCTTGCTTTTCTTTCTCTTAGTTTGGCGGAAGTCGTTTTGTTGGCCTCAAAATCCTACAAAATCTATTAGAAAATCTTTCACTCATATTTCGTCAGTTTTTGAATCAGATTTTTCTCAGATTTTGAGCGCAGCGACCTATAGCAATTTATTAGGGTCGGCCTGCGGCTGTAAAAATGAGCATACGTCCCTTTAACTACTGCAAATCAAGCAATCACCCTAGATTCTGAATGTGGGTTTGCTGACGAGGAGAACTTTCCACTTCTATTCTCATTTCACAATTTGTTCCGCCACGCAAGATGGAATGGCAAAGCGTCACTGTGAAGTGTTCCTCTTTCCACAGACATTGCAGCGAATAAATTACACTTTGGCGTGAACACTCGCAGAGCAATGGCGTGGTGACATATCCTTTTTTGCACAACTCACAGGTGCATTCCAAGAAGACAAGGCGATAGACACGTCCTTTCTCAACGACTTCACCTCTCACACCTGGCAGTTCATTAGCCATCTGAAAGAAGGTGTCCATATCGCCCTGGGCACGCCCATGGAGTTTTTGGTAAACAGACAGCGTACCGCCATTCACACAGTTTCTTCCGCATTCCGAAAGGAAGGCCGAACGTTGTTCTGGAGAGAGCCGCTCCAGACCTTTCTCGAAACCCTTGAACCAATTATCTATTTCCATTTTCTCGTCATTGCACGTTTAATCCCAAATGAAATGCCTCATGCAAAGCGTCGGCATTCCTGATGTCGCCCTTTTCCTTGACTCCGCGAACCAACACACGGCCTGCATCCTCCACCTTGAAGAAGTTCAGACAGAGCCGATATTGCGTAAGGATGCTGTCGAAAAGTTCAGGGAGCGTAGCAGCTCCTACAAGCAGCAATGCCATCATCTTAAGGCTGAATGTATCTCTTATCGGATTATGAAAACGGTCGATGACGGCCTTCAACTGTGCACTCAGTCCGTAGAAATAGACTGGTGAGGCTATCACAAGCATGTCTGCCCGGCTCATCTTCTCATAGATAAGCGACATGTCGTCATTCTGTACACAAGCATTGGCCTCGTTCTTGAAACAAGCGTTACAACCCATGCAGGGGTTGACCTTATAGTCGTGAACAGAAACTACTTCGACATGGTGTTTCTGCGAGGCACCCTTGACGAATGCCTCTACCAACAGGTCCGTATTGCCGCCCTTTCGCGGGCTGCCTAAAAGAATCAGTATGTTCATATTACTGTGATACCAATCATTTTTGTCACGCCGTCTGTGTTATTCCAACAGGAATGCGGGATGCGGCTCTTGCGCCAAACACGATGTAAAAACCAATGCATAAACTATTGTTACTATCTTTCTCATATTTATATAATATAGCTCAACTTTCGCAAGTATGGAGAGATTAGGCGGGAAAAAGGTTTTAAAGGTTTAGTTTGCGTCATTATCTCACAAAAAGGCTGTAAAAATGAGCATACGTCCCTTTTACTACTCTTTAACTACCTTTTAACTACCCTTTAACTACTGCAAATTGAGCGAATGCGAAACTTGAATCATATTATATAATATAGTTTCATTGCCCCTCCGGCGGAAGCCACCTCCCCGTTTGGCGGGGAGTGTTCCGTTTTATGAAATGCCCCTCCTGTATGGCTGCAAACGTGGCAATTGCTGCTATGATGGTAATCGGTATGATGGATACAAATGTCATGGGGACTGCAATGAAGAGTAGGAATCCCGCCCACTTGTTTGCCATGGTGTGAGGGAAGCAACAATGTCCGTGCCTCTCAATTGCAGAAATTTGGTTCATGACTTTAATCGCGACGATTACTCCTCCCCACAGCCATAACCATTGCGGCAGCTCGAGTGTTGGCAGAAGTTTCCAGGCACAACATACTACGAAGTAGAAGTCTGCCAAACTATCCAGTAATGCTCCAGTCCTGGTAACGTACTTCAACTTCCGAGCCAGCCATCCGTCGGCTATATCGCTGATGCCACAAACGATGTAAAGCACCCAAAACGGACTGCTTGACACATTGCTCAGCAGCAAAGCAACAGCCCCCACAATTCGGAGCGATGAAAGGATATTCGGCAGATGTTTCATTGGTACTCAGCCAATGTCTTGACCTCACAGCCTTTATTGCCGTAATATGCCAGCATCTCGGGTAGTTTCTTCAAGTCGTAGCAGGTGACACAGTCAGAAAGGACATGCACCGTGAAACCTGCTTTCCGCATGTTGAAACACGTGGACTTCACACAGGCAGTGGCATCGGCACCGGCTACGTAGAACTCATTGATGCCGTTTGCAAAGATGAATGCAGAAAAGGCTTCGCTTGTAAGGGCATTGCTTTTCGTCTTCACGAAGACATTGTCGGAAACGACCTTCATCTCAGGCACCAACTTCTCGCCGTTGCTGCCAGGCTTGAATGTTCTCGTGCCGGTTGTGGTGTTGTTATGCTTGATATAAGCGATGTGCATTCCCTCGGCCGCAGCCCATTCGATGGCAGCTGGTGATGTCGTTCTGGATGTCGATAACGACAAGTGCCCTGTTGTTCATCATTCCTCAATAATGAAACTACGTGGATAGAAATCGCTATAGAAACGGCCATCGATGGCGGCGAACTTCAAGACGCAGTAGTTAGGGTCGGTCACACCGCCGGGGTAGTATTGCTCGTCACCATCGTGCCAGATCATTTCTTTTGAGGCAGCATCGGTCAGCACCTCCATCGTGCCTCGCAGCATCATACCCTTGAAGCCTTTGGCATCGCAGAAATAGATGCTGGCCTTGGGGTTGGCTTTGTAGTGGGCCACGCGTATTGAAAATGTGTTGGTTGTAAAGTAGAAGGTTTTGATACCCTCACGCTTGCGTGGCTTCAACATAGCCTTGGTCCAAGGAAAACCTTCTTGGTCTACTGACGAGATGTAAGCGATGGGCAGTTTGTCGGCCATCTGTGCAATGAGTTCTTTAACGCCTGCCAAAGCGGGGTTAACATTCATGACTTCATCATTACTAACATCCAACGTTCGGCGCCAACGCTTCAACTGGGGAAAGTACGATTTCATCAAGCCAATATATTCCTCTTTGGTAATAGGCTTTTCTAACCCTTCATTAACGGCACTCACAAATTGACCTTTGGTCGACTTCTGTCGCGACTCGGCATTGTCGAGGCAAGCATTACACTGCTCTAGCTGCTCCATCAGTTGAGCGCAATGTTCAATCATCTCATCCATAGTACAGTCCTGCAGGAAATGTCCATCCCTGTAGCAGTACATGCAGTAATCTTCATTCTTACTTCCATCGGCATTCGTGCCGAGAACATCTTCGGTTAGCGGCATGCCGCAACTCTGACAAAATCTCTGTTCCATAATATCTTTATTTGTTAAATTCTAATCTCATTTTCTTATTATTTAATATCCATTTTCTAATTGTCTAATATGTAAAGCAATTCTGCATCTTTGCTAAAATTGTATTTCTGATAATCATTATACGTCAATTGGAAATCAGGGGTGAATATTTTTGCTTTTGCGTGACCTTTCGGAAAACAGATCTGGAGTGAGTTGGAGACAGAGCATTCAAGACAGGTATTCGGCAACTTGAATCGTGTAACCTCCATATATGTGTTGGGAGCTTGCCCAGAAGGTACGCCTATCACCTTGGCCCCCATCTTCCACAGCATGTAAGCGGTATGGAAAGCTGCGCTGAAAGTCTGTACGTCGGTAACCACATAAATTTCCTTTGGCGTATAGATGGGGTCACCGTTTTGTGCTTCGAGAATGCTCATGTCGGCACACATAAACCAGTCAAAAGTGCTGATACTTGATGATTGTTCAATGAAATCGCCCATCTTCAGCGTTGTTCCTCTATTCTGGTTTAGTTGTTCTAAGGACATATTGTTCTTCTTGAGCCAGCCTTCCGATACTTTGGTGGCAGAGTGCATGCCTAAGTCGGTATCCATGAAACGCTTTCCGTAGAGCTCGTACAGCGCAGCATACATGATCATCGTCCAACCTCCGCCATTGCCGCGCAGGTCTATGATGAGGCGAGGACTGTTGGCAGCCTTCATCTCACGCAGCATCTTGGCAAAGACATCTGCCACAATCACATCCGATTTCAGGCCGTAGCTTTCGAGATTTGGTATGTCGGCACTCACTATAGAGTTGATGCACATCACCATCGTTTGTTTGCTGTCATCAACAAAGCGGTATTCGAAGTTCTTATGGGGGAAACGCTCATCAGTAGATGTCCATACAATGTTTTTCTCAAACGGACCGTTGGGGTAGAAGGGCAGACTGACGAGCGTATCCCGTTCCTTGTCAAACGAAGGGAACAACTGCCGCAAAACATTGGTATTGCCAATGCTTGTGCATGCTTTTCCCATCAATCCATAGCGATTCTCAGAGATGACGATTTTGTCCAAGCGATCAAGCACCGATTCCAAAGATTCACCTTCCATCTCACACAACATGGCACCTTTCAAGAATTTCAGTTCAGGACTGAATCCATTCACAATGATACCATCAGGAATTACTTTGAACTTCAGTGGAATCCATCGGTCTTCTACTTTCTTGGGTGAGTTGACATATCCCATGTAAGTATGTCCATCGTGTAGACCCGAAAGCAGTTGGGTTACTTTTGCCTGCATTTCGTCAAGGGTCAAAGAATCAGTGCATACCAACTCGTTCCTCAGTTGTTTCACGGACTTGTCAAACTCATCCTTTCCGCCAAAAGCGCTATAGGGATCGGGATGTATCTGCTCCAATTGACTGAAAAAATAATCGTAATCCTGAAGCAGACTGTCTTGTTTGGAGATATTACTGTTTGCCGTCTCGAGTCCCTGTGCACTTGTGAGGGTCGCAACAAACAGGGCTAATGTTACTATTGTTCTCATCATATATGTTTCCTTTTTATTTTCTATGTTTTTTACACGATATATGCATATATCCTAGCTCCTATGAGGCAGGGAATAAGACCGATGAGCATGTCCCAGAGTGGCCGTACAAAGTGGTAGCGTTTCTGGTGGTGTCGGGCATCGCGATGCAACTCACCAGCGGAGCTATCGCCTCCTTGTGCTTGCCACTATAAAGCAGATCCCGATATTGCGTCTGATACTTGGAGAACTCTTTTTGGAACTCCAGTATTCGCTGACTCTGAGCCTTCATGCTTGTTACACTCATAAGACCAATGGCCAATACAGCCCAAAATCTCACTTTTTTCATATCATTCAATATTTATATCTATTTGACGCTGCAAAGTAAAGAATAGTTGAGGAATGCGCCAAATTTCTGGGATATTCTGCACAATTATGTGATGAGTAGCATATTTACTAGGAAAACCCATCCACATCGTTCGTTGCACCTTATATAATTAGAGTCGGCCGTAAGCAGGGCCTTTGATGTGTCGCAAAGAATTCGTACCTTTACGTCCGTGATGAGATACTCACGACAGCAATGGGCATAAGACTCTGTTGAGAGAACAAAAAAGATAATGTGCAAGAAAAAAGTTATCCTCCGTGAGGATTCATCGAAAAAAAGAATTACTATTGCAAATGAAGCCAAAAGGATTGGTGTTTCGCTATATTTCAATATGTGCTTCCTGAAAATTAACTAACTATTATCATGAATAATACGTGATGACAAGACAACACCATATGAAGATATCAGAAGCCATCTGGCGGCTTATTTAACAAGTTCGGTAACGTTTAGTATAAGTACCATGGAAGACGGACGTGCCAAAATGTCTTTCATTAGTTATTCATCTCCGGGCAGAAACAGATTTACCTTCCACATTACCTGTTCGGAGGGCAATATCGTCGATGTGTGGGGCGATGGCGCAGAGTTTGATAAAATGCCCGGAAGCGACTATTACACCGAAGGCGTCCCAAACAAGTCCATGGGCGATTTCGTTACCGGAGGAACCATCATCTCCGTAGGCTCGTGGGTGTCGCAAAATGAGTTCGTCAATATTAATGGCGAGTTGATAGAGGATGACAATGTCACGGGGAAGGACGATGTGGGAGGCTACTCTTGCTTTAGCAGTTATGGTACCGACATTGCCGGTCACAATCATCCTTATGTTTCAGCACCAGGCACCTTGATTATATCGGCATTGAGCCACTTCGACCTCACTTACAGCCCGGAAAGATACGGATACGACAACGTGTTGGTGAAGGATGCCGACGGCTTTATCTGGGGGGCCATGAGCGGCACGTCGATGGCAACACCTACCGTTGCTGGCATCATCGCCCTGTGGTTAGAGGCCAAGCCCGACCTGACCTATGAGCAGATCAGGGAGGCCATCGCCGCCACTGCTACCAAGGACGAATTCACCGAGGCTGATCCCATCCACTATGGTCATGGCAAGATAGATGCCTATAAAGGTTTACTCTACGTGCTGGGACTTCCCTCAAGCATTCCCACGCTCAGCCAGCAACAGCCTAAGGGTGTGAACTTTAGCATGAAGGACGGCCGCCTCTTCATTGAAGGCGCAGAGGAAGGCACACCTATCCGTATTTACACCACTGATGGCCGACTCGTGACCTTTGCTACGCTCACGGATGGTAGTGTCCGTCTGCCCGTCGGCAGCCCCGCAGGTATCTATGCCGTACAGGTGGGTAGCTTGGGCTCTACATTGATTCGTGCAAAATAGGGTAGGAGCCTCCGCGGCGCAGGTCGCGGTTGCGGATGTCCCACCAGAGGCCGATGACGTCGGCGCGGGTATCTACATTGAGCAGGTGGTCGAGGTTGATCTCATACACTGCCTCATATTGTGTTGCTGTCAGTCCGAGCTCGTAGGCCATCTTTTCAGAAAGATAAAGAGCCTCGTTGCGTGCGGTGTTGTACGGCATTGCTGCGGCGGAAATGGCTATCGCCATCATCATCACCAAGGTCATCATCTTCTTCATAGTCGTGTCGTTTTTGATGGTTGAACTTTTCTTTCTTATCTCTGGTGCAAAAGTAGTGCTAAAATCACATCTATGAAAGAGATTATGCCTAAACTGAAAAGGGTGATTCCCTATACTTGCATATAGGAAACCACCCTTAGTGTAGGGGAAACGTTAGTCAAATGAATCGAAATTTAATAACCTGTCAAGGCATCAGAATAATCATCATAGCACCCCTTGAATTTGCCTTTTATGTAAGAGTAATACCTGCCATAGCCTCGGGTCTTCCATGTCGTTCCTGTCAATTTGTCAAAGAAAACCTTACTGCAATCTTTACCGATTTTCTTTCCAAGTATGGTTGGCTCAATTGCCAGTATTGGAGTATTCTGAACTGAAATGTTGAAAACATCTTCGTAACTTACTGAAACTATGCAAAACTGGACACCTGCCTTTGTGCATTCATTTTCTATTACAGCTGGATTCATACAATATTCAGATTGGCAATAGGACGCATATTCATAAATGAGCACTCTATTTTTGGAATTTAAGAACTTCTGCATCTGTTCTATCGTGACCAGATAAACTTTACCATCATTGGTAAGGCTATCGATAGGCGCATTGCAGACAACCACTCTTTTCTTTTGGTCTTCTGTAAGGTGCTTGTATCTTGTTCCAGGAAATGTGATGACGCACGAAGTCAAGGACAATATCCCCAAAATTATCAGTATTTTTCTCATTTAATACCGATTTTTCTGTTTAGACTTCTATCTTTTTGATGACCTTGGCTGGTATTCCGCCAACTATCGCGTTGGGTTCCACATCCTTGGTCACCACAGCGCCTACGGCTACAACGGCTCCATCATCGATGGTCACTCCTGCAAGGACAGTTGCATTGGCTCCAATCCAGACGTTCTTACCAATGTGAATCGGCGCATAGCTCATACTTTGACGTTTAGCAGGGTCAAGGTCATGGTTGATGGTAGCAAGCACGACATTATGGCCTATGAGTGCGCCTTCCTCTATGGTGATGCTTCCCTGGTCCTGGAACTTGCAGCCCATGTTGATGAAAACACGTTCACCAACAACAGTGTTCTTGCCGCAATTGGTATGGAATGGTGGGAACATGCCAACCGTCTTGGGTACCTCACGCCCCCAAAGCTGCTCCAATAAAGCATGCAGTTCCTCCGGTGTATGATACTTACCATTAATCTCAGCTGTAATTCTCAGTGCCTCCTGAGACAACTGATGAAACATTATGTGAACATCGGAGCCTCCAATGACAGGCTTTCCCGATGCCATGTAATCACGGAATTCTTGTATGGTCATATTTCACCTTCTATGGTATTACCTATTGTTGACTGTTGGCCTTAATCAGGTCTGCCAGACTGACGTTCGGATTGCGATAGCGTGCATTGCGGTTCGGCTCTTGGGGTTCTGGTGGTGTAGGGATAATGGAAATGGCTTTCTGCGGACAGTTGTGAACACATGCCAGACAATTCTCGCAGTCACCATTGGCAACGGAGTGCCCGTCAACCACTTTCCAAGAACCATGCGGACATACCGAGGTGCATACCCCGCACCCTATACAGGCATCGGTAGCAAAGACAATCTTCTCAGACCTTGTCACCGTTGGGCGCTGGCGGTCGCGGCCCGACATGCGGTAATAACCGTCGCATATCATCCTGTCCTGTTCGGTTACTGGCTGGATATAGTTCTCGCGCTTATTGACGGAGGCATGCACTGCAGCCAGTCTCTCGGGAATACGCTGAAGCTTCGGGTCGGCCAATTCTCTTTCAACGTCAAAATACGGCAGGTATGTGTCAACCATCTGAATCGTGGATATGAAATTCATCTGCACACCATTCTTCTTGGCAAAATCATTCAGGAACTCAGGGAATATCGTGCTATGAGCACCATATGTGCCAACAGCAAAGAAATAATCGGCCTTGAAAGAGGAACGGGCAATGAAGTCCTGGACGATGGCAGGAGGCAGAAAGCAATATACAGGGCAGACGAACCCGATTTCCTCTGCTTCGTAATCAGGATGCTCATTATGTATCTCCTGCGAGATGCTCAAAAGAGAGGCTTCTTCACCGCCTATCTGCCTTGCGGTGTAAAGGCTGTTGCCTGTAGCAGAGAAATAGAAAATCAGACGCTTGATTTTCTTCTCATTATCTTTTGTTAACTTTCCAAACGAAGGAAGCGTAGGAACACATGCTGCAAGCATACCAAGCCCCATGACCTTGAGGGCTCTTCTTCGACTGATTGGTTTGTTGATATTCATTGTTGTATAAGTTTATAAGTTTATTTCGTTTGCAAAGTTACAATCATCATTTGATATAGGTATTACCCATATTCATTGATTACTAACCAATTTTGCAGATAATCGATTGAAATCCTTGAAACACCTACCATTTTCCTCTTGAGTTGGTTGGCAATCTCTGTGGGTGCCGTGAATGTGTTGCAATGTCTCGTATTCATAACTTATAAATCTGCATCATACGATTTCGGGATTATATTTGAGAGCATCAGACGGCCAGCCCGTCACATTCCTGCCTGTATCAAGCATGCGGATTTCACGGAAATCTTCTTTGGTCAGTGTGAAATCAAAGAGATTGAT
>OMXV01000046.1 GCA_900315075.1 uncultured Prevotellaceae bacterium | reverse complement strand
ACGAAAAATGAAAGTTTGTAGTACCCAGTGAGACAAGAGAGCCTACGGGAAAGGGGATGGGGTAAAGGATATCAGAAAAATGGGGTCAAAGTTGGGTTATGAATGGTCGGGTACCTTAGTGTAAGAGCGACGAGTAGGAGCGGTTGAGCCCCATCCCGATGTCGGGAGGGGGACGGGAGGTGGGTAGGTACCCCGCCTTAGGCTAAGGAGGGGGCGGGGAGGTTGTGAAAAGCTGGCTAGGGTATTGTCCCTTTAACTACTCTTTAACTACCTTTTAACTACCCTTTAACTACCCTTCAATCATTCTCAACGGTAATGTCCCTTTAACTACTCTTTAACTACCTTTTAACTACCCTTCAACTACCCTTCAATCTTCATCCTTCGAAAGATACTGCGTAGGTGTGACCCCGAAAGATTTCTTGAATGCCCGGGTGAAATTGGGCGTGTCTTTGTAAGCACAAAGCATGGCAATTTCAGTGATGTTCAGTTCAGGATGATTGTCCAAGAGGTGTTGAGCACGCTTCATTCGGAGTTTGGCGATGAAATCTTGTGGTTTCTCACCTGTGACGGTGGTAAGCCGCTGGCGGAATTGGTACAGGCTCATACCCATTTCGCTTGCCACGCTCTCAGCATCCACCTGTCCTTTTAGCATCAGACTGTTGATGGTATTGACAGTCTTGTCAAGGAACTCACGGTCGGCTGGGTTGATTTCCTCGGTTTGGTCGTGGTTTTTCAGACTCTCTATCAACTGGTCGTGGTCAAAAGCGAGTTGTCGGTATTTCTCCCGCAACTCTTCGATGTTGGCAGAGAGTTCTTGGTTGAGTTCCTTTTCCTTCCTGTGGCGGCGCGACATCACCCACCAGATGAAAAAGGCCAAAAGAAGCAGTGCGAGTGCCACACAGATGCCTACAACACCTGTTTTGTGCTTGGCAGCGCGCTCAGCTTCTTTCTCCTTTTGAAGCCAGTCGTTGCCAAACTCTGCGTTGTATCGTGCCAAACTCTCAGCGGAGGCATCGGTATAGAGTGAGTCTTTCAAGTCGTTGAAGCGGTCAAGCTCTATTTTCGCACTATCGGGTTGTGTATTCCACAGACTTTCATAGAGTCCACGGCGTGAGTGCATCTCATTGGCTTTGTCGCCCATCCTTTGAAACACTTGTGCTGCCTCTCTATAATAAGGTATAGCCTCAGCTTCACGTTTCTGACAGAGCAGTGCCATACCCATTTTGTTGTCAGCGATGGCCAACGAGTGTACGTCACCTATTTCTCGCAATACGGGGATGACTTCTCCCAAGACTTTCTCTGCCCGAGTGTAGTCATGAAGACCTATTAACACCGATGCTTTCTGCGACAGCCTCAGCACAGCTTTAGCCTCATTTCCCAGTTTCTTCTCCAGCTCATAGGATTGTTCGGCATAGGGCAGTGCCGTCTTGTCATCTCCCAAAGCGTGATACACCTCGGATGCCATACCTAATAGTACGGCTTGGCGTGAAGGGTTGTTGGCCTTTTTCGCTTCCTCCAATCCACGGAGTACATATTTCTCAGCCTCTTTTGGTTGATTGGCACCCATATAAATAGCGGCAAGGGTGTTGAGGCTCGACGACATAAGGTCGGGGTCGCCACTTTTCTCATCAAGGGCATAACAGAGTTTGGCGTACTTTGCAGCAGAGGTGTAGTCGGCAAGACGGATGAAAATGACTGCTAAAAGGTTGAGACAGTCAGACTCTTCTTGACAGCCTTTCAATAGTGGCAATGCTTTTTCGCCATATTCAACAGCCCGCCGATATTGTTGCTGGTCGTAGAGATATTCTGCCGACCAATACCACACTTGTTGCCGAAGAGAGTCCTTCGGTGCCTTGTCATTAAACTGTATGAGTTTTTCTGTAAATTCCTCGTCGTTCAGCAGCCGAAATAGTTTGTTGGCATCCTGTACCTGTTCCGTTTTTTCAAACTGCTGTAATAATTGCTCAAAATCTCCTTTTGCCGCCATCATATTTAGCGACAGCAGCAAAAGCATCAAAATATATGTAATACGTCTTTTCATTTCCATTTCGGCTGCAAAAGTACTGAAAAAAAACGAAAAACACCTCTTTTGCTTTCCCTTTTGTATCACATGTACAGATTTTCCGGCATTTCTCTCACACTTGCCTCTTACCTCTTAATAACGAAGCAAGCAGAGCTTGCAAAAGTTGAATAAAGGAAGAAAAATGCTTAAAGATTTGGCATTATCGACAAATATATCTACTTTTGTATTTTGTAGTTATTTTTATTGTCATATTATAAATCGACGAAAAGCTTATGAAAAAAATTACACTTCTTACTATGCTATTTTCACTATTCAGTGTATTAACATTCGCACAAAATGACTTGAGACTTTTTTCCATGGAGAATGCTCAAAGTCAGAATCCTACTTTCAAATGTTTGAATCGGCACGCTCCATCGGCCATCAATACCATGATGAAGGCCGCAAGGTTGTAATCAAGTAAGATTATTCTCTTCATAAAAAGTCTCAAGTTTGTAGCATGAATCTCACTCCAAAAGTTTGACACTGGAGTTCTTCAGCTGCAAATTTGAGGCTTTAAAAACTTATCATATCACTCCCCTCGCCCTTCGGAGAGGGGTTGGGGGTGAGGCTTTTTAAACTCAAAAACTCATGACTTACTCTTACAAATATCCACGCCCTGCCGTCACAGCCGACTGTATAGTCATTACTACTGAGGCTGAACCACGCGTATTGCTTATTGAACGGGGCAATGCCCCCTACAAAGGCCATTGGGCTTTCCCCGGTGGTTTCCTCAATATGGATGAAACCACAGAGCAATGTGCCATCCGTGAGTTAGAAGAAGAAACAGGATTGAAAATAGACAAGGTACATCAGATTGGTGCTTATTCCAAGGTTGACCGTGACCCTCGTGGGCGCACTATTTCCGTGGCTTATCTTGCCATTGTTGAGAAACCATTGGAGGTTAGCGGACAGGATGACGCCGCTAAAGCCGAATGGTTCCCCATCAATGCGCTTCCTCCTCTCGCCTTCGACCACGATGAAATCATGGCCGATGCAATAGAGATCTATAAGGTTATGAGGTTGTAAGGTTATGAGGTCGCTTCGCTTGCAGGTTGTGAGGTGAAAAATGCTTGTTTCTCACTTGCATATTTCACCTCATAACCTTACAACCTTATAACCTCATAACCTTATAACCTCACAACCTTACTGAAGTTTTCCACCTTTTTTATCACGAATTAGAGAATTAAAGAATTTTCCACCATAATGGAATTTATGGGAATTTGAGAGGAAATGACAGTCATTTCCTAACTCCATCGTGTAAGTTTCACGTCGCTTGCGACGATAATTCTTCTAAATTCTCTTCATCAGTTTACGAATTCTCAAATTCTTAAATTCGTGATAAAAAACTTTTAGGCATTTGTGACTGTGGGAAACTTCAGTAACCTCACAACCTCATAACCTCACAACCTTATAACCTCATGGTATCAATTCAAAGGTAAAGACCTTGTAATCATATCTGACACGGTAGGGAGGCAAGGCTTCAGCCTCTGGGCTCCAACTATTCACACCGCCAACACCCGTGTGCTCACCATCGAGGAAGAGGTTGGTGAATCGAGAACGTGGCAGTTGTGGCACATGGCGCTGCTCCTTGTCATCACCATCGTCGAGAGTCTCAATGTCGTAGTGGAGGGCAGAGGCAAACATGGTGGCACGGTCGCTCCTGTTCTCGATTCCATTGGATGGACAAACCTTGAATCCGACACCGTTGGCATCGGCCTGTCGCCACCAGCGGATGTCACTCTTTGTCCCAGTCTCCTGCGGGCGGATATAGGGATAGAACTGCTCATCGGCTGTCTGGTGATAGATGCCGAGCAACTGTGAATATTTACGGTCGGAATAGTTCTCTATCGGTCCACGTCCATAGAATTCGCTATGGTCCATCGTGTAAGGCAGTTGCATCACCACACCGAAGCGCATCATATTGGGCACTTTGGCATCGTCGGTCGTTCCCAGCATCTCCTTCACCGTGATACGTCCGTCGGCAAAGAAGGTATAGGTCATGGTCAAGGTAGCCATCACGTCGGGCATGTCATAGACGGTTTTCACGGTGTGCGCTTTCTTGTCGAATGTCATTTCCTTCAAATTCATCGCAGGATTGCGCCACACAGAATATTTCCGGTGTATCTGCGCACCCATGTCATTGTCGGTGGGAGCCCGCCAGAAGTTGGGTTTAATTGTGCCGCCATCGGCAAGCAACTGATGACCTTTGACTTCCCACTTTGTGAGTTGTCCATTTTTCTGGTCGAAGACAGCGGTGAAATTCTCATTGCCCACGGTCAGTGTAGCAAGCCCCTTGTTGGCTTTGAACTTCATCTTACCACCATCAGCGGTATTTTCCACTCTGATTACTGGCTCAGGCATCCCTAACACGCACTGGCTATATGCGATTACCTGTCCGGCATCCATCAGTGGTTCTTCTTTCTTAAGTTTGAAATAGATATTGAGAAGATTTTCCTTCTTCAAATCACCCAACTTGATAGGCAAGGTATACTTCTGCGACTGTTGCGGAGCGATGTTCAGGTCGTCGATTCGGCCAGATTTCACCTTTTTCCCCTCTTCAAGAAGTTGCCACTCCAAATAGACATTACTCAGGTCGCGGAAGAAGAACTCATTTCTAACCTTGATTTCTGAGAAATCGTCGCTGACTTCATCCACCCAAATGTTTTGATAGTAGAATCCTACCTCGTACATGTGCGGGTTGGGCACCCGGTCAGGACTGATTAGACCATTGCAATTGAAGTTGTTGTCACTGGCATCATAGTTGTTATAGTCGCCACCGTATTTATAGATGGCACGTCCTTCGGCATCAGTGCCATGTAGTGCCTGGTCGACGAAGTCCCAGATGAATCCACCCTGGAATTTCGGATACTTGCGCACCAGGTCCCAATACTCTTTGAATCCGCCACAAGAGTTACCCATGGCATGGCTATACTCGCACTGGATAAGTGGTTTCTGATCCTCGGGTTTGTCGCTCTGTGAATATCTCTCGCACCAATACTGCGAGGCATACATCGGACACATAATGTCGGTGTTGGCACCCTTGCCGGCACGCTCCCAATGGATGGGCCGACTCTGGTCCTGACTCTTAATCCACTGGTAGGCAGCGGTGAAATTCGGTCCGTCGACTGTCTCATTGCCCAACGACCAGATAATCACGCTGGGATGGTTGAAGTTGACGCACACATTGTGCTGGTTGCGCTGGAGAATTTGCAGGGCAAACTGTGGTTTCTTGGCCTCAGAGTCATCACGGTAGCCAAAGCCATGCGATTCTTGGTTGGCCTCAGCGCAGAGATAGATGCCATATTCATCGCAGAGGTCATACCAGATTGGGTCGTCGGGATAGTGGCATGTACGCACGGCATTGATATTGAATTGTTTCATGATTTTTATATCCTCAATCATGCGCTCGCGTGACACGACATAGCCACCGTCGGGGTCCAACTCATGGCGGTCGGCACCCTTGATGTAGATGGGTTGTCCGTTGACCAGCAGTTGAGCATTGCGTATCTCCACCTTGCGGAATCCCACTTTCTGGGTTACCACTTCATAGGGAGTGAAGCGGGCATTAGGTGTGGTGAGGCTAACCACCAGTTTATAGAGATTGGGCGTTTCAGCCGTCCATTTCTGGGGGTTGTCCACTTTGAGTGTCACTTCTGCCTCATTGCCCTTGACTTTTTCCATAGTCTGCATGGTCACCAAATTGTCGTTCTTGTCGAACAGTTGGAAGGCGAGATTGCACTTGCCCTCGAAGTTCACTTTTACGTGAAGTTCGCCATCACGGTAGTTGTTGACCAAGTCGGGGGTGATGCGAACGTCATTGATATGGTTTTTCTGGTCACGGCAGTAGAGATAGCACTCACGGGCAACACCGGAGAGGCGCCAGAAGTCCTGGTCCTCGCAATAGGAACCGTCGCACCAACGGAATGTCTGGAAGGCTATGAGGTTGTCGCCTTTGCGCAGATAGGGTGTCAGGTCGAATTCTGCAGCCATCTTGCTATCCTCGGCATACCCCACAAACTGTCCGTTCACCCATAGGTAGATATTGGAAGTCACCGATCCGAAGTGTGCGATGACCTGTCGTCCCTGCCATGAGTCGGGAATACGTATAATGCGGCGGTAACTACCCACATGATTATCCTTGGTGGGCACCTCTGGTGGATTGTTTTCGAAATGTCCGCGCCATCCGAAGCCGATGTTGACATACTCTGGGTCGCCATAGCCATTAAGTTCCCATAGTCCGGGTACTGGCATTCGCTGCCATTTCCCATCGTCATAGTTTTCTGTGAAGAAGTCTGTTGGACGTTCGTCGGCATTTGCCACCCAGTGGAATTTCCATTTTCCCTCCAGTGAGAGGTAATTGTCGGATTTCGTCTTGTCATCCCATCCTGCCACCTGTTCATTTTCGTAGGCGAAAAACCAGGTGTGGGGGGTAAAACGGTTAATGTCGTTCACCTGCATGTCGTGCCATTCATTAAATGTAGGCTGGCTTTGTGCCATTGCCACTACAGGCATCGCCATGAGTGCTGTGATAAATAGTGCTTTTTTCATATTATGGTTGTTTTATTTAGTGGTATGTGGTGAGAAGGGATTTTAGTTAGAAGTTAGGAGTTAGGAGTGCTTCTTCATAACGATATATCGATATAACAATAATCTTCAATCCTCAATGGTATTGTCCCTTTAACTACTCTTTAACTACCCTTTAACTACCCTTTAACTACCCTTTAACTACCCTTCAATTTTCAATAAATCTCACGTATTCGCAGGCGGCGAGGAGGAAGGCACCCACGCCGAAGTTGGCTTGGCTATTGGCATCCACCACCTGTCCGGGGATGGCTTTTTCGCCAATGGGTTGCACATACCCCACCCTACCATCTACTTGCAGGGCAGTTTTCGTGAGATAGCGCCATGCTCGTTTGATGACTGGTCGGAATTCCTTTTTACTGAGGTAGCCATTGTTGACACCCCACAGGATACCGTAGGTGAAGAACGCCGTGCCGCTGGTCTCAGGTCCCGGTGCTTGTTGTGGGTCCATCATCGAGCGTGTCCAGTAGCCCTCTTTCTGTTGGAGTGTTGCCACGGCATGTGCCAGTTTGACGTATTTATCCACAAAGAACTGCCTATGGTCATATCCCTGCGGCATATCCTGCAGCACCTTTGCCAGTCCGGCGAGCACCCATCCGTCGCCTCTTGCCCAGAAGTCTTTCAGACCGTTGGCCGTCTTATGTTGAGGATAGACATATTTGCCATCGCGGAAATAGAGTCCTGTCTCTTTGTCGAGCATGATACTGTCGCAATAGCAGAGGTTCTCATAGAGTTTGTCGAGGTAGCGTTTATCACCCGTGAGTCGATACATCTTGGTCATCACCGGCATCACCATATAGAGAGCGTCCGCCCACCACCAGTAGTCGTGTGCTGTAGAATAAGCCTCATAGTGCATCACCTCTTTAGCGCGCGCAATCATCTGGGCAGGGTCTTTGGTCGTCTTGAGTATTTGAGATGTCTGATTCCCCGGCACATATTTGCCCATCGCCACATTATAAATATCTATATAGGTCTGGAAGCAAATTTGCCAGTCGCCAAAGAGCACATGCTGCTGGCCCTCGCCGTAGTTACGGTAGAGCCACTTGGTGGGGTCTGCCTCTGTAGCGCCCTTCCATTTGTTATGCTCTGCCCATTTCAGCGAGTAGTCCAGGTAATGTTGGTTGCCGGTAAGGAAAAAAGCCTCCATGTTGCCGGTATGATAAGCGGCATTGTCCCAGAACGAGCGCACCTCTGGTGAGTTGTTACTCTGCCAGTAGGTGTTCACCCGGTCGATGATTTCGACGACACGCTGCGCCTTGCGACTCCATGCATGGGTGGTCAGGGGCAGGAGGCACAATGTAAGCAGCAGCAGGTGGTATTTATTCTTCATGTTTTTCCCCTTCCTTTATTACCATTTATCCTTCGTGGAGATTTCGTCCACCCAATGGTGGTCTTTGGGGAAGGGTTGTCCGTTCCAGGCCTTGCACTGTGTCCAGGGTTCAGCGGCATCAGTCCAGAAAGGATGATTTGCTGGTAAGCCCAATGGCATGAAAGCGAGAGTGGTCATATAGAGACTGCCGTTGTTGGTGTACCAGTCGGCGATGTTGGGCTGATGCCCACAAAAACCGATGGTGAGATAACCACCTTCGTTGAAATTCTCCTGCTGGTCGTACATACGGTGCATTACCTGCGTGAGGGCGGCGCGCACTTGTCCATTGGTCAGGTCGGAGGGCAATTTTTCATACCATGCCATCAGTGCCAATGGCTGCATAGCTCCCAAACGGTAGGGAATGCTGCGGCCGAACACGGGGAATGTGCCCTCGGGCGAGATGAGACGTTCGAGGATGATGGCATATTTCTGTGCCCGTCGCAGTGCACGGGCGTAGTATTTCTGATAGTCGAGGCGGGTGTTGGCCTTGGCATCAATCATTGCCTGCAAAGTCTCCAGATACATGGGGTGGAAGACATAACTGCAATAGTAATCGAAGGCAAACGAAGGGCCGTCGCTGTACCATCCGTCGCCCACATACCATTCCTCCATCTTCCGACAGGCTGAATTCACACGGTATTCATCGCAGGGTGCCCCTGCCTTAGCCATAAAACTCTCTATTATCGAAGAGAAGAGCAACCAGTTGGTATAGGGTGGGTCAACGCTACGCAACTTTGTGAACTCTTTGATATACCGCCGTTTTGTCGCATCGTTGAGGGGCTCCCACAACTGGTCGTAGGCTCGCAGGAAACTCTCTGCGATATAGGCAGCATCGACGAGCGCCTGTCCAGAACCTTCCCACAGCAGATAGTCGGGAGATGTGGGGTCAACGGCATTTCTGTAACTGGCCAAGGCACATTGGCGGAGGTGGATGCGCAATTTGCCTTCCTCGGTGTCATCATCGGGTAAAGCAAGCCAGGGGGCTATGCCAGCCATCAGTCGGCCGAAGGTTTCCATATACACCACCTTTCGGTTACGGTTGTCGAAATTGGGACTGAATTCTGTCTGCATAGATTTTTGCAGTTCACCTCGTGACATATTCTCTAAGACAGGGGTGGCCATTTTCACTGCCAACGACACCCAGTATTCACGGTCGGACAGAGTAGTTTTCTTTGACTTTTGGGCTTGTGCATTTGCCAAAGGCAATAGCAATAAAAGCATCAGCACGATTGTTTTAAATCTAAAAGACATGGTGATTAGGAGTTTGGGAGTTTAGTAGTTTGGGAGCTTGGACATTACCCCTGGCCTCTGCCAATGTAGGGGCATACTTCATGTATATCCGAATTGGGGTGAATCCAGATAGGGGTGAACATGCCCGAATTGGGGTGAGCAACAGGCGTGGAGCCTTGGAGCGTTCAAATTTAGTGATAATATTTTAATGTGCCAAATATTCTTCAAAAAAACCTCTTTTTTACCTTTTATGGGTAATGTTTTGCTCATTTTCACTTTTATTGTTTATCTTTGCAAAAAGATTAAGAATGGAAATTCCCTCCTATTCGGGTAACACCTGGGGTAACGCCCCTACAGTGGCAATAAGGGGGCTATGTCTGAACTAAAGATACGTCCATGCTCCTACTCTCATTGAAATATCCATTAAAAATGGTGGAATAATTCGGTATTTGTTGATTTATTATTATTTTTGCAGTTCGAAACCAATTTATATAGAAAACTCATGCGCAAAGTCATAGGAATCGGAGAGACCGTGCTTGACATTATCTTCAAGAACGAGCAACCTATCGGGGCTGTTCCCGGAGGGTCGGTGTTCAACGGTATTATCTCACTGGGCCGGGCCGGTGCTCATGCCTCGTTTATTAGTGAGGCTGGCAACGACCGCGTTGGCCAAAACATTATTAACTTTCTGAAAGAGAACAACGTTGATGCCAAGGATATCTATGTGTATCCCGAGAGCAAGTCGCCCATATCTTTGGCTTTCCTCGACAAAAACAACGATGCCGAATATCTTTTCTATAAAGACCACAGTCACGACCAGCTCGACTTCGTCTATCCCGACGTCAATGCCGACGACATCGTGATGTTTGGCTCTTACTATGCTGTCAACCCCGTGATACGCCCACAGGTGTTGGGATTTCTCGACCATGCCCGCAGCCATGGTGCCATCCTCTACTACGATGTCAATTTCCGGCCATCTCACAAGAGCGACGTGATGAAAATCACGCCCAACCTGCTTGAGAATCTGGAATATGCCGACTTCGTCCGTGGCAGCGTTGATGACTTCAAAGTGCTCTACGGCAAGGAAGACCCCGACAAAATCTACAACGCCGAGGTATCGTTCTACTGCAAAAACTTCATCTGCACCAATGGAACGAAAAATGTGGAACTGCGCGCCACACGCAACATCAAGAAGAGTTTCCCTGTCATCGAAACCAATGTGGTAAGCACCATCGGTGCCGGCGACAACTTCAACGCTGGCTTCGTATATGGACTGCTGCGCTACGGCATCACCCGCGAGGCACTGGAGCGAGGTATCCCCGCCCGCATCTGGGACAAAATCATCCATTGGGCTCAACTCTTCTCCGCCAACTGCTGCCAAAGCATCAGCAATTCCGTCTCCAAGGAATTTGGTGCAGAAATGGCCCGCGATGCCGAGGGTGAACGAGACACGTATTTAGAGTGGTAGTTCTCAGTGGTAAGGGGTGAGAGGTGAGAGGTAAGAGATTACCCCTTCTACTCAAACCCAATCTATCCCAATTCATCCCAATATATCCCAATTCATCCCAAAACTCATAAACTCAAAAACTCATAAACCCAATAATTCATAAACACAAGTACTCATCATATCACTCCCCTCTACTTCCGGAGAGGGGTTGGGGGTGAGGCTTCAAGTACTCATCATATCACTCCCCCTCCGAAGGGAGAGGGGTTGGGGGTGAGGCTTCTAAAACTACAATTAATATGATAGAAATCATCAACAAAATCTATTACGTAGGCGTGAACGACCGCAATAAATCCCTCTTTGAGGGTTTGTGGCCACTGCCCAACGGTGTTTCATACAACTCCTATCTCATCGACGACGACAAGATATGCCTCATCGACACAGTTGAGGTGGACTTTTTCACCCAGTTCATAGAAAACATCCATGAAGTGATTGGCGACCGTCCCATCGACTATCTCGTCATCAATCACATGGAACCCGACCATAGTGGCTCTATCGCCCTCATTCGCAAATACTATCCCGATGTGCAAATCATCGGCAACAAAAAGACCTTCGGAATGATGAGCGGTTTCTATGGTGTGACAGAAAACACCTTAGAGGTGAAAAATGGCGACACCCTGGAACTGGGTCACCACACGCTGAACTTCGTGCTCACACCGATGGTACACTGGCCAGAGACAATGGTCACACTCGACACCACCAGCCATGTGCTTTTCTCTGGAGATGCCTTTGGATGCTTCGGTGCCCTCAACGGTGGCATCATCGACAGCGAAATCAACTGCGACACCTTCTGGCTGGAGATGGTACGCTACTACTCGAATATCGTAGGCAAATATGGCACCCCCGTGCAGAATGCCCTGAAAAAACTCGCTGGCGTACAGCTCGACTACATCTGCGCCACCCATGGTCCTGTATGGCATGAGCATATCGCCCGTGTCATCGACCTCTACGACAAGATGAGCCGCTATGAGACTGAGGAGGGTATCGTCATCTGCTATGGCACGATGTATGGCAACACCGAGCGGATGGCAGAGATTATCGCCCGTGCCGCCAGTCAGGCTGGCATCAAGAACATCGTGATGTATAATGTGTCGAAGACGCATCATTCCTATATCCTGCGCGACATCTTCCGCTACAAGGCCCTCATCGTGGGTGCGCCCACCTACAACACCAGCCTCTATCATGAAATGGATGTGCTGCTATCTGAAATTGCCCATAAAGACATCAAGAACCACCTGATAGGTTGGTTCGGCAGCTATGGTTGGGCAAGCAAGGCTGTGGCAAAGATACAGGAGTGGAACGACAACCATCTGCATTTCGAGGCAGTCGGTGTTCCCGTGGAGATGAAACAGGCCATCAACCCCGAGACCTTCGCCCAGTGTGAGGCTTTGGGCCGTGCTATGGCTGAGAGGCTGAAAGTTTAAATTTGGCAAGTACACAAGTTGACGAGTTATTTGACTCTTTGGTTGTGACTGAGAGCAACAAAGGTTATCTCTTACCTCTCACCTCTTACCTCTTACCACTAAATAAACTCCAATAAAACAAATGCGTCCCACCGACCTACAGTCCAAGGTTATTGCCTTTCTGAGGTTTCCGCTTGTTGTGCTGGCATTGTTCATGCATTGCAATTTCAGCATATTGGGCGGAGAGTGGGATTCATTGTCTTTTGCCAACGGGTTCATCCATGTGGTGTCACAGCGTATCGCACCCATGGTATGCCCGATATTCTTCTTTATCTCTGGCTATCTCTTCTTTAAGACGGGTTTCTTCACCGCCGACCTTTACGTGAAGAAACTCACAAGGCGATTCCTGTCGTTGTTTGTGCCTTTCTTACTTTGGAATCTGCTCTATCTCGTCCTTGTCATCATCATCGGACTGTTTGGTAGCCGTGTGCCCATCCTTGGCATTCCCATCGAGGAGATGTCTTTCATCAACGGACTGAAAGCGATGTGGAATATGGCGCTGATTCCCGGCGGCAACGCATTAGCGGCTCCTGTAGCTGTGCCATTCTGGTTTGTACGCGATTTGATGGTAACGGTGATTCTCTCACCACTCATCTATTGGCTGGTGACGCTGTTTATCCGCATCTCAGGCAAGAAACCCCTGGTGAGATACTTGCTGTTTACCGCTATTGTCTTTGGCATTGGGTTTATTCCAGCATTGCCAGGCCTAAACCCAGAGAGTTGGCTGTTCTTCGGTTTTGGTGCTTATTTTGCCATCAAGAAGAAAGAGTTTATCGTGGCCATGCTGCCATATGCGGTGCCAATGTTAATTACCTTGGCTGTCTTGATTTTGCTGGAGCATTGGATGCCTTGCGAGTTTATCTATCATTTGGAACAAGTAGTGGCAGTGATTTTCTGCATCTCTTTCACCACGACGATGGTTCGGTCGGGAAAATGGTATGTTAGCGATATGACTTTGTCGAATGCCTCGTTCTTCCTTTTCGCCTGCCAATATATGTTCTTGGGACCGATTGTGATGCTGTTGGGCAGCGGTGTATTGATGCCTCACAACAACTTCGTGGCCATCGTCATCTATATCGTGCCAGTGATTCTCACCACGATATTAGGACTGATTTTGTATTGGCTGATGCGCACAAGACTACCTTTTATCACCTATCTATTCATGGGAGGACGTCGGTAGGGCTGCCACCACCTCTTCAAGATTTTTTGCGAAGGTCACCCGTCGGTGGTAGTCGCCACGAATCATGCCTTTTTCCTGCAAAGCATCCATCAACTGCTCTAATGGTGTCCAAAATCCATTCATGTCATACATCACCACCCGCAACCTGTGATAGTCGAGTGTACCCGAAGCGGCTACAGTAAACACTTCGTCGAGTGTCCCGATACCTCCTGGCAGCGCCACGACGGCATCGCTGCGGCGAAGCATGATGTCTTTGCGCTCCGAGAGCGTTTCACACAATATTTCCACATCCACATATTGCGACAGATGCCCACTATTCACCAGACGGCGGGGTATCACACCCTCTACCCTACCCCCTGCCTCATGGGTGGCACGGGCGATACATTCCATCAGACCTTCGTCGTGGCCTCCATATACCAAGGTATGGCCATTCTTTCCTATCCATCGACCAAATTCCTCTGCCATCGTAAAATATTCAGGGTCGATGTGATTATTGGCAGAGCAAAAAACTGTGATATGCATGATTTTTAAGTATTCTGAGTATTCTGAGTAATCCGAATATTCCGAGCATTCCGAGTATTCCGAGCATTCCGAGCATTCCGAGTATTCTGAGTATTCTCTAATCCACTGGTTTTACAGCGGTGCGTGGATGGAGAGCGTGGTGCCTTTGTCGGTCGTCTCAATACGCAGGTCGGCACCGATGCTCTTCGCCCGGTCGTTGATCGACTGCATGCCGATGCCATGATGATGCTTGCCCTGACGATCGTCTGCCTCTATCTTGGCATCATCCTGACGATGACCATTGTCGCTGACGAGCAGACTCACTTCCCGGTGGTCACAATTGAGCGTTACCCGCGCCTCGGTGGCAGAGGCATGTGAGATAACGTTTCCCACAGCCTCCTGCGTGATGCGATAAAGCTCGTAGGCGATATGGCGCGGCAGGGCGGCGAAGTCGCCGGAAGTCGTGAACTTGATATCGAGTGTGTCGGATTTACTGTGCTGTAGATAATATCCAAGGTTTTCGTCGAGCGTTGCCTTGTCAAACTGCGGTGGCATCAACTCGTGTGAGATATGGCGGAGTGTATCACGCAATTGGCTGATGCGCCCCGCCACTTCTTGTGGCTGCACCTGCTGCGTGTTGATAACCATGCCTATGCCAAGGAGTTCGTTGCACGCCCCGTCATGTAGTTCGCGTGCGAAGCGTGCACGCTCGCGCTCCAACCCCTCGACATACCGTTGTGCGAGCATCTGCTCCTTGCGCCGGCGTTGCCAATAAATATAGGCAGCTGCCAAAAGAGCGAGGATAATTAGTCCGGCAGCAAACAGCGTGATATAGAACTGTCGCTGTGCCACCACCTTGTTGAGTCGGGCAATCTCGGTCTCACGTTCCTGAGCCTTGAGTTTTGCGGAAAGTTCCGAGAGTTGCAGTTGGGCATCCGCTCCCCTCAGCGAGTCGGTGGCTTCGGCCGACTGCAACGCAAGTTGATACGCCTGCCGATGGTCGCCCATACCCGCCATGATGCTGGCCTTCTGTCTGAGATAGACATCACGGGGATATGTACCGTTATCGATGGCCGCCGTATCCACCTCACTGATAAGCTGGAGCGCAGACTGATAATTGCCTTTCCTAATCTCGATATCAGTCATCACCTCCAACAATCCTGCTGCCTGTATGCCCGCCGAGGGAATCTGCTTGAGGAGTTGCTCGCTCTGGGCAAGGTATTTGTTGATTATTGCTTGATCACCCTCATCTATACCGACTTGTAACAGGTAAGTATATGTCTTTATCTGCAAGACAGCATATCCCATGCTATCTACACGGGGCAGAGCTTCTTCCAATAGTTGCAAGCCTTTCTGCCTGTCTCCTTTCCTGCTTCTGATGATCCCTTCATTGACCAAAGCACTCAAACCTTCTATCTCCTCACCTGCCCGTGAGGCAGCCTCACGAGCCTTCTGGCAGGCTTCCAAAGCCTCATCATAGCGTTTCAACTCACTAAAATACGTAGTGAGATTGTTGTAGAGGAATGCCAACTCTTCATCATCGCCCACCTGCTGTGCGGTTTTTATGCCCTCCTCAAGAAAAAAGCGGGCAGAGTCGGGCATCCCCAAACGGCGATATGCTATGGCAGCATTGCCGCAAACCAAAGCCTTGTCTTCACCATAGTATGCATCACCACCTTCCTGTATGGCTTTTCTGACAAAATGCACCCCATTCCGAATGTCACCGTCAATGATAAGGATGGCTCCTTTCTCGGCAAGGATTGCTGCATGCAGACTGTCGCCCACTTGCAAAGGTATGGCCTTATCAATATACATCAAGGCACTGTCGATCTGCATCTCATTGGTTTCCATCTGGGCCAGAGCAAGCCATGACCTGGCCATTCCCTCTTCATGCCCATCTTTCTGATAGACAGTCAAGGCTTCTTGCAACAACTGGCATGCCTTGTCGATATCGCCCTCCCCGGCGGCTGACTCGGCCTGTGCATACAGCACATCGCCCTGGCTATTCTTCACCGATGCTTTCTGGCAAGAAGGGAGAAGACAGGCAAAGAAGACAAGGAAAAACAAATACTTCATGATTTTTGCAGGGGAACAGATATTAAGCATGGTTTTTAAGATTTGAGAGTTGAGGATTTGAGGATTTTGCGACGGCGAAACCGTCGCCTACGGAGAAACTTCTAACTACTAACTTCTAACTCCTAACTCCTAACTACTAACTACTAACTTCTAACTGATACGGTCGATGGTCTCACACGCAAAGAAATCGGAAGTGCCATTGCTGTGATAGACAACGAACGATTGCTCTGTGTTTTGTGCCAGCGTGATGGCTGGAAGTGCCATCATCACAGAAAACAAGACAAGAAAGTGTTTCATCATTATAAGTGGTAAAGTCTGTTTAACAGCCTTTGTTTTGATTTCACGGTGCGAATATACAAAAAATATTTGAATTCTACAATTTTGGGGATATTCTGATTGTCTTTGTCAATGGCACAAATAATTTAAAAAGACAAAGAAACAACTTTTTACAACTATGGTTTTCCGTAGTTTTGCACGTATGACAAGGTTTTTGTCGGGATTAAATGAGTGTAATTGGTAAAAAAATATTAACTTTGAAGCATCAATTCCAACATCGACATCATTTATGACCCATACGACAGCCAACATCTTAGTGATCGAAGACCATGCCGTGGTACAGTTAGGCATCAGCACCCTGCTTTCAACATGCATCAACATCGGCCTGATTGACAGAGCCTCCACAGGCAATGAAGCCATTGAGAAATTCCAGCACAATGACTTCGACATCGTGCTGATAGACGTGGAGTTGCCTGACATGTCGGGATTTACCCTGCTGACTCGTCTTCGTGAACAGAATCCCACAGTGAAAGTGCTGTTTTATTCCATGCACGAAGAATACTGGGTGATTAAACAGATGTTCAACAGTGAGGCCGACGGTATCGTGATGAAGAGCGACCGCCTCGAAGAATTGCGCACGGCTGTCGATACCATCATTGCCGGTGGGAAATACTTCAGCAAAGAATACGAGCTGTTTCTCAAAGATTATGAACAGCAGGAGGAACTGACCCCTGTGGAAGTCAATGTGCTACAACTTGTAGGTGAAGGTGTCACCTCACAGCAAATAGCCCAACGACTCTATGTGTCGGTGAACACCATCGAATTTCACCGCCGCCGCATCATGCGCAAATTGGATGCCTCAAACATGGCCGAGCTCATCAAGAAAGCCATCGAGAAAGGGTACATCAAACATGGGAAGTTGGAGGGATAAAAAAAGTTTTTGAGTTTTTAAGTTTTTGAGTTTTTTGAGTTTTGGGGATAGACTGGGATAGATTGGGATAGATTGGGATAGACTGGGATAGATTGGGTTTGAGTAGAAGGAGTATTCTCTCACCTCTCACCACTTACCTCTTACCACTGAGATTCCACTCACCACAGAAGTTACTTCTAACTCCTAACTTCTAACTCCTAACTTCTAACTCCTAACTTCTAACTCCTAACTTCTAACTCCTAACTTCTAACTCCTAACTAAACATCTACTTTCCCAATTTAAAACTGAATGGTTTGTCGAAATGACGGATTGAATAATAGGTGACAGAAGGATGTGTCAAATCCATCACCATCGTCCAGGCTGTACCCAGGAACCCATCTCTCTGGGGCTGTGATACTGCCGCGATGGCATCAGTCAACTGTTTCTCGCTCATCACGCCGTCTGTCTGACTGTATCTCTCGCAGAGACGGTCATAGCGGTCGTCACCTTCAATCAGTCCTGTATTAAGTTTGGCCTCACAGAGGTAGTGGTTGGCCACGACAGGCGATTCTACCACCACCATTTCATTATCCACATATTCTACCACAACGTTTCTGCCAGATGCATCGGCCATGGCATAATGATGAGCCATACCTATATCTGAGTGCATATCAATGCTGCGCAGAAGCTTCAGTGCCTCGTCAACGTTAGCAGCATTGTTAAGCATATAGCGAATGGCGGTAGTAGTGGTGAGGTCGGGCTTGCTGGTACGCTGATGGGTCTGAACGGAATCGCCAGCCACAAGGTCGGCAATGGCCAGTCCCTTCTCATTGATGCCGTCGAGGGCAGCAAAGAGTCCAGTAAGCGCCATATACTGATTGGAGAATCCCTCGGGTTTATAGTCCTTGCCAAATCCGTAGAACTCCACATTGAAGGTTGTTATCGATTCATAGCCGTGATTGGGTATGGTATGTAAAATCATCGCTGTGGCCGACGGGAAGTCGAAGTTACGGCCCATCATCACGCTGCCATCAGGGGTTTTAACGGTAAGTGCCGAACAACCGAAATCTGCTTTCTCCGTTTTTCTCTCAGGTTTGTAGAAACCTTTCGACAAGAAACCCATCACATAGTTCGCCAACTGTTCTGAGTTTTCACAGCCGCCCTGTTCTACCAGGCCGTCGAAGCCATCGTCCCCCTTATACTCCATATAGTACAGTCCATCATCAAGTTTCTCTACCGACAGTGCTCCCTGGATGAATGAGCCGAAAGTAATCCACACATAGACTCCTGCCACTATGAACAACACCAAAAGGCTCCATAATACGATTTTTATTCCTTTCTTCATCTTCTTATGTTTAACTATTTGACGACACAAAAGTACTGATAGTTGCTGAAACCACCAAACATTTGGGAGATTCTGTTCAAATTTATTGCTGCTGTAGGGGCATACTTCATGTATGCCCGCACTCCAGAATCTGATAAATTGTTTTTTTTATTTAATTTTACATAAGATTTGTACGCACTTGCAATTTCTTTTAGTATCTTTGCAATGTCTCCTTTATGAGAGTCCGCTTTATTGTCGGTCTTGATGCTCTCGTATTGGAGACTTTCTTGCAGTATGACTTCATGAAGACACCAAAGAAACATATCATATCACTCCCCTCGCTCTTCGGAGAGGGGTTGGGGGTGTGGCTTTTTTAAAAACATACCATCATGAAAAGATTATCATTTGTTTTACTGTTGTTATTTGCAGCAATCACTGTAAGTGCGCAACATAATGGCTATGTATGTACTGGCAATTACGTCAATGTCCGTACAGGACCAGGTAAGAATTACGCTGTTTACGACATTGAAACCGGTCATAAGCGTCAACTGTCAAAAGGAGACGTTGTAATGAACTGTGGAAAGAAAAAGAATGGTTTCTGCCTGATTCAAGGGCCATTGGAATGGGGAGGAGATGAAAGAGACGGCTGGGTGTCGGCCGACTACTTGCTCCCCGTAACTCTCTGTCCAGAATGTGATGGGTTTAAATATGTCAATATCGCTGAAGTGGATATCGATTTGGATACCTGCAAAAAATGCAATGGCAAAGGGTATATCAAATAACCCCTTGCATTAGCTTGTGTCCGCCAGGCACTCCCCTCCCATTACCTGGGGAGGGGTGCCCTAAGGGCGAGGGGAGTGATATGATGAGTTTATGAGTTTTCTGTTGAGCCCCGTCACTCCTAACTTCTAACTCCTAACTAAAAATAAATCCCCTCAAACATTTGTGTATTCGGGAAATTTGCAGTACCTTTGCACCCCATTTTAGACACCCCTTATTATTTTTTTAATTTGAAGACATTTGAAGAGTTGGGCGTCAGCGAAGAGATTCGCCGCGCCATTACCGAGATGGGTTTCGAACAGCCCATGCCGGTTCAAGAAGAAGTAATCCCCTACCTACTTGGTATCGGAAATGATGTAATCGCACTCGCACAGACCGGCACCGGCAAAACCGCCGCCTACGGTATTCCCCTCCTACAAAAAATCGACACTACAAGCAATCAGACACAGGCAGTGATTATCTGCCCGACACGTGAATTGTGTCTGCAAATCACCGACGACCTCAAGGATTTCTCGAAATACATGGAAGGCGTACGGGTGGTGGCCGTCTACGGCGGCACCTCGATTGTCAACCAAATCAACGCCTTGAAAAAAGGCGTGCAAATCATCGTTGCCACACCCGGCCGACTCATCGACCTGATGAACCGTGGCGTGGCACACCTCGACAAAGTGAGCAATGTGGTGCTCGACGAGGCCGACGAGATGCTCAACATGGGATTCTCGGAGAGCATCGACGAGATACTCAAAGGTGTGCCCACCGACCGCAACACGCTGCTTTTCTCTGCCACAATGAGCAAGGAAATCGAGGCCATCGCCCGCAACTACTTGCACGACCACAAGGAAATCGTGGTGGGCAGCCGCAACGAGGGCGCTGAGCACGTCAACCATATCTACTATATGGTGAATGCCAAGGACAAATACCTGGCACTGAAACGTATCGTGGACTACCACCCGCGCATCTTCGCCATCATCTTCTGCCGCACCAAGGTAGAGACACAGGAAATCGCCGACAAATTGATTCACGACGGCTACAACGCCGAGTCGCTGCATGGTGACCTCTCACAACAACAGCGTGACCTGACGATGCAGAAATTCCGCCAGCACCTCACTCAGTTGCTCGTGGCCACTGATGTGGCTGCCCGAGGACTGGATGTGGACGACCTCACGCATGTCATCAACTATGGCTTGCCCGAGGATATCGAAAACTACACCCACCGCAGCGGACGTACTGGCCGTGCCGGCAAGAAAGGCACCTCCATCTCTATCGTCCACACCCGTGAGAAGTCGAAAATCCGCGCCATCGAGAAAGAGATTGGCAAGGAGTTTGTCGAGGGCGAACTGCCTTCACCCAAGGACATCTGCACCAAGCAACTCTACAAGGTGATGGATGTTATCGAGAAGACGGATGTCAATGAGGAGGAAATCGCTCCCTTCATGACAGAAATAAACCGCCACTTCGACTACATGGAGAAGGAGGACATCATCAAAAAGATTGTTTCGCTGCAATTTGGACGTTTCCTTGCCTACTATGCCAATGCACCGATTATCGAAAAACCGAGTGCCAAGTCGGAGCGTAAGAAGAGCGAGGGAAAATCGGGCAGCAAGCGTGGCTCACGCAAGGCCGAGGCTGGCTACCGCCGTCTGTTCATCAATTTGGGCAAGACCGACGGCTTCTATCCCGGCGAGGTGATGCAATTCATCAACCGCTATGTGGAGGGCCGCCAGGAGATTGGCCATATCGACCTGCTCCAGAAATTCTCGTATATCGAAGTGCCTGAGCAGGATGCCGAGAAGGTGATGGATGCTCTCAACGGCACCACTTACAAAGGCCGCGAGGTGCGCTGCAATGACGCCGACGAAAAAGGCCATGGCACCGCCGCCAGTGGTGGAAGGTCGCGCGCCGAGGGCAACAGCCGCCCTGACAGTCGCTCTGAAAGCCGTGACAGCCGTAAGGGTGAGTCGCGCAGGGGCGAGAGCCGCAAAGCCGATGCGCCCTCCACTCGCAAGGGTAGCAAAAAGGAAAATGGCAAAGCTGCCGGAACACAGCGTGGTGGTTATAACTTCGATGCTTTCGACAAACGGTCGAAACGTGACAACGATGCTTCTTCCAACTCACGCCGTGGTCGCCGTGGTGCCGCACGTATGGAGAGCGGCCGTCCCGACGACTGGCGCCAGTTCTTCCAAGGTAACGACATCATCCTCCGTGGTGAGGAGCCCGACTTCTCAGAGGAAGGCTGGGCACGCCGCCGACCAAAGAAGAAGTAGTTGTAAGGGGTGAGAGGTATCTTACCTCTCACTTCTTACTAAATAAAGCGGCAGTAGTATTCTCTCACCCCTTACCTCTTACCCCTTACCTCTTATAAATAGCCAGAGGGGAGCGTCATGCTCCCCTCTGGCTATTTATTTATAATTCTCCTTTCCCTCACTGAGGAATTTAAGGAAGTCTTCCACATCCTCCTTATAGCTGAAGGAACGGCTGAGCGGACGGCCATGGTTATCGACGGTCACATAGAGTGGCTGGGTGAGATAACCGAATTTCATCTGCTCCAGATAACTCCACTTATCACCGATGGTACGCAGTGTTTTTTTCTGTCCATTGAGCGTCACCTCTATCGGCTGCTCCAATGGTGTCTTGTCGTCCACAAAGAGTGAGATGAGCACATACTCCTTATTGAGTCTGTCGGCCACGGTGGGATCGGTCCAGACGGCTATCTCCATCTTACGGCAGTTGACACATCCAAAGCCTGTGAAATCGAGCAGCACGGGTTTGCCCTGTGCCTTGGCAGCGGCCATACCCTCCTCGTAGTTGGTATAGGCGGCACGAACCTCACGCGTATTGAGGTTGAAGTCCTGTGTATAGAGCGGTGGCGCAAAGGCACTCACAGCACGACAGGGTGCTCCCCACAGTCCTGGCACCATATAGATGGAGAATGCTATTGAAATCAGTCCGAGCATGATACATGGCACGGGCATGGCACGCCGTTCCTCGCCATCGCTCTGGAATCTCAGAATGCCTATCAGGTAGAGTCCCATGAGGAAGAATATTGCTATCCACAGGGCGAGGAACACCTCGCGGTCGAGCAATCGCCAGCCGTAGGCCAGGTCGGCCACGGAGAAGAACTTCAGGGCGAAGGCCAGTTCGATGAAACCCAAGACCACCTTGATGGTGTTCATCCAGGAACCCGACTTAGGTGCCTGTTTGAGCCAGGTGGGGAAGAGTGCGAACAGGGTAAATGGCAGTGCCAATGCGATGGCAAAGCCCAACATACCTACGGCGGGCCCTATCCAGTTGCCCGAGGTGGTGGACTCCACAAGCAGCAGTCCGATGATGGGTCCTGTGCAGGAGAAACTGACCAATGTCAGCGTGAAGGCCATGAGGAAGATTGACAGTAGTCCTGTAGTAGAGGATGCCTTGCTGTCCACCTTGTTCGACCACGACGAGGGCAGCGACAGTTCGAACCACCCAAAGAACGACAGTGCGAAGACCACCAGCAGCACGCAGAAGAAGATATTGAAAACGGCATTGGTGGCGAGTTCGTTGAGTTTCTGTGCTCCGAAGAGTGCCGTCACCAACAGTCCAAGTGCGAGATAGATGACAATGATGGAGAGTCCATAGATAAAGGCATCGCGGATACCCTTTTTCTTGTCTTTGCTACGCTTGAGGAAGAAACTCACCGTCATGGGGATGATTGGCCACACGCAGGGTGTGAAGACGGCCAACAGACCGTAGAGCAGTCCCATGAGGAAGATATAAATCCATGAGCGGTCGGAGATGCTACCGCCATTGAGCTTTTTCAGTTCATCGACAGAGGGCTGCCACCATTCTGATGCCGAGGATGCTATCACGGCACTGTCTATGGGAGCAACAACCATACTGTCGGCTGATACGGCGGCTGTTGCGCTATCGGCAACGGCATTGGCGGCTATCAGCGCGGCGGCAGGGTCCTCGGGCTGTGTAGTCTGTGCCTCCTGGGCCTGTGCCTCTTCAGCCTTTTTGTCCGCTGCAGGAGCATCTTCAGGACCTTTCCCGGAATACTCAAAATCCACTGATGTGGGCGGCATACACATCTCGTCGTTGCAGGCCCCATACTCTAAATATCCCTTGATATTATAGGTCTTTCCTGTGATTTTGTATTTCTGGATAAAGGTGACATTGTTTTCGAAATAACGCAGTTTCATTTCGAAGATTTTGTCATCCTCGGTAATCTCCTTACCTTGTTTGATAAGGCCTCCCATCGGCTCGGCACCCTCAGCTTTCTCGGTGTGCATGGTAGCAGCAGTCGGACCGCCGTCGGGTATATCGGTGGAATAGACATGCCATCCCTTGTCGATTTTGGCGGTGAACACGACATCCACCTCTGTGGGTGACACTTGCTTCTGCTGAACCGTGAAATGCACAGGCATATCTTGCGCCCAGGCAATCATGGCCAGCATCGCCATCATCAATGTGACGGTAGCACGGTGTGTAATTCTATTTATTCCCATTTTCATATTTTTTTGTTGACAAGTAATATTTAGTTGACAAGTAAACGAGTTGACGAGTTGACAAGTTATTTGAAGCATTTAGTTGACAAGTAAACGGGTAAACAAGTTGACAAGTTATTTGAAGCATTTAGTTGACAAGTAAACGAGTAAACAAGTTGACAAGTTATTTGAAGCCTCACCCCCAACCCCTCTCCAAAGGGTGAAGGGAGTGATATGATGAGTTTTGGAGTAGGCCAGTCACTTCTAACTCCTAACTCCTAACTAAATTAAACTCCTAACTAAATCATCCTCCTAACTCCCCTCCCCCTTGCTCGTCATGATATCGAGCACGAAGCGGTCGGTGACATCCATGCCACGGCTGCCGATGGAGGTGAGGTTGTGAATGCTCTGGTCGACGTCGTTGTCGATGATACCCTCCACCGAGGTGACATACTTGTGCTGGATGGCGAGCATGGCACTCATCACGGCAGTGCCCACACCCGAGGTCACTTTCAGCGCACAACTGGGCTTGGCACCATCGCAAATCATTCCGGTGAGGTTGGCTATCATATTCTTCACGGCGTAGGTCACCTGTTCGTAGTTGCCACCCATCAGATAGGTGATTCCACAACTGCTACCCGTGCTTGCCACCACACAGCCACAGAGTGCTGACAGCGCCCCAAGGCTCTGCTTGACGTAGATAGCGGTGAGATTGCTCAATGTCAGCGCACGAATCAGCTCTTCCTCTGTATTGTGGTTCTCCTCGGCGAAGACCACCACGGGCATGGTGGCGCAGATGCCTTGGTTGCCGCTGCCGCTGTTGCTCATCACGGGAATCATGGCTCCCGCCATACGGGCATCGCAGGCACAACTGGTGCGCGACATAATCTTCGAGAAAATGCTATCGCCCATGATGCCTTTTCCTAATGGCGAACACATGGTCTTGCCCAACTGGTGTCCGTAGTTCTCGCGCAGTCCTTCGTCGGCGGCATGTTCGTTGAGCCGCCTGGCCTCAAGGATAAACTTGATTTCATCGATGCAGGTGGTAGTGGCAAACTCCCAGACCTTGTGCATGCTGAGGGGGATGTCGTCGGTAGTCTGTTCCTCGCTGGAGGCACTGTCGTCGTCGAGCAGCACCTCGTCGTCTCTTTTCAGCAGGGCGAAGTGGGTGTGATGCCCTTTGATGATGGCCGTTGCCGTATGTCCCCCTGCCTCGCAGATGGCACGGATGTATAGCTTGTCGGGGTCGTCCTCCTCCAGGGCAATATCGATACGTTTCTCCTGGATATACTGCTTGCCACGCTCCACAGCCTCTGGACAACAGTCGCGGAGCACCTCCAACTGATACTCCGAACGGCCGATGGTCACACCGAGGGCCACAGCAATGGGCAAACCTATCATGCCCGTGCCGGGAATACCCACACCCATGGCATTTTTCAAGATGTTGGCACTCAGACTGAGATGGACTCTCTCGGGGACACATCCCAATATCTCCTTGGCACGCGCGGCACACAATGCTACAGCAATAGGCTCAGTACAACCTATGGCTGGAACTACCTCACGCTGCATCAAATGAATGATGGCTGTTCTTTCTTCTAAAGGAAGCATGTTCTTCGTCGTTAAGTATGCAAAAGTAAACAAATATTTTCGTGCAAATGCAATTTTTATGGAAAAAAATTGTTTGTTTAATAAAATTCCCGTAACTTTGCACCCATAACATAATAAGCGACTAATCAGAATGACTGAATTCCGACATGGATGTCGGAATTCATAATTTTTTTGCTATCAAAGAATTAACTAAAAATACAATATTATGACTTATATGTCTCAAGAAGGCTATGACAAGCTGATAGCCGAACTACAATATTTGGAGTCTGTGGAGCGCCCAAAAGCTTCCGCTGCCATCGCCGAGGCACGCGACAAAGGTGACTTGAGCGAAAATTCTGAGTACGATGCCGCCAAAGAGGCTCAGGGCCATCTGGAGGACAAAATCAACCGCCTGAAACTGACCATCGCCGAGGCTAAAATCGTGGATACTTCACGTCTGAGCACCGACGCCGTGCAAATCCTCTCCAAAGTGGAGATGACCAACATGGTGACGAAGGCCAAGATGAAATATACCATCGTGAGCGAAAACGAGGCCAACCTGCGTGAGGGCAAGATTTCTATCAAAACCCCTATCGCTCAAGGTCTGCTCAACAAAAAGGTGGGCGACGTGGTGGAAATCCAAATCCCCCGCGGCACCATCAAACTCCGCATCGACAGTATTTCAATATAATTTAGTTAACAAGTTGACAAGTTGACGAGATATTTGAGTTTTTAAGTTTATGAGTTCTTGAGTTTTGGAGTTGACCAGTCACTTCTAACTTCTAACTCCTAACTTCTAACTTCTAACTAAACAAAACTCCTAACTCCTAACTAATTACCGTCATGTCTATATTTTCAAAAATCGCTGCTGGTGAAATTCCCAGCTACAAGTGTGCAGAAAACGAAAAGTTCTACGCTTTTCTCGATATCAACCCATTAGTGAAAGGTCACACCCTGGTGATTCCCCGTCGTGAAGAGGATTATATCTTCGACCTGACGGACGAAGAACTGGCCGAGATGATTGTCTTTGCCAAACGAGTGGCAGCTGCCATCAAGGCAGCCTTCCCCTGTGTCAAGGTGGGCATGGCTGTCCTCGGACTGGAGGTGCCACACGCACATATCCATCTCATCCCTATGCAGAGTGAGAAGGATATGCGTTTCTCCAATCCTAAACTGAAGCTGTCCGACGAGGAGTTCGCCGAGATAGCTGCTAAAATAAGGGCAAAGTCTTCGCCGTACTTCAACTGTACCTCGTTGACAAACTTACGGATTTGTGCTGATGAGTCTCCTTTCTTGCAGATCATCAGCACATTATCTTTTTCCTGACTTCATCGATAAATTACCCGACCTTATGAATGGTCGGATTCCATAGTGTAAGAACTACGGAGGTGAGGAATATGAGGAGGCGACCTACGGTCGTGGAGAAATAAAAATAATTACATTATTTGTCCATTATTAATCCTACCTTTACTCCTTTCCTCCGAGGCTACCAGACTGTCCCAAAAGTCCTAAAAGTCCGTAGAATAGATGAGGATGCAGGGTGGTTGTGAAGATGAATAAGATAAAAAAACGCTTCGCTTAAGAAAAAGGAGGAAAAAGACTAAAAAAATGAAAGAAGGAAAAAGTGCCAAAGGCACTCACAAAAAAGGTGGAAAAACATTCTGCTGTGTCTATTTCAGCGAAGGGACATACCCCGTGTATGTCCGAAAATACCGCCATAGTCTTTTTTTATTCTACGGAGGTAAGGAGTATGAGGAGGCGACCTACGGTCGTGGAGGAAAAAACAAATAAGTACATATTTTGTCCATTATTTATCCTCCCTCTACTCCTTTCCTCCGTAGACATATAAATACAAGAGCTTACGATCAGTCCCAAAAGTCCTAAAAGTCCGTAGAATAGATGAGAATGCAGGGTGGTTGTGAAAATGAATAAGATAAAAAAACGCTTCGCTTAAGAAAAAGGAGGAAAAAGGCTAAAAAAATGAAAGAAGGAAAAAGTGCCAAAGGCACTCACAAAAAAGGTGGAAAAACATTCTGCTGTGTCGATTTCAGCGTAGGGACATACCCCGTGTATGTCCGAAAATACCGCCATAGTCTTTTTATATTCTACGGAGGTGAGGAGTATGAGGAGGCGACCTATGGTCGTGGAGGAAAAACAAATAAGTACATTATTTGTACATTATTAATCCTCCCTTTACTCCTTTCCTCCGTAGACATATAAATACAAGAGCTGACGATCAGTCCTAAAAGTCCTAAAAGTCCGTAGAATAGATGAGGGAGCGGGGTGGTTGTGAAAACGTAGCTGCTAAAATAAGGGCTGAATTTAAATAAAGTCTTCGCCGTACTTCAACTGTACCTCGTTGACAAACTTACGGATT
>OMXV01000049.1 GCA_900315075.1 uncultured Prevotellaceae bacterium | reverse complement strand
AATTTTCAGCCAACTTTTTTACGAAAATAACAAAAGTTTTCGGAATATTTGACAAAATCAATGCAAAATGAGAAAAAAAAGAAGGAAAAGAGGGGAAAAAGGGGAGGAAAAGGGACATTTCCTGTTTACAAAAATGGGGTGCGGATGTCTTACCTCTATGTAAACACTCCCCCTTTAAAAAAACAATAAAAAAGAAAAAATGATAGAAAAACTTTGCTGCAAAATATAAAAACAAGTATCTTTGCACATCTCTAATAAGATGAGATGCTATTCTGTACTGACAACTTCGTATATTATATATTATTAATGTATTACCTTATTATATAAAAAAATGAACAATAGAGATTTATCGGACATTATCAGGGAACAGGAAAGAACTAATGTCAACGGAAGTGACCGTATGGCAGCATCTGCATTTCCAACCCTTATGCGCAAAGTTTATCTTTGGATGACATTTGCTCTTGTGATAACAGGTTTGGCCGCTTATTTTGTCGCCGAATCCGATTTCAAATACGTGCTTTACCAAAGCAGTGCCCTTATGTGGGTGCTCATCATTGTCGAACTGGGTCTTGTCTTTGGTATCAGTGCTATGATCCATAAGCTCTCGCTAACCACCGCCACATTGCTTTTTGTACTCTATTCGGCGATTAATGGTGTAACGCTATCGGCAATATTCCTGGCTTTCGACATGGCCGTCATTGCAAAAGTATTCTTTATCACAGCCGGCACCTTTGCAGCTATGGGCTTTATAGGCTATACCACGAAGAAAGACCTCTCGGGTATGGGCAAGATACTTTTTATGGCTCTGATTGGTATTATCATCGCCACCGTGGTGAATATATTCATGAAGAGCGAAGGCCTCGATATGATTATAAGTTATATCGGCGTGCTGATCTTTGTTGGGCTCACCGCATACGACACACAGAAAATCAAGAACATGCTTTTTGAGGCTGAATATGCCGACGAAAGCTACCAGAAGCTTGCATTGCTGGGCTCACTAACACTCTACCTTGACTTTATCAACCTCTTCATCTACTTGCTCCGCATCTTTGGAAGTAGAGACTAAAAGAGTTAGGAGTTTTATTTAGTTAGGAGTTAGAAGTTAGGAGTTAGAAGTTAGGAGTGACTGCCCCCTACAGAAAACTCATCATATCACTCCCCTCGCCCTTTGGAGAGGGATCGGGGGTGAGGCTTTAAGGATTCAAAAAGCGGCTGGCACATTTAGTGCCAGCCGCTTTTGTATTCAACCTTAAGGATTCTATCTTGGCACAATGAAAAAATATCCACATTTTTCGCATAATTATTTTGGTGTATGCAATTTTATGCTTAATTTTGCACACTCAAAGAATAAATATACACCTATGAAGATTAAAAACAGCAGGATGGAGGCGCTGAAGATGTTGATTTCCAGCCATGAGCTTGGCAGTCAAGAAGAAGTGCTTCAAGCATTGGAAAAAGAAGGTTTTAAACTCACTCAGGCCACATTGAGCCGCGACATGAAACAGTTGAAGGTGGCAAAAGCCGCCAGTATGAACGGCAAGTATGTGTATGTCCTCCCCAACGACACCATGTACAAGCGTGTGACCAAACCCCGCAGTGCCATGGAGATGGTACGTACATCAGGGTTTGTATCTATCAATTTCTCTGGCAACATAGGTGTCATCAAAACCCGTCCCGGCTATGCCAGTAGCATCGCCTACAATATCGACAACAGCGAAATCCCCGAAATTCTTGGCACCATTGCCGGTGACGATACCATTTTCATTGTTGTCATGGAAGACGTATCAAAAGAAATCGTAATAGAGAAATTGAGTGAAATCATCGATAACATCAGATGATTATATCGTCAAATTTTCAAAAGAAAAAATGGAAGAAATAGAAGTTGTGGTGGCCGACTCAACCCACGAAAAATATGTCGATACCATACTTGAAACCATCGCCGAAGCCGCAAAAGTGCGCGGCACCGGTATTGCAAAGCGTACCCCTGAATATTTAATCACGAAAATGCGTGAGGCCAAGGCCGTCATTGCCCTAAAAGGCGACAAATTTGCCGGATTTAGTTATATAGAGACCTGGGGTAACAAACATTACGTGACGACCTCTGGACTGATTGTCCATCCCGACTTCCGTGGTCAGGGGGTGGCATGGCGTATCAAGGAACTGACCTTCACACTGGCCCGCACACGCTGGCCCCATGCCAAGATTTTCAGTCTCACCAGTGGTGCCGCAGTGATGACTATGAACACCCGTCTGGGCTACCAGCCTGTAACCTTCGCCGACCTAACCGACGACGAAGCTTTTTGGCGTGGCTGCGAGGGCTGTGTCAACGTTGATATCCTGAAGCGTACCGACCGCAAATACTGTATTTGCACCGCTATGCTCTACGACCCCGAGGAACATCTGCCCGCAAAGATTCCCGCAGAAGTGCTGGAAAGGATTAAGAAAATAGATAAATAGTTGACAAGTTAATAGATACAAGGAAACAAGTTAATAGATACAAGTAAACAAGTTAATAGATACAAGGAAACAAGTTAATAGTATTGCAAACAACTTGTCAACTCGTCAACTTGTCAACTTGTCAACTCGTCAACTTGTCAACTCGTCAACTCGCAACTTGTCAATTCGTCAACTTAAAAATAATAAAAATATGGCAAAGAAAAAAGTAGTTGTAGCATTCTCTGGAGGTCTCGACACCTCTTATACAGTGATGAGACTTACCAATGAGGGTTATGACGTATATGCCGCCTGTGCCAACACAGGAGGTTTCAGTCCAGAACAACTGAAAAAGAATGAGGAGAATGCCTACAAGCTTGGTGCTGTGGCATACGTGACGCTCGATGTTACTCAAGAGTACTATGAGAAGTCGCTTAAATACATGATTTTTGGCAATGTGTTGCGCAATAATTCCTATCCTATCTCTGTCTCCTCAGAGCGTATTTTCCAGGCTATCGCCATCGCACGCTATGCCAATGAGATTGGTGCCGATGCCATTGCCCATGGCTCCACAGGTGCTGGCAACGACCAGATTCGCTTCGACATGACCTTCTTGGTGATGGCTCCCGGTGTGGAGATTATCACCCTGACCCGCGACCAAGCCCTCTCACGCAAGGAAGAAGTAGACTACCTCAACGCACATGGTTTCTTCGCTGATTTCACCAAGTTGAAATATTCCTACAATGTAGGTATCTGGGGCACCAGCATCTGCGGTGGTGAGATACTCGACTCCGCTCAGGGTCTGCCCGAGGAAGCATATCTGAAGCATGTCACCCGTCAGGAGGAGAGTGAACTTCGCATCACCTTTGAGAAAGGAGAAATTGTGGCTGTAAACGACGAACACTTCGACGACAAAGTTAAAGCTATCCAACGTATAGAGGAATTAGGAGCTGCATACGGAATTGGTCGCGACTGCAACGTCGGCGACACCATCATCGGCATCAAGGGCCGTGTGGCTTTCGAAGCTGCTGCACCACGACTCATCATTGAGGCACACCGTATGCTCGAGAAATATACCCTAAGCAAATGGCAGCAATACTGGAAAGACCAAGTGGCTAACTGGTATGGCATGTTCCTGCATGAGAGTCAGTATCTGGAGCCTGTCATGCCCGACATCGAGGCCATGCTTACCAGTTCACAACGCCATGTCAACGGTACCGCCATCCTGCGTCTGCGTCCTTTAGGCTTTGAGACAGTCGGTGTCGATTCCCCCGACGACCTGCTAAAGTCAAAACTTGGTGAATATGGTGAGATGCAACGCGGTTGGACCGCCGACGAGGCCAAAGGTTTCATCAAAGTGCTCAGCACCCCTCTGAGAGTGTATTACGGCATTCATGATGACGAGAAAAGATAACTTATCAACCCCAAAACTCAAAAACTCACCAACTCATCAACTCATGATCAAAATAGGCATTATCGGTGGTGCAGGATATACCGCCGGCGAATTGATACGACTGCTGATTCATCATCCACAGGCAGAGATAGTGTTCATCCATAGTGAGAGCAATGCCGGCAACCGTATCACTGACGTACACGAAGGTCTTTATGGTGACACCGACATGGTGTTCTCCAATGAACTGCCTTTGGCCGACGTCGATGTGATTTTCCTCTGTCTGGGTCATGGCAAGAGCGAAGCGTTCATCACCACACACGATATACCCGAAATCGTCAAAATCATCGACCTTGCCCAGGACTTCCGCCTGGCAGCCCCCGGCAACGACTTTGTGTATGGTCTGCCTGAAATCAACCGCGAGCGCATCTCCCAAGCACAACATGTGGCCAACCCCGGCTGTTTTGCCACCTGCATACAATTGGGATTGCTGCCCTCAGCCTGTATGGGGTTGCTTACCAACGATGTCATGGTGAATGCCATCACCGGCAGTACAGGAGCCGGTCAGAAGCCTACTACCACCACCCATTTCTCATGGCGCAACAACAATATGAGCATCTACAAGCCCTTTACACACCAGCATGTGCCCGAGATCTGTCAAAGTCTGGCACAGGTTCAGGGGCATCTTGATGTCGCTATCGATTTCATCCCTTACCGTGGTGACTTCGCCCGAGGCATCTTTGCTACCGAGGTGGTGAAAACCACTGCCAACATAGAAGATATCGTGAAAACCTACCAAGACTTCTATGCCGACGCCCCCTTCACCCACTACGTGGAGAAGCCACTCGACCTGAAACAAGTGGTCAACACCAACAAGGCACTCGTACATTGTGAGAAATATGGCGACAAACTGCTTATCACTTCTTGCATCGACAATCTGCTCAAAGGAGCCGTTGGCCAGGCTGTAGAGAATATGAACATCATGTTTGGTATCGACGAAATGGCTGGTCTTCGTCTCAAGCCAAGCGCGTTTTAATAATAGTTGACAAGGGAACAAGTAGAAAAGATATAAGTTATTAGTTCTGCAAATGACTTGTCAACTCGTTAACCCGTCAACTCGTCAACTTAAAAAAATATGAAACTATACGACGTATATCCCCTCTTCGACGTGAATATCGTTAGCGGCAAAGGCTGCAAAGTGTATGACGACAAAGGCACGGAATATCTCGACCTCTATGGCGGACATGCTGTGGTGAGCATTGGTCATAGCCATCCACACTATATCGAGATGCTCAGTCGCCAGGTAGAACGGATTGGTTTTTACTCCAATTCCGTGATTAATGATTTGCAGCGACAACTGGCTACACGCATCGGAGCCGTCAGCGGCTACGACGACTACCAACTATTCTTGATTAACAGTGGTGCCGAGGCCAACGAGAACTGTCTGAAACTGGCATCTTTTCACAATGGCCGCACCCGCGTGTTAGCAGCCAAGAAAGCTTTCCATGGCCGCACCTCATTGGCCGTCGAAGCCACCGACAATCCCAAGATTATCGCCCCCATCAATGCCAATGGGCATGTCACCTACCTGCCACTCAACGACTTGGCAGCGTGGGAGCAGGAATTGGCCAAGGGTGATGTCTGTGCCGTTATCATAGAGTGCATCCAGGGTGTTGGAGGCATACAGATGGTAAGCGAGGAGTTCGCCCAGGGACTTCAGGCAGCCTGCAAACGATATGGCACCGTGCTGATTTGCGACGAGATACAATGCGGTTATGGTCGCAGTGGCAAGTTTTTTGCCCACCAGTGGTTGAACATCCGCCCCGACCTCATCAGTGTGGCCAAGGGCATCGGCAATGGTTTCCCCATGGGTGCCGTATTGATTTCACCCGATTTCAAACCCGTATATGGGCAGTTGGGCACCACCTTTGGTGGCAATCATCTGGCCTGTACCGCCGCCTTGGCAGTTGTCGATGTCATAGAAAATGAGCATTTGGTGGAAAATGCCCATATAGTGGGTGAGCACCTGATGAAACGGCTGAACGACATGGTAAAAGACGGAAGCAAGGCCGGAAAGCATATCACCGACGTTCGCGGACGTGGTCTGATGATTGGCATCGACCTCGACATCCCCCACAAAGAGGTGCGCCAACGATTGGTGAAGGAAGAACATTGCTTCACCGGTTGCGCAGGCACCAATGTGCTGCGACTACTCCCCCCACTCTGCCTCACTATTACCGAAGCCGACCAATTTATTGATAAACTTACAAAAGCATTAGCATGAAAATAACCACTATAGGAGCAGGAGCCATCGGAGGTGCCCTGGTCGAAGGTCTTTTGATGTGCGAGACGGTGAATCCTGCAGATATCACTATCTCCGACCCAAGCGTGGCCATGCAGACCCGATTTATCAACACAGGCATCAACATCACTTCTGATAACAGTGCTGCCATCAAGGGAGCCGACATTGTTATCGTGGCTGTCAAACCATGGCTGGTAGAAACCGTCATCAAAGGTCTTCTCAACTCCCTCGACTATGAACGACAGACACTTGTCGTCATCGCTGCTGGCGTATCATCGGAAGCCATCCGCAAATGGCTCGACAAAGGCGACTTCCGCCAGCCACGCTTATTCCTCTGTATTCCCAACACCGCCATAGCTATCCGTGAGTCGATGACCTTCCTGGTGCCTATCAAGGCTACCGCCACCGACATCAAAGATATCACCCAACTGTTCAACCAACTGGGCCAGACCATCGTCATCGAGGAAAATCAGTTGGCTGCCGGCACCACCTTAGCTTCCTGCGGCATTGCATACGCCATGCGCTATGTACGTGCCTCCACTGAAGGAGGTGTGGAAATTGGCTTCCGTGCCGCCGATGCTCAGAAAATCGTACTTCAGACAGTAAAGGGCGCCGTGTCGTTGCTACAATCTACAGGCAATCATCCCGAGGCAGAGATAGACAAGGTGACCACCGCGGGTGGTGTCACCATCAAAGGTCTCAACGAGATGGAACACGCTGGTTTCACCAGCTCCGTCATCCGTGGACTGAAAGCCGGATTGAAATAAATATTTAGTTGACGAGTAAACGAGTGACGAGTTGACAAGTGACAAGTTGACAAGTAAACAAGTTGACAAGTTGACAAGTAAACAAGTTGACAAGTTATTTGAAGCCTCACCCCCAACCCCTCTCCAAAGGACGAGGGAGTGGTATGATAAGTTTATGAGTTTTTGAGTTTTGGGGATGGATTGAGATGGATTGGGATTGAGTTGCAGGGGTAATCTCTTACCTCTCACCTCTTACCACTTACCACTAAGATACTTCTAACTCCTAACTCCTAACTTTTAACTCCTAACTCCTAACTAAATAAAACTCCTAACTAAATACTCCCCCCAAACCAAAATACCTTCTAACCACTAAAAAATATGGACGAGCAAATTATACAAATAGGTGAGCGTTTGCGCGGTCTGCGCGACGTTCTTGACATTAGTACACAAGAGATGGCCGATGTTTGCGGCATCTCAGTAGAACACTACGAAAAGATGGAAAGCGGTGAGAGTGAACTTTCTGTGGCCAATCTCCAGAAAATCGCCAAGGAATATGGTGTGTCGCTCGACGTTCTCATGTTCGGTGAAGAGCCCAAGATGAGCAGCTATTTCCTCACCCGTAAAGGCCAAGGCATGAGCGTGGAACGCCGAAGTGCCTACAACTACGAGAGCTTGGCCAGTGGGTTCCGCGGCAGGAAAGCCGACCCCTTCATCGTGACCGTTGCCCCTAAGCCTGTTGACACCCCCCGGGAGATGAACTCCCACAGTGGTCAGGAGTTCAACATGGTCTTGGAAGGTAAGATGGAATTAGCTATCGGCTCGAAGGTGCTTACCCTCAACGAAGGCGACTCTGTGTATTTCGATGCCACTCAACCCCACGGCATGCGTGCCCTCAACGACAAAACCGTCCGCTTCTTGGCAATTATATTTTAGGGACCATTATTTAGGGGTGAGAGGTCAGAGGTCAGATGAGGGGTAAGGGGTGAGAGATAAGAGGTAAGAGATTACCACTACTATTCCATCCCAATGCATCCCAACACATCCCAATACATCCCAATGCATCCCAATATATCCCAATACATCCCAATATATCCCAATACATCCCAATATATCCCAATACATTCCAAGAACTCAAAAACAGAAAACATACAATCATGATTGAGAGATTTCTTAGGCAGACATCCTTCACTTCGGTGGAAGACTTCAAGAAGAATCTGCACTTTAACATCAAAGAGAACTTTAATTTTGCCTACGATGTCACAGATGCGTGGGCAGAAGAGCAACCCGACAAACTGGCATTGCTCTGGACCAACGATGAAGGTCAAGAGGTGCGTATCACCTTTGGTGAACTGAAAAAGTGTAGTGACCAAGCGGCCTCCTATCTTCAGTCCTTAGGCATTGGTCGTGGCGACATGGTCATGCTCATCCTCAAGCGACGTCTGGAATGGTGGATTACGATGCTTGCTCTATGCAAGATTGGGGCCGTAGCAATCCCTGCCACTCACATGCTCACCAAACACGACATTGTCTATCGCGACCAGCGCGCCTCGGTGAAAGCCATCATCTGCGTGGGCGAGGAATATGTGCTTGGACAGATACAAGCTGCCATGCCAGAAAGTCCTACAGTAGAAACGCTTATCAGCATAGGCCCTTTGGTTCCGGAGGGTTTTCACGACTGGCATGCCGAAATCGACCATGCACCAGCTTTCGTGCGCCCCAGTCACACCAACACCAATTCCGACACGATGCTGATGTATTTCACCAGTGGCACCAGCGGAGAGCCCAAAATGGTAGCCCATGACTTCCTCTACGCCATGGGGCATCTTACCACCGGTGTCTTCTGGCACAACCTTTCGGAAGACAGCATCCATCTCACCGTGGCCGACACAGGATGGGGTAAGGCCGTATGGGGAAAATTCTACGGCCAATGGTTTGCCGGAGCCACTGTTTTTGTATATGATCACGAGAAATTCGCTGCAGACCGTATGCTACGTCAGATGGAGAAATACCACGTCACCTCCTTCTGTGCACCACCAACGGTCTATCGTTTCATGATACGTGAAGACCTCACCCGCTACGATCTCCACGCCTTGCGCTACTGCTGCACAGCCGGCGAGGCCTTGAACGCTGCCGTCTATGACAAATTCTACGAGCAGACAGGTATCAAACTCATGGAGGGCTTCGGACAGACGGAGACCACCATGACCTTAGGCACCATGCCGTGGATGACTCCAAAACCTGGTTCGATGGGCATCCCCAACCCCCAGTACGACATCGACCTTATCAAACCCGATGGCACCTCGTGCGAGGATGGTGAGAAAGGTGAAATCGTGGTTCGTGTGGGCGACCGCAAACCTATCGGACTTTTCAAGGAATACTACCGTGACGAAGAACTCACCCGTGAGGCATGGCACGACGGCCTCTACCACACTGGAGATGTGGCATGGCGCGACGAAGACGGCTACTATTGGTTTGAAGGGCGTATCGACGATGTCATCAAGAGCAGTGGCTATCGTATTGGTCCCTTCGAGGTGGAGAGTGCCCTGATGACACATGCCGCCGTAGTGGAATGTGCCATTACCGGTGTGCCCGACGATGTACGTGGCATGGTGGTGAAAGCCACCGTAGTACTTGGCAAGGAGTGGCGCGACAAAGCAGGCCCCGACTTGGTGAAAGAACTCCAGAACCACGTGAAACGTGTCACCGCGCCCTATAAATACCCTCGTATCATTGAGTTCGTTGATGAACTGCCAAAAACCATCAGCGGCAAAATTCGCAGAGTGGAAATCAGGGAAAAGGATAAGAAACAAGACTAGTGACTTCAGAATACTCAGAATATTCGGATTACTCGGAGTACTCGGAATATTCGGAGTACTCAGATTACTCCGATTACTCCGATAATTCAGATTGCTCAGAAATACAAATATGCCCAAAAAGAGAATAGTGGTGAAAGTGGGGAGCAATGTGCTCACCCGTAACGACGGTAAGCTCGACATTACCCGTATGTCGGCCATCGTCGATCAGGTGGCGTGGCTCTATCGCCACGACTATGAGGTTATCCTTGTGTCGAGCGGTGCCATGGCCAGTGGTCGCGACGAAATCAAGGTTGACCGAAAACTCGACAGCGTGGCACAACGGCAACTCTATTCAGCATTAGGTCAGGCAAAACTCATCAATCTCTATTATAGCCTCTTCCGCGAATATGGCATCCACGTAGGACAGGTGCTCACGATGAAAGAGAGTTTTTCCACGCGCCGCGAATACCTCAACCAGCGTGCCTGCATGCGTGTGATGCTCGACAACGGTGTCGTGCCTATCGTCAACGAGAACGACACCATCAGCGTGACAGAACTGATGTTCACCGACAATGACGAGCTATCGGGACTCATAGCCTCGATGATGGATGCCGAGACACTGGTGATTCTCAGCAATATCGACGGCATCTACGACGGTTCGCCGAAAGACCCCACGTCCAAGGTCATTCGCGAGGTGGCCCAAGGGAGCGACCTGAGCGACTACATCCAAAGCGAAAAGAGCGGTTTTGGCCGTGGCGGCATGCTTACCAAATACAACATCGCCCGCAAAGTGGCAGAGGAAGGCATCAAGGTGATTATTGCCAATGGTCGCCGCGACGACATCCTCATCCACCTGGTACAGCAGCCACAAACCACCCTCCATACTGCATTCATCCCTGTGGCTGACAGTGTCTCGGGTATCAAGAAATGGATTGCCCACAGCGACAGTTTTGCCAAGGGTTCGATACAAGTGAATGCCGATGCCCGCACCGCACTTCTAGGTACCCGCGCAGTCAGCCTGCTACTGGTTGGTGTGACCGCTGTGGAAGGAGACTTCGACGAAGGCGACCTAGTTAACATCGTAGATGAAAAAGGTGAAAAAGTAGCTGTGGGTCGTAGTGCCTACGACAGTACTACCGCTCGACAACTCATTGGTCGCCACGGCCAGCGCCCCATCGTGCACTACGACTATCTGTATTTGGAACAATAGAAAATCTCCCCATTAACTACTTTTCTATCATAAAAATGACTACAAAAGCAATATTTGAGCGTGTTAAAGCCGCCAGCCGCGAGTTGGCACTCATCAACGAGGAAGTTAAAAACAAGGTGCTGAATGCCGTGGCCGATGCCATCGCCGTTCATCAGGCAGAGTTGTTGGCTGCCAATGCCAAAGACCTCAGTCGTATGGAGCGCAGCAACCCCCTTTACGACCGACTACAACTCACCGAAAAACGTCTGGCAGACATTGCCTCCGATATGCGGCATGTAGCCGACCTGCCTACACCCCTTGGCAAAACACTGTTGGAGCGTACATTGCCCAATGGTCTGCGTCTGCGTCGTGTCAGTGTTCCCTTCGGTGTCATCGGCATCATCTATGAAGCACGTCCCAACGTAAGCTTCGATGTCTTCTCCCTCTGTTTCAAGAGTGGCAATGCCTGTGTACTCAAAGGTGGTCGCGATGCCGACGACTCAAACCAAGCCATCGTAGCACTCATCCACGAAGTACTGCAACAATTTGGCATCAACCCATCAGTGGTGGAACTGCTGCCAGCCACTCATGAGGCTACTGGCGAAATGCTCGGTGCCGTAGGGTATATCGACCTGTGCATTCCCCGAGGCGGCAAACGACTCATCGAATTTGTCAGAGACAACGCACGAGTGCCCGTAATTGAAACTGGTGCCGGCGTGGTAAACACCTATTTCGATGCTGAAGGCGACTTAGAGATGGGCCGCCGGATTGTCAACAATGCCAAGACTCGCCGTGTGAGTGTCTGCAACGCACTCGACTGCCTGATTGTACACCAAAGTCGTCTGGCAGACCTCAGCCAACTCTGCGCTCCCCTTGCCGACAGTCAAGTTCTTATCTATGCCGACGAAGCAGCCTATAACGCTTTGAGTGGACACTATCCCACAGCATTGTTACAACATGCTACCGACGAGAGTTTCGGCACTGAGTTCATGTCATATACCATGGCCATCCGCACTGTCGCGTCACTCAAAGAAGCCATTGCCCACATCACCACTTATGGCAGTGGACATAGCGAGTGCATCATTACCAACGACAAGGTTGCTGCCCAAACATTCCAGGCGCAAGTAGATGCTGCCTGCGTATATGTCAACGCTCCCACCAGTTTCACCGACGGCGGACAGTTTGGCATGGGTGCAGAAATAGGCATCAGCACCCAGAAACTTGGTCCACGCGGTCCTATGGCCCTCGACGAAATCACCACCTACAAATGGCTCATCGAGGGAGAGGGACAAGTGAGAGGATAAAAGACCCGATGTGACGCCTCTATATTTTTAAATATCGTGCAAACCGAGTGAAATGAAACCTGTTTCATTTTTCGAGGTGTAGCCGATATTCATGCGAAGCATAATCTTTAATCTTCCATGGTATTGTCCCTTTAACTACCTTTTAACTACCCTTTAACTACTCTTTAACTACCCTCCAAACTTCAATTTTCAATAATAAAATAATGCAGACATTTTTCAACGTAAAAGACCTTGGCGACCTCAACAAGGCACTCGCCGAGGCACAAGAGATAAAAAAAGACCGTTACCAGTTTCAGCAGTTGGGCAAGAACAAGACCCTGCTGATGATATTCTTCAACAATAGTCTCCGCACCAGACTCTCCACCCAGAAAGCCGCCATGAATCTTGGCATGAACGTCATCGTGCTCGACGTGAATGCCGGTGCATGGAAATTGGAAACCGAGCGTGGTGTCATCATGGATGGCGACAAGAGCGAGCACCTGCTTGAGGCCATCCCCGTGATGGGCAGCTACTGCGACATCATCGCCGTACGTTCCTTTGCAGGCCTCACCGACCGTGAGTTTGACTATGCCGAGACTATCGTAGGCCAGTTTGTGCGCTACAGCGGCCGCCCCGTAGTGGCCATGGAAACCGCCACTGTGCACCCTCTGCAAGCCTTCGCCGACCTCATTACCATCGAGGAGTACAAACCTGTTGCGCGTCCGAAGGTTGTTCTTACCTGGGCTCCCCATTGCCGTGCCCTACCCCAAGCCGTGCCCAACTCCTTTGCCGAGTGGATGAATGCCGCTGATGTGGATTTGGTGATTACCCATCCCGAGGGTTATGAACTCGACCCACAGTTTGTGGGCAACGCCCATGTAGAGTATGACCAGCGGAAAGCCCTCGAGGGAGCACATTTTGTATATGCCAAGAACTGGAGTTGTCCAGGTGTGAGCCGTCCAGAGGACTATGGTAAAATTCTCAGCAAAGACATGAGTTGGACAATCGACAGCGAACACATGTCGTGGACCGACAATGGCTATTTCATGCACTGCCTGCCTGTACGCCGTGGCTTGATAGTCACCGACGATGTCATTGAGAGTAGCCACTCATTAGTTATCCCCGAGGCAGCCAACCGTGAGATTTCTGCCCAAACAGTGCTCAAACGCGTTTTGGAATGTCTATAAAAACTTACAATACTTTTACTTTACGGAACGGTCTAAGGGTGATACACCTCCACGACCGTTCTAATGTTGTGTATTGCGGGTATGGTGTCAACGTTGGCTCACGCGATGAAGAGTCCGGCTATGAGGGAATGGCCCATTTCTGCGAGCATGTCACCTTCAAGGGAACCTCTCGTCGGCGCTCATTTCACATCCTCAACTGTTTAGAACGTGTGGGCGGCGACCTGAATGCTTTCACCAATAAGGAAGACACGGTCTATTATGCCGCCATCCTCGCCGAACACCTACCTCGCGCAGTGGATTTGCTCACAGACATCGTATTTCATAGTACCTATCCACAAGTAGAAATTGACAAAGAGACAGAAGTCATTGCCGACGAGATTGAGAGTTACAACGACTCGCCCTCTGAACTCATTTACGACGACTTTGAGAGTCGGCTGTTCGATGGCCATCCCTTGGGACACAACATCTTGGGCACCGCCGAGCGTGTGCGACAGTTCACCACCGCCGATGCCCTTTCATTTACCCAGCGCTATTACCGTCCAGAAAACATGGTGTTTTTTGCCTATGGCAATGTGGATTTCAATCGTCTCGTCCGTCTGTTAGAGAAAGCCACAGCCGGCTTTCCCGACCACCAGCCTATTCTCGACGAACTTGAGAATACAATAGCCACACTGCCCGAAATACAAAAGGGGACATTTGAAATCGACCGTGGCACTCATCAGTCGCATGTGATGACCGGTTGTCGCGCCTACAACATCCACCACGAGCGTCGCATCCCTCTTTATTTGCTCAACAATCTGCTGGGTGGTCCGGGGATGAATGCCCGTTTGAATCTTGCCTTGCGCGAGCGCAATGGATTGGTATATACTGTAGAGAGCATGATGATTTGCTACAGCGATGCTGGCTCCTGGAGTGTCTATTTCGGTTGTGACCACAAACATGTGAATAGATGCCTGCGACTGGTAGGGCGTGAATTAGACAAAATCGTCAACACACAGCTGACAGCCCAGCAGCTTTCGTCGGCCAAGCGCCAGTTAAAAGGTCAGATTGGCATCGCCTGCGATGCACGTGAGAGTTTTGCCCTCAGCTTTGGTAAGAGTTTCCTGCATTATGGTTGGGAAAGGGATATTGAGCGCCTCTACGAAAACATTGACCAGGTGACAGCCACACAAATCCAGGAAGTTGCTGCAGAACTCTTCGACCCCAATCACATGCTAACACTGATTTATCGATGAGAAATAGAAGTTAGACTTCAGGGGGTGAGGATGGATGGCCTGTTTCATACCCCGGAAACCATCGGTTCCGGTGCCTTCATCGACCTTCCCAACTTAAAGGAATTCCTCGTCAAGGCGACCACACCTCCTACATGGGAATACAACGATGTGTTTTTCTCCCACGAAGGCGGTATAGGCAGCACCCAGGCAAAATATTTGGGGAGTATCAAACTTTATGTTCCAGAGGAGAGTATAGAGAGTTACGAGGCTTCTACTTTCTCTAATGCTGATTTGGGGTGGACCACTCCTGATGGTTGGGGCAACTCCGAAAACATTTTTGCTGTTGAGACTTACGGGATTGACCTCGTATTGGAAGACAAAGGAACCGACAACAGTACCCTCATAAGTGCGTGTGAGAATGGTGAAGCCATCAATGTAATGCTAAAAAATCGCACATTCTATATGGATGGTAACTGGAACACGGTGTGTCTGCCTTTCAACCTATCAGCAGAACAACTCTCTACCAGTCCGCTGGCAGGGGCTGACATCCGTGCTTTAGCAACCGCTACTGTCACGGGACACCACGTTGATTTGGCTTTCGGCAGCAACGAGAATAGTATCACTGCCGGCAACCCCTACATCATCAAATGGGAAGCAGACACTGAAAATCCAACCATCACCAACCCAATATTCAATGGTGTAACCATCAACAGTGCGACAAACAACTTCATCTCTGAAGATGGTCACGTGAACTTCATCGGCTATTACGATGCGTTCACCATCTTACCTTCCGACAACCCGCTCGTCTATTATCTCACCTCTGGAAACCAGTTGATTTACACTGCCAAGGAGCGTACACTAAAAGCATGCCGTGCTTACTTCATCTTCACGCCTAACGATGGCAGCAGCACCAACAGCTTTACCTTCAACATCAATTTCGGTGACGGACTCAACTCCATTCAAAATGTGAAATCCAACAATCAAGAGGAAGACACTTGGTTCGACCTAAGTGGAAGACGTCTGAACGGCAAGCCCACACAGAAAGGCATCTATGTGACCAAAGGGCACAAGGCGGTCATCGAATAAAGTTCTTTATACACATAGAGACTGAGTTGCTTCTGGTGTTTTGTGTTGGTTTACTACAGCTTATGGTTGAGTTATCAATCCTATCTAAACAAATGCGGGTGCATTACAAATGTAATGCACCCGCATTTGTTGTTTTGATATTATTATTTTTATGATATCTCGATGGCCTTGGCCTGTTTCTTCTCCTCTTTTTTCACCTTTGGCAGTGTGACGGTCAGAATGCCGTTTTCCACCTTGGCAGCGATGCCCTCCTTATCCACATCATCTGGCAGCGTGTAGTTCTGCTCATAGTTCGAATAAGAGAACTCACGGCGTAGATAGTGATGATTCTTGTCCTCATCCTTGTGCTCCATCTTGTTCTCGATAGCGATACAGAGGTTGCCGTCGTCGTTGATGCTCACGCGGCAATAATCTTTCTTGATGCCCGGAGCAGCCAACTCCATCACATAGGCCGTTTCACTCTCCTTAACATTGACTGCGGGTGCCGTTGTATTGGCACGAGGCATAAGATCAGTGTTCAGGAAATCTTCAAACAGTGTAGGGAACCATCCGTTTCTAAATACTGGTAACATAATCTTTACCTCCTAATTATACTTTTAGTTATACGATGTTGTTTGAGATAACCTTGGATAACTCCTTGGCTCTCACCCTACTTGTTGCAACAAGCGTGCCATAGGCTTTAAAGCGACAAAATGTCATTTTCCCGCTGACAAAATGACAAGGTCTTGATATATCGTACAAATCTACGACAGTCAACTCCGAATGGGAAGATCTGAAACGAGGGAGGATGGAAGTAGGGCATCCTCGCCCGTTCTGACCCCTACATACGTGCTGATAGACCAAGAAGGGAAGGAACAAAGACCCTATAAACAAAAAAAAGGACTCCGCCGAGTCCCAACCTTGTTAACCTTAAATCTAATACTATGAAAAACACGATGCAAAGGTAAGGGCTTTGGGAGAATCTTGCAAATTATTTCAAGAATAATTGTACTTTTTACCCTCATTTCTTGATATATATCAATTCAAAACCTTTTTCACTTGATTTATGTCAAGCAGAAAGCAAACCAACAGGAAATAATGCTTTTTATTATTTGAGCATAAATGAAATATGCCCCGACAGTGGTTAATGAGGATGCTTGACTGTCCCAAAAGTCATAAAAGTCCGTAGAACAGATGAGGATGCCCAGGGGCGGGGAAGTTGTGAAAAGTCACTTGATGCTCCCAAGTTCTTTGACTTTTTGTTCGAATTGCTCCCGGTTGCCTGTATATCCGTTTTTGATGCGGGCTCGATAGTTGTAGATGGTGTTGACGGAATAATGCAGGAACTCAGCTATTTTGGATGAATCTTCAAATCCCAATCGGATAAGGGCAAAGATGCGGATATCGGTATTGAGACGGTTTTCCTCTTTGGGATGCACTTGCATCTCTGGCTGTAGGAGAGCATTGAATTCATCAATGAAATTCGGGAATAGATGCAGAAATACCGTATCGAAGTTTTCATACAGTTCTTCGAGTTCCTTTTCTTTGAGTTGTGTGGATTTCGTGGTTTGATACAAATCGTCGAAGTCTTTGTTTTTCACTTTTTTGTGCACCATCTTCCGATAGTTGTCCAACTTGTCGATATATTGCGAACAAAGGCTCATGAATCGTCCGATGTATTCCTCCTTTACCCGGTTACTCTCTGTAAGTTGGGCATTGAGCGACGACAATTGAGTATTGAGCGATGAAAGTTGGCCATTAAGCCCTGAGAGTTCATCGGTCTGCGAGGCAAGTTGTCGGTTGGCAGCAGCCAATTCGTCATTAGAAGATTTCAACGCATTCCGTGCTGCCGCCAATTGCTTGTTTCGACGACGCACCCAGAACAAAGCTCCCAATAGGAGCAATGCCAGCACACTGATGGCAGCGATGGTGTAACGCAATTGTGAAGTGGTGCGCTCACTCTGTTCTTTGTAGCTTTTAGCAATACTCGACAGCAGTGGCGCAATCTGCCAATTGCGCTGTCGCGAACCATATCGGTTGGCGCAATCGCTGGTATAACTAATGTATCTCGAGGCGCGGTCGATATCACCCTGCAACATCAATTCATTGGCCAATTCCCACATGGAGCCTTGATCCATGACAGCATTTTTGATGTCTGCCTGCACCGATTCCACCAACCAATACATCATCTGAGTGGTATCTCGTCGTGCCTTAAATTCCAAGTAGCGATACAATGCCATAAAAGCATAAGGATGAGAGCCCTCCTCTACCGTTGCCTTCCACTCATCGTTCACCTTCATCGACTCATCAAGTCTTTGGGCGTTCAGCAGAGCCAATTCCCGTCGCATCAGACATGCGTCATTATCAGCAGGAAGGTAGTTCAGCATCAACTGTTCATAATGTTGAGCCTTAGCCAGATAATAATCTTTCATGTCGGGAAGGCGAGTGTAATAGCTCAGTTCGCTATATACATTATTATAAGCCTCATAATAAGTGCCCAAAGCTAAGCTATCCATCCCTGGCGTGGGCTTGAGGGAGTCGAGCACGCAAAGTGCCTCATCGTACATACCGATGTTGGAGCAGCGGAGTGCATAGAGCGACTGGCAGCGGAGTACCTCAGAGGGGTCACCAAGTTGCCTGGCATAGTTGACACATTCTTTGAGGAAATAGATGGCAGAGTCGCTCACGAAAGGCCGGTAGAGTTCATACAATCGGAAACTATTGTTGAATTTCTGCTGGGTATCGTGTGCCATTTTCAAGTTGCGCCGCTCCATGGCGATATTGGCCTCGCGCTGTGCAACATATTGCTGAGAATTGGCGATGGCATCATCGATTTTGGCACATAGTGATGATATGTCAGCTCTATTCTGTGCTTCCACCGAATAAGCCATCGTCAAGAGTGTAATTATTATAAAGAGGTGCTTCATAGTTTTTGTATGATAACTCATGGTTCATTACCTCCCGTTGGTCAGTGGGTGTACGACAAATCTCATGGCCATTCATCTTGTCTCATAGCCATCAGCTTTTAGGCGGCTTTTTCATGTTGCTTTATTTGTCTTTTTGGATGAGGCCGTTGACGACTTCCACATCCACCCCTAAACCCTTTGCAATGCTGTCGGGCGACATTCCCGCAGCGAAAAGCATACGAATGGAACTGCTGAGTTGCGCATTTTTCTCATTGAGTTGCGCATTTTTCTCATTGAGTTGCGCATTTTTCTCATTGAGTTGCGCATTTTTCTCATCGAGTTGCGCGTTTTTCTCATTGAGTTGCGCATTTTTCTCATCGAGTTGCGCGTTTTTCTCATTGAGTTGCGCGTTTTTCTCATTGAGTTGCGCGTTTTTCTCATTGAGTTGCGCGTTTTTCTCATTGAGTTGCGCGTTTTTCTCGGCGAGCTGTACGTTTTTCTCGGCAATCTCCCTGTCCCTCATCAATATCTCGGTGTCTTGTTTCTCGATGATGGAGTAGTACTCATCCTCCACGTTCATGTCCATGCGCATGTCGGCATCGGTCGCGGCCATGAGCAGACGCTTGAGTATGCGCTGCATCTCGGTGTCATCCTCAGGGTAGAAGTCGTCGTCGATGTCGAGCATCTGCTGGCTGGCCTTCGTCTTGCGAGTCTGGTCGAAGATGCTGAGAACCTTGTCGAGGCGGTTGTTCACCTGGCCACGAAGGCGCGGGATCTGCACGATGATGCTGTCGTGGGTGAGGCTGTCAACGAAGGGGTCGGGGAGACCCTTGGTCACGCGGTTGCCGTTGTAGTCGTAGGACTGGTGGCGCACGTAAAGAACTGGCTCCTCGATGTCGCCAACCTTGTGCCCGAGGATATAGACGCATACCATGGGGATGGCGTAGCCCTCACGGCTGCCAGGCTGTATGTTGTGCGGACTCTCGTACTGCACGCCGAGGTACTGGCGGAAGCGTAGCGTCTCGGTGGGAAGCCACGTCTTCTGGAGCTCGATGAGGATGAGGTGCCTCGAACCGTCTTCCTCCTCGATGGTCGCACCGAAGTCGATGCGGAAGACGGAGAGCTTGTCGCGCTTGTCGTTGGCGTACTCGTGAGGGCGAACCTCAACGGCCACCACGTCTTTCTTCAGAAGCGCAGAGAGGATGGTGCGGGCGATACGCTCGTCTTCCATCAGATATTTGAATACAATGTCGTAAATGGGGTTGGCTACAATCATAACTGTCTATTTTGCTGCAAATATAATGAAAATTTCGATTAAGTGAACAAAATGAATAAGATATTATCATTTTTGAACGTGAGAAATTTATTTAAAACCGAAAACAATGCAAAATAAAAAACATAATTTAAGTTGCGCAAGTGAATAAATACAATGTAATCATCTCACATACGACCTGTTTTTATAACTTTTTTTGAACGCCTACTGATGAACAAAAAAAACGAACACGAGATTTGTCGCAGACCCACTGACCAAAAGGAGGTAATCGACCGAATCACACGAATAATGCATAAAAAACATGACAATATGGAAGCAACAAAGAGAGCGCAGCGAACATAGACAATCGCAACTCTGTTGCGTGAATAATTCCACTGCGACCTATCTTCGGGAGCAGTACCTTAGTGAACGAGCGACGAGTAGGAGCGGTTGAGCCCCATCCCGATGTCGGGAGGGGGACGGGGAGTGGGTAGGTGCCCATCCTTATGAAGGAGGGGGCAGGGTGGTTGGGAAAAATGAACACGAAAGCAGCCTATTCGGCTGTTGTTATACTCCAGGAATTATCAGGAATTGACCGTGAGATTTGTCGCAGACCCACTGACCAAAGGGAGGTAATGATCAGAAAATACAATTCATCTGAATAAAACTTCTACGGAGGCAAGGAGTATGAGGAGGCCTGACGGCCTGATGTGTGAACACACATAATCCACTCCAAGGTCTTTAGGCCTCCTCCCTTTACTCCCCTCCTCCGTAGAAATATATAAAAAACAATCGCTCAAAGACAAGAATCTCTCTGTTCTTCTGTTCCTCTGTCTTTGTCATTCATGGAGAAAAAACGAACGCGAGATTTGTCGCAGACCCACTGACCAAAGGGAAGTAATTTGTCATGAATTTTATTTTTGATAATTTATGGGCGATTCATGGTAATTCGTGGAGGACAGCAACAGATGAACAGGCTGAAACACCTAATTCAAGTGAAAAACCAGTGTAAAAAAAAGTGTAAAATGTTACATACGAAAAAGAAATCGCGCTGAAAAGCCGTAAAACCGCTCGATTATTCGCAAAAATGTTACAAATGACAAAATTATCGGCCTTGAAAATGAGCTGGCATTCATCCAATGTGTAAAATGGTGTAAAAATAGTGTACTATTTGTGTACTAATGTGTACTTAAAAATTTGGAACTTCAACATTTATGCTATATATTTGCAGCGACGATTGCAACAATCTAAAACAAGAAACGAGATGTATAATCTCCCTATGTATGAGAGACCTCCACTGACCCCTCTATGGAGGAAAGAGATAATGGGCACAGAGAATACCAACACTTATAAAGGCAAAAATAATATCCAAAATAAAGCTGCAATGGATAGAGCTGAGCGATTAGTAAATTGGGATTTATATAAAAAGACACGCTATGAATAGAACTTTTTTTAATAATACAATATCCTTATTATTATTATTGTTTATTCTATTGCTTTAATTTCATGCAAGAAGGTGACAAATAATAATGAAGAATATGAGATAAAAAGTAAAAAATCAACCGAGAAAACTACGGACACCAATACGAAGAGAAAATATATTGAATATAAAAAAATGTTATATGATCCAACAGATACACTCCCATATAATAATTGTTATATAATATTAGACAAAGATAGTTCCTTTTATTATAGAGAGGGGAAACTGGAAGAGGTTAGAACAATGGTTAAAGAAGAGTATTCTGATCATGCCTTTACTTTCAAAGAGAAAGCGGATGATCATATCCTTTTTTCTTCCGACTATAATTCGTTTAAACTTTCGAGAGATAATTATGATGGATTATATGAATACTTTATTTTAGATAAAGAATATGTCGAGAATAGCGAATAACATAATCAGAAGTCCACACAATTGACAGCATAGACAATCAAACACTGTATCAACTAAACGACTGGCAATATGAGAAACAGGCTGGTTTTCATACTTCTACTCTTGATTGCGTATCAAGTATCTTACGCACAAGTGAAGGCAAGGTTGGAGTTTCCATACAAGGACAACATCCACGATTATTGTGTCATTCCCATGGAGGAAAAGGGAGTGCTCATAGCCACCCTCTCAGAGGACGTGACGGACGGTAAGCGGGTGCTCAAGACTGAGCATTATGACACAAACCTAAAACTGCGCTCCAATGACTCCACATGGGTGGACCGTAGCCTGGAATTCCAGGAACATGTGTATCAAAGCGGGAGATGCTACGCCATACTGAGGAAGGTAGGCCATACACTATGGGGACCTAAGATGGTCAAGGGTGGTGAGTTCACTGTGGTCTCATACAACCCGGAAAAGCAT
>OMXV01000016.1 GCA_900315075.1 uncultured Prevotellaceae bacterium | reverse complement strand
CAGGATAGGAGATGATTTCAACCGGAAGAAAATACTTTACAACGTTAAAGTTGTGTTAAAAAGATGATTTTCCTTGGTTGGTAACATAAAATGCAGAAAGGCGTTCACCAAAAGTGTTAAGCCCAATAGCAATCCCAACACCATTTATATGTTGGAAAATAGTGTGCCTAAGTCGCTCTCAGGCCACAACAATGTGAACTATAAGAACAAGAGTGGTTCTTTCACTTTCACCGACGGCTACGACTATTATATCCCAGAGGAGATAGAGGTAACCTCTTCGGTGAAATATGTACGAACATTCACTGAGTCCGACGCTGCCAAATGGTCGTCTATGGTCATCCCATTTGATGTGAATACAGTCAAAGTAGATGATACCGCCATCGACTGGTTCCACTCAGCTACAGATACGAATAAGGCTTTCTGGCTGGAGAAAATCTTGAGCGTCGGCGACGATAATGTCAGGCTTGGCTATGCCTCATCCATTAAGGCTAACGTTCCGTATTTGATTGCAAACGACGGTTCCTTGGCTGGCAAGCAGGTCGTCTTCTCTGGTGGTGCCACAACGTTGAAACCGACTTCAAGCACGCCAATGCACAGCATGATAGGAAATGACAAGTTATTATGGACTAATCGTGCCACGCAGATGTGGAATATCTATTTTGCAAGTAATTTCTCTAACACCTTCGCCTATACTGCCGATGCTATTGTTGTCATTCCTTTCCGAGTCTATATCGATAAAGCCAATTCATCGGTGACATCCTTGTCAATTCAAGGGCCTGACATCACTGACGGCATTGAGCTAATCATCGAAGATTCCTCCATACCAACCGACATCTTCAGTCTTACTGGCGTGAAAGTAGGGAACACGAGTCAGAAAAATCAATTGCCTGCCGGTGTCTATGTCGTAAATGGCAAAAAGGTGATTATTTGGTAATATCACAGTCTTTAGGGCCAGAAGATATTAACCGCCGGCTCAATGAGTATAATGATATCCGCCATTGTGCCGAGGTCTTTGCACAGATATTGACCGAGAAAAGACCGAAGATGAACTGACTAAAATATGAAAAAAATACTATCATTCATGCTGTTGCTGCTCTGTTGTGCTGTAATCCGCGCAGAGTCCTTCATCGAGAATTTTGAAAGTGGTTTGCCAACCTCGGCATCCTCCTCTGAAACCCAGGCGACGCTTGCTTCGGGACTGTGGACACTCAAGGGCGTCTGTGTGAAGAAGGACAACGGAAGCCAGAGGGCGGCAATGAGCACCAATGCCTATCTTGTGACACCTGCACTCTCGCAGCCGCAGCGCATCACATTTATTCATCGTGCTTCGGGTAACGGCAAGAAGTTGGTGGTGGAGAAATCCCTCGATGGTGGTGCCACATGGACCGAACTTGGCATTTCTACCGTGTCGTCGTCGACACCCTATGGTAGCAGTTCGTTCAAGGTCAATTCTACCGAAGAAGACACCTCGGTGCTTATCCGTTTCACTTGCCAAAATGGCACCATCTATCTTGATGACATTGAAATCACCATCAACGCCCCTGGTGGCAGCACTCCCACTGACCCTGACGACCCTACCTACATCACAGAAGGCGTTCCGGTGCCGACACAACCGTTTCCAGAGGCGCTTCACACTTATTACATTGCTCCTGACGGCAATGACGAGACAGGCGACGGTTCCAAGGAGAATCCTTGGTTCAACCTCCAATATGCCGTCGACCGGGCGGTTGCTGGCGACCATATCGTTTGCCGCGGCGGCATCTACAAACCGACAATGAAGAAGGACGGCAAGAAATATACCGTGCGTATCACCACTTCGGGAACTTCCGATAAACCTATTGTGATAAGAAGTTATGAAGACGAAAAACCAGTACTCGACTTCGTCCAGCAATTGACAGAGCAGAGCATTGGCGACCGCGGCATCCTCATCACGGGCAACTATTGGTGGCTCTTCGGCTTGCATGTCACCCATGCTGCCGATAATGGCATCAAACTCGAGGGGTCGCACAACCGGATAGAACGGTGCGAGTTCTCCTACAATCTCGACACTGGCCTTCAGTTGGGCTTCGGACACAAGTTCAGCGACACCTTCCCCAATCTCAGCGCCAACGACGGCACCTACTGCGCATACAATGATATTATCGATTGTGATTCCCACCACAACTGCGACTACGATTCCAACTATGGTTCGGATGCCGATGGATTCGCATGTAAGATGCACAACGGCAAGGGAAACAGGTTTATCAGATGCAGGGCATGGCACAACAGCGATGATGCCTGGGACCTTTTCGAAACTGACTTTGACGTCATACTCGCTGAATGTTGGGCATGGGACTCCGGCAAGGCTGAGGACCATCTGTGGGTGAAAGACTACATACATAAGAGTGGGTCGATGTCGTTCTCCGGTAACGGCAACGGCATCAAACTTGGTGGCAACGGCACAGGTGGCTCGTCGAAAGGTATCCATTATGCCTACAACTGCGTGGCTTTCAACTGCAATGCCGGAAGCAGTGTGAAAGGCTTCGACTGCAACAACCACAAGGGAGGCCATGTTCTCATCGGGTGTCTGGCTTTCAACAATAGTTACGACTATATGTTCGAGTCGGGCGGCTCGGATGCCAATACCAAGTTCTACAACAATATTTGTTTGGGAAAACAGGAAATTTGTGTCGGCAGCGATGACTTCAACGCCATCTCCACACCCATGTCGAAAAACGGGTGGATCCATCATCTTGTCACGGGCATCGGGCGCGATGACTTCATTTCGCTCGACGAGGAGGATGCCCTCATGCCCAGGGCTATCGACGGTTCGTTGCCGCGGCGTTTCGCCCGCCTTGTCAGTGACAGCAAGATGGTTGATGCGGGCAATGCCGACTATGACATTCCCGAAAGCCTACTCACCGACTTCCCTTTCCTCCGTCGTACCATCACCGGCCTGCAGCGTGATTTGGGTCCTTACGAACGTCCGGGCTATCAGGACTCCGCCTCCGACATCCCTATCATCGACAAAAAGACCGTGACACCCAAGAAATACCTGAGACACGGCTGTATATATATCGAAAAACAAGGTGCATCCTATAACGTGCTGGGCCAGAAAGTTGGAAGTTTACAATGAGGAAATAAAACTACTTTACTTTGATGTACAACCGTTCTGGGTGCTGTTGTCGTGTTGATAGCTTCAAAGCTATTTATAATATGCATTTGATAATAATATATAAAAGGTGGGGATGATAGATTGTTGTATCAAAAAGAATTTGTATTTTTGCCGCTGTGTTGCGAATATGGGTTGCACCTTAAAAAGAAAGCAAGAAGCTTGGTCTTCTATAATGCTTTATATTCGGCTTTTAATATGTTTGTAGTATATTTGTAGTATAAAAGTATTGTTTATTATGCCAGAGACCTATAAGAAATATCGGCTGACATCTATGGAAGAGCCAACAGACGAAATGCTGCAGGCTTTGATGGAGGATGTGGCAAAAGCGGCTCGTGAGTCCAGTGCCAGAGCTGAGGCTGAAAAACAACGTCGTTTTTCTGAGGTTTTGAACGCCATAAACCTCAGACGCTCCCAGAGAAACAGTTCTCTCAATGGCTGAACGTCTTCCTACCCTTTGTGTGGTTGCTGGCCCAAATGGTTCGGGCAAGACCACGACTACCATTCAACTTCTAAACAATGAATGGGCAGCTGATAGTTTATATATCAACCCTGATAACATCGCGCAAGATGTATATGGAGACTGGAATTCCCATGATGCAGTGTTGAAAGCAGCAGAGCACGCGACACAATTACGTTATGAGTGCCTGGAAAAGGGACGAGATTTTGTTTTTGAGACCGTCTTTTCTTCTCAGGAGAAGTTGGAATTCATTCGAAAAGCCAAGGCTGTAGGGTTTTTCATAAGGTTCTTTTTTGTTTGTACCTCTGATCCAGCCATCAATGTCGTCCGTATCACCCAGCGGTTCATGAATGGTGGTCACGAAGTGCCTATCTCCAAAGTAATTTCACGCTATTATAAGTCGCTGATCAATGCCGAAGAAGCGATTTCCATTGTGGACCGTGCATACGTCTATGACAACTCAGTTGACAATCAATTGCCTCGTCTGCTTTATAGAACTGTTGAAGGCAATCTGGTTAAGAAATACACTGACGATATTTCTGAATGGGCCAAAGCTCTTGCAAGGTTTTAGCCCAACATATATGGGGAAAAATTTCTCCGAATAAGGTAACTTTTCTATGACATTTGACATGCTCAAAGTTAATGGTATTATTGGCATAGAGCTTTTTTAACATTATCGTCTTCAATTCAACAATCAAATTGTTTATTTGCTGTCGCAAGGATAAGCTCTGCCGAGTGGTGATAAGAAGCAGCGAAGCTAAAATTGAACATAATGACGGGTTAAAAGGTGGATGAGAAAGATGATTAAAAAATAGAGATGATAGAAGACCATATCAAAAAAAAATGCTATTTTTGCATCCGCTAAAAATCAAACGTATCCATTATGCCTGAAAATAACAACACAAACAAGAACCAACAGCGTCCAAAGTCGAAAGGTCCAATAGATACTGGATTAGGACATGTCCCTCCTCAGTCGTTGGAGACAGAGCGACTCGTGCTTGGCGCATTGATGATTGACAAGGACGCTTTCACCGTAGTGAGTGAAATCCTGCGTCCTGAAACTTTTTATGAACCTCGGAACCAGTATGTGTATTCCGCCATTCAACGCCTGACTTTCGATGAGCGTCCAGTGGATGTCATCACTGTAATTGAACAACTCAAGCGAGACGGCACACTGGAAAAAGTGGGTGGTGAAATGTATGTTTACAGCCTTACCGAGAATGTTGCCTCTTCTGCTCACGTAGAGTATCATTCTCGAATACTTGCCCAGAAATTCCTCGCACGTCAGCTGATATCCTTTGCAAGTCAGATAGAGACAAAGGCATTTGATGAGACCAACGACATCGACCTTGTCATGCAGGAGGCAGAGGGAAGTCTCTTCGAACTCTCACAGAAAAACATGAAACAGGACTATGTCCAGATAGATCCTGTGGTGAAACAGGCTGTGGAGATTATGCAAAAGGCAGCCTCTAACAAGGGTGGTCTTACTGGTGTTCCCAGTGGTTTTACCAAATTGGATTATATCACTTCAGGATGGCAGAAGAGTGACTTGGTGATTATCGCCGGTCGTCCAGCGATGGGTAAGACTTCGTTTGCTCTCTCTATCGCCAAGAATATCGCCGTGGACCATCGGTTGCCTATCGCCTTCTTCTCATTGGAAATGAACAATGTACAGTTGGTCAACCGTCTGATTTCAAATACCTGTGAGATAGAAGGTAGAAAGGTGATGAATGGTCAATTGGATGACGAAGACTGGAGCCGTTTTGATAAAAATATCGGCAAACTACTCGGAGTGCCTTTGTATATAGATGATACTCCAGGCCTATCCATCTTTGAACTGCGTACAAAGGCACGTCGTTTGGTTCGTGAGAAGAAAGTGGAACTCATCATGATCGACTATTTGCAGTTGATGAATGCTAATGGTATGAAATTCGGCAACCGTCAGGAAGAGGTTTCTACTATTAGCCGTTCATTGAAACAACTTGCCAAGGAACTTGATATTCCTATCTTGGCACTCTCTCAGTTGAACCGTTCGGTAGAGACACGTGATAATGCCGCCAATAAAGCGGAGGGTAAACGTCCTCAACTCAGTGACTTGCGTGAGTCGGGAGCCATCGAGCAGGATGCCGATATGGTGCTGTTTGTTCACCGTCCGGAGTATTATCATATCTTACATGATGAGAATGGCAATGACCTGCATGGTATGGCACAGATTATCATCGCTAAGCACCGTAAGGGTGCCGTCGGTGACGTTCTGCTGAATTTCCGTGGAGAATTCACCCGTTTTGCCAACCCAGAGGACACCTATATCCCACCAACTGAAGGTGGTGAAATCCTTGGCTCGAGAATGAACAATATTGTCCCACCACCCCCAGACAATCCCTTCGATGACAATTTCACTGAAGACATGGCGGTGTTTTAGATTTAATTGTATTTTAATTTTAGCAAGTTTCTTAATAGATGTCAAGACATCAGATATAGTTTGGAAAAAGCCACCTTGAAACCCTGAAGAGAGTCCAAGAGTGGCTTTTTCTTGGCTATTTGGTAAAGGTAAGCTCACAAATTGAAAGTTGGCATTTAGATACCATTCGTTTTGACACATCCTTATGGATGATGCTTATCCTATTAATTATGTCATATATTACTATCTTCGGTCTTTTTAGCTCTAATATTATAATTTGTCAGAAAGTGTAATTTACACTTTCAGTGAAGTGGGCTATATTTCCATTGTTATTATTTTTTTTTATATATTTGCAACGTTTTTCTGTGTGTATTCACGATATACCATTTCCCAATGGGGTATTTGTGATTATTCAGTTCGTGCCGATACTGTGTGTTTGTCTAATAAGATATTCACTTGTTGGGACTGTGAAATTCAGAAAATGACATTTTAAAGGCTTTTAAAAGCGCTTTGTTTGAGACATGTCGAAATCTTGCAAATCTAGCGATTGCTGTTTTGAACTGAGCAACGATATATGTCCTCGGAGATCTATATATGTTTTATTATATTACTTAATCGTATTTGTTACGGTTGTTCGGGATGGATGATAATATATATCAACGTGGGCTCTAATGTTTTTTGGTTGACAACAATAGGCAGTGCAAGAGATTTGATATGTAGAATGGACAACTGCGTAGCAAAGCTTTTTGATGTCATGTATCGAACCGGCAGAAGTGCATGATTCGGTTTGAGTATGAGCACATTGTCTAATGTGATTTCAAAAGGATGCGGGAACGCTTCTACAAGTGTCAGGCTTACCCCTAACACTATCCCTCAGGTCGTTGATTCCAAAACTGGGGTGTCGGTAGAATATGCATATAATCCTGATGGAAAATGGTTTGTTCTTCGAACCTCCTACGGGAGGGCTATTAAAGCTTGTAATTATTTAATTTCTCAAGGTATCTATGCCTATAGTGCTTTGCAATATAAAGTTGTTATTGAGAATGGAAGACGTAAAAAGGTACTCAAACCTCTTGTGCCTAATTTAGTTTTCGCCTATATGACTATAGAACAAGCAAACATTTATGTTAAATATACCCCTGCCTTATCTTATCTATCATTTTATTATAATCATTTTTCCACTAATAATGATGGTAAGAATCCACCTTTGACTATTCCAAACAAAGAAATGGAAAACTTTATTATGGCTACTTATACCAGAAATGAGCACATGAGAATGATTGATGAGAAATCATGCCATTTCAAAGGTGGTGAGATGGTGAGGGTGATAGATGGTCCTTTTATTGGCGTGATTGGTAAAGTGGCACGAATTGCAGGTCAACAAAGGGTTGTTGTATCTCTAAGCTCAATAGGAATGGTTTGTACAGCTTACATTCCGACAGCTTTTTTGGAAAAGATAGAAAAGTAAATGTTGATAAAAATATCATTTAATAACATGGAATAATCTTGTTTTAGAGAATTTAGTTTTTTTGAAGGAGTTGTTGTTCCTGTAAAATATAATTAACAAGTTCAGAAATGTTTATGCGTATTTATTGAATTGAAAACGGTTGCGCTTACATTTGAAAGAGACTTTTTTTTGAATAACTATAAAACTATTTATACATGGACAAATATTTATTAGCATTGCAGGATTTGCCGTTCGACCTGCTGCATATTGCACAGTCGTTCGCAATAGACAATCTCTCACCGGAAATCGAGCCTGTACATTTGTTACGTGCTCTTTTGCATAAGAGTGCGGGACTTGTGAACTACATAGAGGAAACTCTCGATGATGATTATTACTATCTTGTGGATTGGGCAGATGTACATCTCAAACAATGCCCTCGTTCTCCTTACAAGATGAAAGAAATCATTCTTTCTCGTGACGCCAAGTCGGTTGTCAAGGAAGCCCTTGCCATTAGCGAACGTTGTGAAATGGAAAATCTCACAGCACCATGTATATTGGCAGCCCTTGTTACACCAGGGGTGGGATTCACTTATGAGCAGCTTAAGACCTTAACATTAACACCAGACAAAATTGTCGCCACTTTGCGCAAGGATGCATCAGGGATACCAGCCACCGCTGCGGTCACCAGTCAGAAGAAGACAGCCACAGACAGTAACGTAATAGATGATTACTGCATAGCACTTGCCGCTGGCGAAAACAATATGGAAATTGTCGGTTTCGACGACATCTTGGTGTCCATCACGGAAATTCTTGGCCGGAAAGACCGTGCCAATATTCTTGTCGTGGGTGAAACGGGGGTAGGAAAGACCAGCTTAATACGTGCCTTGGTCCAGAGAGTTGTTAGTGGATTGATGCCATCCTCACTTGAAGGACTTCAACTCTATGAGTTGGATCTTATTTCACTTAGTCAGGGCGTGTCATACAAAGGTGAGATAGAAGATCGCTTCCGTAAGGTCACCGATGCACTCGAGTCATTTACACAACCAGTTTTAGTCGTAGAGAATTTCCACCGAGTTGAGGACAAGCAGTCTCTGCTTAATGGTATTCTTCCCGGTCTCAAACGACTATTACAGAAGAATCTCCTTCAGGTAATTTGCACTTCTACAGTCGATGGCTACACCAAGGATATAGAGAAAGACAAGGAACTGACTTCCTATTTTGAGAAAATCACCGTTGAGGAACCTTCTGAAGATAATGCTGTGGAGATTATTCTCAGTCAATCTGGTAATTATGAGAATTTTCATCATCTCACTATGGAGAAAGATGTACCTTCAGAGATTGTTCGCCTTGCCAAAAGATATATGCCTGACCGACGGTTGCCGTCGTCAGCCCTCGACTTACTTGACCGCGCTATGTCGTCGGTGAAAATTACAGCCGAAATGCGGTCCAAAGAGAGTGGAGAAACCCAAGGTGAGGTCAGGCTCAAGAAAGAGAATGTACGTGACGTAGTTTCCAAGATGACTGGTATTCCCATGGGAAATATCCAGTCGGAAGAGCGCAAACGCCTTTCAGGTGCTGCAGAAATTTTGCATCGACGTGTGGTGGGTCAGAGCCATGCCATCAAGAGCATTCTTGATGCCATCTATGAATCTCGCTCCGGACTTAATAAGAAGGGTCAGCCTATGGGGTCGTTCTTCTTCCTTGGTCCTACCGGCACAGGTAAGACCGAACTGGCCAAGTCGTTGGCGGAGTTCCTCTTCGATGACGAGACATCCATCCTACGCTTCGACATGTCGGAGTACAAGGAGGAACATTCCGTGGCATTGCTTTATGGTGCGCCTCCGGGATATGTGGGCTACGAAGAAGGTGGACTCTTGGTCAACCAGATACGACAGCATCCATACTCTGTGGTGTTGTTCGATGAGATAGAAAAAGCACATCGCTCCGTATTCGACCTCTTCTTGCAAATCCTCGACGAGGGTAAACTCCACGACCGCCTTGGACGTGTGGGCGATTTCTCCAATTCTCTCATTATTTTTACTTCTAACATCGGAAGCGACTACATTTTCAAGTCTTTCGGCGAGGGGAAAGTGCCAACACACGACCAAATGTTAGAAGTGATGCAGGGGCAGTTCCGACCCGAGTTTCTTGCACGTCTCACAGAGATTGTGCCATTCTCACCAATCACTACCGAGATGATCGACCGTATTTTCGACATCCATATTAGCAATCTGCTTCGCACACTGCATGAGCAGAACATCGAGTTGGTCATCGACAGCACTGCCCGCCAGTATGTCACACGAGTGGGATTCAATGCCCATTATGGAGCACGCCCCATTCTTGGTATCATACGCAAGGAGATACGCCGCCCATTGTCTCGTTTGATTATTTCGGGTGATGTCAATGCTGGAGATACCGTCACCATGAAATACGACGAGGAAAAGAAACAGATACAATGGGAAATCGACACTCCTGATGAAGTGGAGACTGCCGAATAAAAGACCGATAACATCGACAATCATTAAATTTATACATTAATATTTATACTTTTAACCATGGCAAAGAAAACTGTTATTTCAAAGGTTTTGTACGATGGAGCCGAGGATGGCATCATCGAGTTCCCACAGAACCGTACTCTTTACGCCGACCAGTTTACGGTCGATGGACCTAATTCCGACGAAGAACGCCAGCCGTTCAAGCCGAAGAATATGAAGGAGGTGTTTGAGCACTATCAACCTCAACAAAACATCAGCCTTGAGACAGAGGAGGGTGGAGCACTTGACGAAGATTTTGAGTTCCGCGAGATCAAGGATTTCGAAGACGAACAGCTCATTGCTCATAGTGAGCATTTAAGCGCAGAGAAGGCTAAGGTGGATGCCTACAATGCTGTAATTCGTCAGTTGGAGAAAAATCGTACCTTGCGCAATGCACTACGCGATCAAGACGCACGTGGCAACCTGCGGGATGCATTACGCGCACTTTTGACTGAGTTAGAAGAAGCAGAAGATTAAATCGTAAAAAACATTGACTATGGCATCAGAGAAACAACAGAAAGAGATGCAGGCTCAGCAGATGGAGCTTCAGGAACGTCCGAAAGTAGATAATCCTTCAGCACTTTTGGAGGAGGGTCTTGGTGGACTGAGAAAATTCGGCGGCTTCCAGTTAGTGAAGGGCCTTATCAAGGACATCGACCGCATGGACCCAAAGCGGAGAGCAGTGAAAAACTCCTTCCTCGCAGAGTCGGCATACGCCAATACTCGCAAGCGTCTCAGAGACGAACTCGAACTTTGGATACAGATATTGGAAGGTAGCAGCACCGACCCAATGGAGATTGCCGATGGATGTCGCCAGAAAAGCGAGAAAGCCATGGAGAACCTTGGCAAAAACCTGGCTATCATCCATGAAGAACTCAGCCGCCTGGAAGTAACTTACCGCTCGCTCGACTCATTCTTCGCCAATGCAGGACAAGGAAAGATTGACTGTATTACACTGATGAATGTACAGCGTGAAGACCTTATAGACAATGACTCCGACGACACTGTAATGCTTCGCGATGAACTTGAGCGTTACTATGACCGACTGAGCCTGAAAAACAATTACAGTTTGTTGGTACTCCCTGGCTACCTCGGCGATGCAGTGGCAGTGAGAGAATGGGCCAAGACTGCCTATCGCAACAAGGTCATCATGATTTCCGACTTTAAGGACTGTCAGGATTTTTCTGAACTTAGGACGTTTTTAGAAAATGATAACCTCCAGGGACAGGATGCCTATCTCGGCAATGCAGTGATGACATGCAACTATCTGCTTGGGCGACGCAAATCGGAACTGGCTGACGAGTATGAAGACCTCTATATCCCTGGATCTGCAGCACTGGCAGGACGTATGTCAAACACCGAGGAGGTGGTCATCGCACAGGGTGCCGCCGGCAAGAAATACGGCACACTCGACAATGTACGGGGAGCACGTATGGACTTGCGCAAGTCGGAAATCGCAGCACTTATTGACCTTGGTGTCGTGCCTATGGTAGAGGAAGACGGGCGTACGATGGCCTTCAGCAACCGCTCACTTTATAATGGCGCCACACAGGGGTTGCAGGAATATCCCATCGTTCGTGTGTTCGACTGGATTGGAAAAGTGTTTCAGAATTTCTTCAACGACGAGGCTTTCACCAATTGGAACCCACAAGTCAAAGGCGAATTGGAGCGTGCCCTCCATGATTTTCTCAGCGACTACAAAGGTCCTGGAAAACTCATCGAGAGTTACAGCAAACTCAGTGTGGAGCAGGATCCTAAGACGAAGGATATCAAAGTGCATGTGGAGATGAAGCCTATCTTCGCGGCACGCAATTTCTATATCGAACTTAGTGGCCACAAGGAGACTGCAGGAGTAGATTGGGAACAAACTATCCAATAATTGTCTTTTTATCTATATTTATTATTCACCTAAATTCTTTTATTTATGGAACAAAGAACTGCTACCATCAATGCCGATGGTATTCAAGAACGTGAGGTTCTGTTCGTAAGATACGAACTCAACCAGCAAACCGACATCGAAGGACAGCCCACAGGTACAACACGTGGAGGCAAAATCACCGTCAAAGTGAAATCCAACGAAGATGGCAACACCGACATCCTCCTCTGGATGTGTGATAGTTACATGAGTAAGAATGGCACCATCTCATTCCCCAACCGCGAGGGTGGCGAGATGAAGCATTTGGATTTCCGTGAGGGATATGTTGTGGAGTATGCCGAAACTTATGACTCCACCAACTCACTGCTGCAATATGAGGAGTTTGTCATCTCTGCCAAGGAAATTATGATTGGTAATGCAAGCCACAATAACCGCTGGACTATCCGTTGATATTTTCACCAACATCAGAGACCTGCCACATTTCTCTTTAGTGCAGGCAGGTCTCTGCTTAATGCTTTAACACATGGCACTTCAAGGGAAACTGGCAATAGGACAGCGAGAATACGGTATCGTTGAGTGTGAATACGAGTTCTCACAGCAGGTTGATGACACAGGAAAACCTGTCACACGGCCGCATGGAGGAACCATCACTTTCGTCATGCCTTCTACCGACGATGACGACCTCTTCTTCTACAAATGGATGTTCAACAAGACCGAGGTCGAGAATGGCGTGTTTACCTTTGTCGTTTATAGCCACGACAATAAACTCAGCTATAAGACAGTGAAGTTTGAGAATGCCTACTGTATCGGACTTCGTGATTTTTTCAACGACAACGACAGCCGACTGATGTATTCCACCATCACCATCAGTGCAGAGAAAATCACCATCGGCGGTGGGGCACGTTTCTCTAATGAGTGGACTTAAATAGTCTGGATTCTTTCATCCAAACATACCATACATGTCTATATCTGTAAAAAACATATCTATTACCATTGGTGGCAATACCTCCAATGGCTTCGACATCAATCTCGATGGAGAAAAATGGAGACTCGACGATTTCTCACTGTATCAGGGACTGCTTACCCACAACCGCCTGTCATTTCGGATGCACAAACGCCCCAATGAGTACCCCAATGAAACCATGTTTGCCGTCTGTGGTGAGGTTATAGGTAAGCCGTTCCATCTGTCGCTTTCCACTGATAATATCGAGAATGTTTCTCTAAATGGTGGCGATGGCAAGACTGCCGATATCGAGTTTGATGGAGTCGTTATCAGTGCATCGGGTAGCAGAAACCGCACTGAGTACAATGTCTATGTTGAGGTTTGCTCATGGGATGCGTTGCTTGACGACAACCCCACATGCAAGTCGTTTGAGAATAAGACATTGGCTGATATTGTTTCAGATGTTATCGACGACTACAGTCAAATCCAATCTGAAATCAATCCTGAATTTACCGAGGTCATTCCTTATTGTGTGCAATACAATGAGACCAACTTTCAGTTTCTCAACCGTCTGGCACGCCGCTATGGGGAATGGATGTATTACGATGGACAACAGTTGGTATTTGGGCGCATACACAAACTCGATGGTGTCACTCTACAATATCCCAGTCAGGACATACCCCAATACAGCGCAGACCTGCGCATGCAGCACATCGCATTCAGCCATGTGGCTTCCTCCTACAACAACTACGATGCTACTAGTAAGGAAGGCATCGAAGAGATGAGTGACCAATACAATGACTTGAACGAGAGAGTATTTAGAGCATCGCAGGAGGTCTATACGAAACCAACACTTCAAAACCTGCACTCTGGAGGGTTCGCAGATACCGACGGACGAGAGACCGTGCTCAATGTGAGTACTAAGACACAGGCACATGGTGCAAAGGCGAGTTTGCTCAATTACAATGGCAGCACTTACTGTTCGCGAATGGGAATCGGTACGCCATTACAGATTATCGACAATTACATCTCCAATCCCGTCTTGAATACCAAGAGCGAAGTTGAACAAGACGAGATTCTCATTATTGGCATCACACATTCTTTCTCAGCCGACGAGACCTACAGCAATGTCTTCACAGGCATACCATCGGCATGTGAATATCCTCCCTACACCAATAGTGACATCTATCCTGAGGCTACCAGTTGCCGGGCGCGAGTCACTGATAATGAAGACCCCAATATGTTGGGACGTATCAGGGTGCAATTTGATTGGCAGGCACAACTCGACCCTGACATGAAAACACCATGGCTACGTCTTTCTCAGCCATATGCCGGAGGAGGAAAAGGCTTCAGCTTCATACCAGAGATAGGTGAGGAGGTGATGATCGACTTTGAAGGAGGCAATGCTGAACGACCATTCGTCAAGGGGACACTCTATAACGGAAAGGCCGACCCCGACTCGGCCTGGCTTCCTGGCGACAACCAAGTGAAGGCTATCCGAACACGCAACGGACACACCATAGAGATTCACGACGAAGGAAGCAATGGATACATACGTATTTACGACCATAAGAAGGAAAACTACATCCTCACATTCTCAACCGACGAGAAACTTATCAAACTCGAATCTACAGGCAACATCGAACTGTATGCCCAGCGCGACATCATCATGCATGCCGGTCACGACATCAATGCCACTGCCGACAACGACATTACACTTGGTGCATCGCATGATATGCAACGCACTGCCGACAACGACATACGCGAACATGCCGGCAATGATCGTTCTGCTAATATTGACCACAACGATTCTCTCTCTGTCAGTGAAAATCAGTTTGTTAAAATCGGAGACAACAAAGATGAGCAGATTGAACATAAATTGCAACTCACTGCTGAGAATATCCGTGAAGAGGCAAAAGAGAAAATGCTTCAGTATTCCGAGACACATCAGCAGAAAGCTTCAAAGTCGATGGCGATGAACGCCGGCAACCGCATCGACATCAAGGCCGACACAGTGAAAGTTAATTAATAAGTAGGTAATCAAAATTATCTGAAATTATCATTCTGTAGATGTCATATAGTCTTTTATATTTCTTTGGAGCATCTTTCCCCCTCATCCTCAGTTACATAGCCCGACATGCTTCTTCGTCTGAGTGAAAAATCTGCATCCAAATGAATCATAAAATACTATCATCTAAATTTAATCACCTACATAGAATACACTTTGTATATACAGTAGTTTTTGTAATTATTCGAGAAATATGAGAAAAAAACAGATTACTTTTGTGATTGGCCTTTTGATAGGTTTTATAGTTTTTGGGGCATTATTTTGTATAGGACCTTTGAAAGGGCTTAATAAATGTACCAATTCAAAAGTTGATCAAGAGAAGTCTATTGAAAGAGAGAATAAAAGTCACTATCAGAGAAGCATGGAAAGGCAAAAATCAAATTCTGTCGTTTTTGTTCCTCAAAAGCCTCGTGACACTAAGTAGTAAAGAATTGATTTTGTATATTTCTATATAGTTTATGTCAAATATATTATAATGACTATTACAGGCATCAATTTTTTTGAATCTCCCGTCAAGGTGGATATTGAGATTAACAAAGGCTCGCTGATTACAGTCTCTAATGGCGGACGCATTCTATACGAGGGACTTCGGGATTATTGCATGGGCAAAATTCGAAAGATGGTTTATAATCTCTCCGATTTGGGTATCAAAGCCATTGTCTTCAATATTAAAAAGCCTAATTTAGACGCTAATCCATTGTTTGATGATGACAAGGCGTATTTTAAAGACCATCTCTATCTGCTCGGCACATCATGCAAAATTCGTATAGAGGTGATGGCTGGACTCTGTAACATGTTAGCATAAACCTTATCTCATGGCAGATTCTTACGTTTGCTCCGGAGCCATTATGCGATGCACCATGGGCACAAGTCAGGCTAAGCTTACCGTGTTACCTATACGTACGGTATATCTCACAGGCCAGCCAATGGCCAACATCAGCGACCATGTATCGTTTGTCAACCTTGCTCCGTTTGGTAGGTGTCGTTCATTGGGATTTCCTGCTACAGCATCGGCCACGGCAGCACACCATGGGCATCTCACTCCTATGCCCTGTATGCATAACACGCCTTTCCCATGGATGGATGGAAAAGGCGATTATATCATCAAGGGTGACCCGGCACTGCTCAAGTCGAGCACATGTGCATGTATGTGGGGAGGAACCATCAGTCTAGTCACCGACGGGCAGAACGACACTGGTCCCGTTGATATGAGCAAAAAGAATACAGAGGACTTTGAGAGTGAACAGCAAATCGAAGAAGGATTAGATGTTGATTCTATTTTGGATGGAATACAAACCGCACTTGATATAGCCGGATTGTTACCAGGTGTAGGGGCTATTCCAGATCTTACTAATGCAGCTATTTCTGCTTTTCGTGGTGACTGGGTGGGAGCTGGGATATCGTTAGTGGCCGCTATCCCAGGGATAGGTGATGCTGCTACGGCCACTAAATTAGTAAGAAATGGAGTTAAATCAGCTGCCAAGAATGCAGCCAAAGATGCTGCCAAAAGTGTCGCTAAAGGAGTCGCCAAGGATGTCGGAAAGAATGCCGCCAAGGATGTCGGAAAGAATGTCGCCAAGGATGTCGGAAAGAATGCCGCCACGGATGCCGGAAAAGGTGCCGCCAAGGATGTCGGAAAGAATGCCGCCAAGGATGTCGGAAAAGGTGCAGCCAAGGATACCGGAAAGAATACAACAAAGACTGTTAATAAAAATGCTGCAAATAATAGCCCTCAACCAGCAAAAGGAAAGGATGTTAAAACTACTGACGCATCGAACAAGAAATTCTTGGAAGCAACTCAGCACAATAAAACATCAAGAACTGTTAATCCTAATGATAATTTTGATTTTAGTAAGACTGGAAATAATGGTTCAAATCCGTTTAAAAACGATCGTATAACGGCTGATGATAACTATCAAGTAGATTATGGTAAACCCAATGTATTTGAAAACACCAGTAAACCCACAGTTGATAACTTTACAGTAGATAATAATAAACCCAATATTTTCGAAAACGCAGGTAAAGCGACTGAAGGTAGCAAGAAAATTGATGGAAATAGTCCCAAAGCTTTGGAAGATACAGTCAAACAAATGGAGAAAGATTCAAAATCTTATCCCCTCGGTCATAATCTTGATATTAAAGGATGAACTATTTTAGAAAAAGTCACCAATGGGCAATTGTCTAAATCCATTATCATATAGGAGGTGAAACAATCCTGTCTGATATATTATATACTCTAATTCATTCTGAATGGCACAAACAAGTGGTTTCATAGGAGGAAAAGAGGTGGAGACTGTAGAACGTTCAATCTCTGAAAATCTTACTGATGTATATATCAGTGTGTTCTTCGATGGCACTGCAAACAATATATACGAACAAGTGTATAAGAAGGAACGTCAGGATGAACGAAATAAAAAAATCGGTAAGTTTGCTGTTCAAATGGCTGTTGCCCCTGCTTATGCTATTTCCTCTACATTGTTCAGCTCATCTAAAAACATGGCGAATACTTATTCCCAGAATAAGAGTGATAAACAACAATATGGTATGGCGCATTTTGCAGAACAGCGAGAGAAGGCAGAAAACGACTTAAATATCTCCGAGCACGCCCCCAATGTGAAAAAAGACCCCAAAAAACTAAGTGATAATGGTGGATGGAAGTATTCCAATGTGGCAATACTCCGCTCGCTCGTCAAGAATAAGAAAGCAAAAGAGACCACTTCACCCGAAAATGGAGAAAAAGTGATAGGCATAGATTATAATATCTATGTTGAGGGGTCTGGGAAAAAATGGGATGGCGGCAGTGATCCCATAGGTCTCGGCATGGGTACGGGACGGACAGGTGTCGTGGGATTAGTAAGTAAAGCCATGGTACTTGTTGACAATTTCCTCAAATCATGTATTCCGCTGTCACATCGGCCAAAGGTAAAACTTCATTTCGCAATCTTTGGCTTCTCACGTGGTGCCACATGTGGACGATTGTTTACCTTCTTAATTACGGGTGACCCCCAAAAATTACCTAAAAAGAAAGAATTTGAGCAGTATCTGCCTCAATCACTCTATAGCAATGGAAATATGCGGTTTCTTGAAGATTTCAAAAAAGATAACAAGACTGTTGATTTTCTTGGTATTTATGATACAGTCTCTTCTATCGGTTTCTTGAAGAAAAATGATAATTTTACCGACTATAGTATCAATCAGTTTAAAGAAACAGAAAAAGGAAGTGGGCAATATATAAATAAGTTGACCAGTGTGTTCGGAGCAAAGGATAAGATTAAGAAAAGTGATGCATATGGTACTTATCATTGTGACAATGCCAAGGAATACGGCCTGTATTCCCCACAAAACAAACGTGTTAAACATGCCATTCACATCTGTGCCATTGATGAATTCCGTGAGAATTTTGCCTTGGTTGATTTAGGGGCAGTAATAAAAGGTAATTGTACGGAGATTTTTATGCCAGGATGCCATTCCGACATAGGTGGAGGCTATATTAATGAAGATACAGATAAGCGAGTGACGTTGCGGCGACATATAAATCCATTGATGAACAGTATATTTAATTACCATCTTACTCCGACGCGTCTTAACAGAAGTATAGATCCAAGAAAAGTAGAGATTGAGGAATTTTATAAGAAACCGTCTAAAAGTCTTAAACAGATGGATATCCTCTCTCCAAAGGAATTGATTGATTTAGGCTGGATGGATGCAGATAAGGAGATAAAAAGTCCCCAATTTACTCCGACCGAGAAAATCATTTTCAATCAGAATTCCATGGAGGGGTATAGCAATATACCGTTAAAGATGATGAAAGAAAGGGCAATGGGAACATTGGGCCTTCTAAAACTCTGGCCTAAAGAATTTCTGCCGTTCACAGGCCAGTTGCCTTCACGTTTCGCTGTTCCTGGGGATGCTATACTTAATGAAATTAAGACCAAGTGTCAATCTGCTTTTGGCGAAGGTAAAAGACACTGGGTGCTACCGTCATCTTTGAAAAATTATGTCGCTATTCGTCGTAAATACTTGCATCTGACTTGTACGGACGTATTGAGAGACAATGGCTTGAATGCTACATTAGGGAATATGGGTAATCCCCCTAATTGGCAGAAACGGAAATCTCCTAATGGGAATGATTATTACCTTCTATGTCGCCTCATCTATCATGGTGACAAGGATGACAGCAAACTTCATGATATGACAGAATACTCGTGATTTGAAAGATATATAGAAAACTAATGCGAGAGTATCATTATCAATACGCAGGTTGTGCCGACAGGGATTATCCCACGGAGACTCATTTCGGACTGTTCACGCTTTCCGACAACACCATGGTCGACATTCCACAGCAATATCCTTTTGCGGGTGAGTGGGGGTATTCCACGATTGAGAGTGCCAACATCCGCGAAGAAATGCCTATGCCATCATGTTTAGACTTAGTCTATCTAAGTATTGTCGAAGAGAAATTCTACGAATTGTCGATGCCTATCAATGATGCCGAAATGGAGCAGTTTTTTAGACGGATACAGGAATCTTGTGAAGATGAGGCTGATGCGAAAATTATTGTGGGAATGTCTCCATATGGTGGCGTCGCACTGTGGTTGGGCAATAGGAAAAAACAGTTATTATTAGGATGGACGAAATTACCTGAGACTGAGGTGTCCATGAGTGATTTTCTGCCCACCCAGCCCTCGCTGTCTCTTCACGATTATTGTCTATCATACGGATTGGAGCTTGTTGCTCCGTCTCCTACCAATCTCTTCGATAAGCGTATGCAGCAGTTTTGCTATCGTTATTTGGTGTTATTCGAAAATTGGGACGAGGAGCAGGAATTGTGGCAGAAGCCAGAGAAAGAAGAGGGTGGGGGAGAAAAATCTGCTAACCAGCCCGAACTTGATTTTGTTGATGAGGCTCTCTATGATGGTACCTACGACAAACTGCGTGATGGTGGTTTGCTACGTCACCACAATGCTGGAAAGCCTAAGAAATTGGTAGTGAAATGGCATCTCAAGAAGTCCGACTACACAGCCTATTTCTGGTTCGACGAGCAAGATATCACCACTGCCTTCGATCGTTTCTATGGTGTCCATCGCGACACCCGCACCGATTTCATCATCCATATAGATCCAAAGAAAAAAAAATATGAGCTTGCTCTCTACCGCTATGGTCTGCAAAAGCCCGTTGTCATAAACGAGAGTGCCTATCAGCTCATCATTTTCAAAAGTAAATTTGAATATTTCCGATCTGAAAACTACAACCAACCACATGGGGCATGGGTATGGTGATAGATACCCCCAAAACTTATAAACTCACAAACTAAAAAACTCATAAACTAAAAAAATACAAATATGGAAAACGAACAATTCTACGATGATGAGTTTATCATCTATTTGACAATTGAGGGCACCCCAATTGAGGAAGCTGAAGTGAAAGTGACCGATCCTACCAAAACTATTCGCGATCAAATCAACAGCATTGTGCAGGTATTTGAATTGCCCAAGATGGACAATGGTGGCAATCCTATCCAGTACCTTCTTGGACAAATGGTGGACGACGAAGATGAGCCAATTATTCTTGAATTCACAGATGAGGATGGTCGTGAAATGGCACTTGTAGATTACAATGTGCAGCCCGAAGACCATCTGCTACTAATGCAAGTACCCATTGCTGGCTAATAGATTTTAAAGGAATGATATCATGAACAGCGCTATCAACAACTTCAACCAAAAAGAACTGCAGACACGCGACCACCGCCTGTGGCAGGAATGGAAAGACCTCGACACTCTTTGTGACAAACGAAAGGCATCAAGCCCTAATCCCCGCCAACCCTCTATCTCGTATATCATCCGTAGGAAAAATGTGCTTGGATTACCCACAGAATACGAGATATGGTATCGTGTGAAGTCTATCGTGGGTGTGAAAGACGGACCGGTACCACGTGAACCCATCTTTGGCTATCTCCACAAGATGAGCATAGTATTGCCCAACAATTATCCTTCTGCCGACGGCAATCCTATCTTCACTTTTCGCACCGACATTTGGCATCCCAACATCCGTCACTCTGGCAGTTTTAAGGGCCATGTATGCCTCACCATAAAGGAGATGGGCGTGCTCGCTTCGCTCAAAGACCTCGTGCTGCGCGTGGAGAGATACCTAAAATATCAGCTCTATCATGCAGAAAACACTTATCCCTATCCCGAAGACCAGAACGTGGCTGAATGGGTGCGAGAAGAAGGAGAACCTAATGGATGGATTCGTTTCGGTCAGGACAAACCTGAACCATCCACCGAGAAGCCCTCTCCCAAGAAAACTGAAATAGAAGAAGCCCCTGAGGCAGAACTCCAGAAACCAATTAAAAGAACACTCACAATATGAAAGCATTTTTTATCGCCTCGCTCCTTTTTCTTACCTGTCTCACGCTTCATGCACAAGATGATGGTGATTGGGAAAAAACGACTATCAACTTTGATGCTGACAATGAAGCCGACACCATCTCAATGCCATATGCCAATATCTTTATCAAAAAAGAAGACACAGCAGAAGAAAACAAGGCAAAAGTGACTGTTACCATTGAGAATATTGTCAATATTTATGATGGTGAGGTGGCACTACTGCTTTTTCGAACTTCTCTTGATGAGAAAAGCCTTAAAAGTAAGAAAGTGAAATTTGACAAAGGTATAGGCGGAACCAAAGGAAGTCGAAGAGTGATGGCGGCAAAAGATTTAGACAGGAACGACTTTGTGGCCATCGATCAAGACCGCAATTCAAAGGTAACAGTCATCCGTAATTTCATCATCGATGATACGCGTGAACATGTGTTGCAATTGCCAATCTATGTGGTGCAGAGCAAAGGTAAGTCCAAGAAGAAATACACCATCTTCGACCAGCCCAAATGCATCCAGCTCAATATTACATATTCCACTAAACCAGACCAAGGGTATATAGACATGGAGAAAAAAGTGGATAAAATCAAGAGCGAGATAGAAAAGAACACCTATTGTCGTGAAAATAAAAGAGGAAAGAAGAAATGGGATGATGACCACGCACGTATCACGAAAATGAAAAAAGACATTGATGACATTGTCAACCGCCACGGCTGGTATCAAACAGACCGTCCTGCCAAACGATATGCTGAACTCAAGGAGAAGCTTGATGGCATCATCTTCACCGAGAATTGTAAACAAACTGGAGGTGGTAAGAAACCACTCCCTTCAACAACTTCTACACCTCCTTCACCACCTCCCCATTCCTGCCGCTATTGCTCATATAGTTCACATCAGATTTGGGCAGCAATGAATGGTGCAAGCAAGTCAACGGCAGACGCACTTTATAATTGTGCAAAAGCCAGAAACAAATTGACCAATGATATTAATAGACTCTATCGTCAAATCCAAAGTAGGTAACCCCCTGAGCTATTTTAACTATTCCGACATCATGACAAAATACGTAGTCAACCGACAAGCAAGGCATCTAATAGCCTTATTGATACTTTTGGCAGGTTCTCTTTCCTCATTTGGATATGTGAAGACCGATACCTTGATCTCTTCATTGGGTGACAAAGTCTATATTACATACGAGGCGGTACATGTTGGGGATGGAAAATTTAAGATCCGTTTCAATAGTGTAAGAGCATTTCCTTCTGGTATTAACTCAAGTAAATACAAAAATAAAAAAAACCATAAAATTTTTATTTTTGATAGTTATGCCCAAAATGATTATAAATTCACGGGACATGAAATCACACGTATCTTGTCTCCTAAAGGCCTAAACTACAAGCTAAGTCCCGGAGGATACATAGAACTCAACAATGGCGTGGCTATTGAAATGGAAGCAAACGACGGAAAAGAGCACACAATTGAAATTCCTATTTATTTAGCTAATTATAAAAAGAGTGTTATTCCAAAACAAAAAAGTACTTGTGAGATCTTTGCAGACTGTGGCAACCTGTCGGTCAAACTGGCTATACCTACGACGAAGGTTTCTCATACCAAACCAGCAGAGACGATAACCATACCCTCAACTGAAGGACAAACTGAGTACCCTCCTATGGAGTATGGGGAATATAATCAACCGATGCCATACTATGACATGCCCTACAATCCTGAGAGTGGTGGTGCAGTGGGGGTGCCAACTGCTGATGAGATAGAAAGAATAATTGCAATGATTAATCGACCTGACATCTCTTCTTCTGAACTTCAGGATTGTCAAATTCAGTTACAAGGGTATCTTAATAATACTTCGGATACATCTCTGCGTAATCAGATCAACAATGCTATTTCAACATGCAGTGCTAAGAAGGTTGCTGCCCAACAGAAGGAGCAAAAAGCCCAAGAAGATAAAATAAAGGCAGAGAACGACAGTATTCAGAAAGCCCAGCAAGCCGAAAAGTCAAAAAGTGAGAAACGCACACTGTGGATGATTATTGGCGGTGTCATCCTCGGCATCCTCGGGTTTGTGGGAAGCCAACTCACCCAGCATTTCCGCAACCTACGCAATTTGCGTAGCGTAGAGCAGATGCAAGAAAACCTCGAACGCCGTGTCACCAACGAGGCAAGACGCCGCGCGTCGAGAGCCATACGCCAAAAGGTAGGTCAGACCGAAGGTGCTATCCGCAACAAAGGGAGAGATGCCGTCAGAGGAGCAGTCAATCATGCCACGGGCAAGTCCAAACCAATCACCATCGGAGATGGCGCAGAAAAAGCCACGGGAAAAACCACTGCGTCAGTCAGGAAGTCAGCATCCGCATCCTCCACTACTTCTGTCAGAAAGCCAGTAGGAACTACCACCACTGCTTCTGTCAGGAAGACTTCCGGAACCACCACTGCGGCATCTGTCAGAAAGCCATCCGGTGCTGCTTCTGCTGCTGCCAGGGCTAAAACCGCAAGCACTGGTACCACTGCCCCAAAGACGGGAGGTTTCTTTTCACGTTTTAGTAGGAAAAAACCAGGAAAAAACGACCAAATATCTATCTAAAAACACAGCACATGAGACGCTTGACATTTATTTTTATCCTTTTTCTCGTATCGATGACAATCGATGCGCAACACTCTATCAATGCCGATGGTATTGATATTTCTTATAGCATACCAGCAGAAAAAAACGGTATCTACGTCAGCGGTGTTTACAACAACAGAGGCAACGATGTATATATCAAGTTGCCCGGAAGTGGGCCAATCATGGTGCCTGCCAAGAGTCGCGCCCCTGTCAATGCTATATGCAGATATATTCAGGTCAGTATGGATGGTAAAGACTTTGGAACACTCCTGCCTCAAAGTAGAGTTAAAGAACTCGTCAATGCTGCTGAGGCATCTACTTCCAAACCTGAAGCAGAAAAGCCTGCTCCAACCGATGAAAAACCTTCCGAAAAAAGTAAGCCGACGGAAGCAAAGACTACGCCAAAGCCTGCTGATAATGAAGCCACAACCCGACGGCAAGTTGATGAGCCTGCCAAACCAGTTGCTGCTATGGAAATCGATATTGATGTAGATCGCGATGTCGTTCGCCAGAACAGCAAGGGGGCTTCAGCAGCCACTGTCATCAGTGATTTTAAGGCTTTTCTTGATAGAATACCCTTCTATTCCGAACAGAATATCAATCAGGAAACCGACAAGGTGAATCAGCATTTACAGAACCTGCGCAATTGGAAGGACCGCGATGAGTACATCACCAACAACCAGTTGATGACACTTATACAGCAACTGCGTGATTCTGTGAATTTTCACAAAGGGCAGGCAGGATTTGTGGTTCGAGATTTCTTGACAGACAATTACAAACGACAGGGTATTGCCGACCGCGACGAATGCCTCGATTCGTTGACAAAGATTATTGAAGACCGCCTCAAGGCACATGATCGCAATGCAGCGCTTATAGAAGAAGAAATCAACAGCAAGGAGGTGGAAGATTCTGATATCTACTGGAAACCAATCCTTATTATCGTCGCTGCTCTGTTGCTACTGGGCGCACTAGTTGCCTGGTATCTGCGACATCGCAAGGAGCAGGAGATGCCTGCACGTGTCAGCAGCCCCGACCGGCGCCCGACACCCACACCCGAGGAAGCCCGACAGTCAATCGTCGTACGCCGTAAGACCACCACCATCCTGCGTAAGCAGAGCATCGACGATGTGGTAAACAATCCCGCTTATATGCGCATCGACACTGCCGACTTCTGTTCTGACTCTGCCGTGAGGTTGATGTATCTTAAGAATACTTGTGTCAAGGATATCTATAATATGTATGCCGAAGACCTGCGCGATGAGAGCAATCCAAAGGAAGACGGGTGTATGGTGCTCGGACGATGGTTCTACGATGAGAAGGCTCGTGAATATTACGTCACGCTCGAACAGATTGTCAAGCCAGGCGACGATGCGATATTTGGTGAGTATGAGTTGAATTTCGGAGGTAAAATCAAGTTACGAGTCAATCAGTTGCTACGCAAGTTGCGCACCACCACCGGACTGCAATACGACCTCACATGCTGGGTACATTCACATCCGGGGCTGGGCGTGTTTTTCAGCAATTCCGACAGTACCGTGCAGATGCAACTCAAGCACCCCACACACCCACATTTCCTTACCGCATTGGTCATCGACATCCTCACACCAGAGCAGACCACGGGCGTGTTTATCTTCCGGAAAGACGGTACCATCAACTCCAAGGACGACATCCATCGGATGTACTCTCTTGAGGAATGGTACCGTTGGGCTGTGGAGAGCGACCGCAATACCATCGACACCGAGAATACATACAACCTGTTAGCAAAAGCCGTTCGTCACACAGAGAAATGCAATGGCATACACATGACCAACAGTGCGATTATCGATATCGACATGTTGCTCAGCGAGCAGCGTTCAGGACTGGTGGGATTTGTGCATGGGTTCGGACGTGAGCAGGGAGCATCATCGTCGTTGGAATTCTTGATTAACAAAGTGGCCAAGGAAACCGCCGTGCCCGACAACGACCTCGTGGGGTGCTTGGTGGTGACATCACATTTCAGTATGCCATCCGTGCGCAAGGCTATCATGGGATATGAGCAGAAAATTGGATTTGTGCTGGTTTATTCCACCGCTGAGGGTAAACTCACTGCCATCCCCGCCGATGAGAGAGGCCTCACCACAGACTATCAATATTATGGAGAACAACAATTTGATGATTTGAAAATATGGACAAGAAGAAGGAGATGATCCGTAGAATCAGCATGACAGTAGCCTTATTGCTGACTGTCACTGTGGGAGTCGTAGCCCAGAGTGTATCCAAGATACAATTCTGCGACAAGAAGTATGAGTATAAGGTGGGTAGCGACAGTATCACAATCTTTATCAAAGTGCTCGACCGTGATGGGAACCACAACAAGGACATCACCGCACAAGAATTGGAAGACTATTTAGTCGTCAAGGAAGGTGGGAATGCCATACCCAATGACCGACGTGTCGTAAAAGCCCTCAACAGTGGGCAGCGCATACCACCGGGATACACATTCTCGGTGCTCATTGACCTTAGTATCCCTGATGAGGGCAAGAGCCAGATATATGATGCGGTAGAGCATTTGGTTGCCAGCGCACCCGACAGTTGCGTCTATCTTTCGTTCTTCGGCGATGAGGTGAGTAGCAGCGAAATGGTCACCAAGGCTTCATTCAAGACCATGAAAGACCGCTTTCTTCAGCACGCCGACAACAAGTTCCTCTACAGGTCGCTCTGTGCAAAACTATGTGAATTCGACCCAGCCCCAATAGATAATGACTATCTGAAACAGGCATTGGCAGACTATGCACCCAATGCCACTATCGCACAGCGTGCAAAGGCAAATCCCGACAATAATATCCTCTTTATCTTCACAGAGGGCGACCGATATCCTTCAATGGAAATGATAAATAGGTTTGATGTCGAAGATATCGAGACTGACCTGAGACGCATTGTCCCTAGGGTGTTTGCCTTTTATTACACACCTGGGGCAATGGACGAGAATGTGGAAACGATGTTGAAAAATATAACCACACCCAAAGACTCCACAGATGCCATCATCGCCAGCCGTCGTGGCGACTATCAGAAGTCGAGCGACATCAACAAAGTGCTGTCAAGTTTCCAGCGCGTGATTGACGATGCCATGTACGACTTTGCCTACACCTATCAGATTGAGGATGGCAAGTCATACAGCGGACGTGTCAACTACTTGGCAGAGTGGAAGGGCGTTACGGCCGGCGAGGCCGACTTTTCCATCGGAACAGCCGAGACACCATGGCCGTTGCGTGAGCAGACGACCACCGACATTTTGGTGAAAATCCTCTGGGCGCTGCTTGTCACGCTGCTGACCATCTGCTTGGCAATTGCCGTAATGAAAATCCTGATACCATGGATTAAGTCGCGCACATTTGCTGCCAAGTATTATCGCAAGTTCATGCCGAAAGAGAACGTTACACGCGAACTATGTTATTATTGCAAGCGACCCTTCGAACCCGGCGAGATGGTAGTTCAACGGTGCAAGCACGTTATGCACGTGCATTGTTGGAAGCACAACCACTATCGTTGTGCTGAGTATGGGCAAAACTGCACTGAGGGTATACAGGATCATATAGAGTGGAAGCAGATATTCTCAAAGGCCACGCTGCGCGACTGCTACCTCACAATCATGGGGGTATTTGCGGGATTCATCAGTTGGATTATTTACGAATTGTTCGGGCATGGCTTCTTTGGCGCACTGGCAAAGACACTGGCAGCAGCATCTCTCTCTGATGAAGCTCAGCAACTTCACTTGATGAACGTGGAGAACAAGACCAATGCCTTCCTCACCATCGGTCTGCTGCTCGGCTTCTTCCTATCGCTTATTTTCAGGTTCAATGATGAGTACCGACAGAAAAACTGGAAGGTGATTGCCAAGATTATAGGGCTTTCCATCTTCTCAGGTATTGTGGGTATGCTGGCGTTTGCTTTAGGTGCCTATATTCTTGGGGTACTGTTGTCATTGGTCAAGACCACCTATATTCCTTGGTATTGTTCACTTCCAGCCTATATCCTCTTCTCCATTTTCGTATCTTTGAGCCTCACAGTGAAATCCACTATACCAGTGAAAAGTGCCCTGTTAGGCGGACTCTGTTCGGCAGTCATCGGATTTCTTGTGCTTTATTTCTCGAAATTCACCAGCGACAAGATGAGCTGGATGAACATGTTGCTCGACTTCATCATCTATGGTGGTGGCTTAGGGGCTTCGCTCGTCACAGTACGTATGTTGGCAGAGAAATATTTCTTGGTGATTATGAATGGTGTGCGTGCCAAGACTCGTATCCCCATCCACAAGTGGATGAACGCCACGGGTGGTGGGCAAAAAGTGACCATTGGTATGACTGTCAACTGCGAGATTCAGATGAACTGGGAGAAGAGCAACAATGTACAGAAAGAGCACGCACAGCTTTTTATCGACCGTGAACGCATGCTGCCGATGATTAAGCCTCTCGGACCAGCCGTCATCTACAACAACCGGGTCGACTTGCCCGTGGGTAAGCCCACAGTCCTCTCCAATGGCGACACTTTTAAAATTGGTGATACCATGTTTAAATATATAGAAGAATAGTTCCTCCGTATGCGACGACTGCCGTCGCAAATAGAAGGAAAAACTTATATTGAATATTATATGAAAAAAATCCTTATTTTATCTTTAATAGCGATGTCGGTATCTATGGTGTCGGCACAAGATGTCGATAATTTCGAAGTGGGTCCATACGAAGTAGAGTACAAAGAGCCGGGCGATTTCAAATACCGTCTCATCAAGGGTGTTGACCTGTATGAGTATTATCACTTGAAGCGCGACACCGTAGTGAACGGCAAAATGTCGTCGCCAGTAAGTCACGCACTGCAGGTAGAGGCACGCTTCCGTGTGCCACGCTATGTGGGTGTGGGCTGTTCAAATGTGCCCGAGATTGCTGCCGCCTACAAATTCCAACTAAGTAGCGGGGTCTATCTCAACACAGGAGTATCGCTAGCACTTTCTTTCGGGAAATACGAACGGGGCAATGAACAACTGAGCGAGACTCTCTTCATGGCAGGTGTTCCCATTTCGCTCGAATTTGGAAAAATCGACCGTGCCCACGCCTCACTCTATGGCACCGTGGGAGTCATGCCCACATTCTATGGTGGCGGCAAGGGATATGATGCCACTTTCGCTGTCCCCAAGGTGAAAGATGACATCGATCCCGATGCAGGGAAGTCTGGATTTATAGTTGCCCCGCAGTTGGGTTTCGGTGGTTATCTGCCTATTGGCAACCAACTTGTCAGGCTTGGTTCTTTCTTTCAATACGACATCAACTGCTCTGGTGGAGACTTCGATGTGTTTAAAGAGCGCATTGGAAGATTCTCTGTGGGAGCCAACATAGGACTTGTCTTCTAATGGCTGACAATAAGTATGAATGGGGAGAAGGCGTATATACCTTGCTCTCCTGGTTTCAGAAAGACAAAGTGCGCAATGCACGCGTCGTCGTGGCTGGCGCAGGGGCCTTGGGCAATGAGGTGGTGAAAAACCTCGCCCTCTTTGGTGTGGGGCATATCTATGTGGTGGATTTCGACCGCATAGAGGTGTCGAATCTCACGCGCTCTGTGCTCTTCCGCGAGGCCGATGCCTTCAGCCATGCCTACAAAGCCGAGGTGGTGGCACGCAGGGCCATGGAAATCAACCCGCAAATCAAGGTCATACCCATCGTAGGCAACCTATTCTCCGAGGTGGGCTTAGGGCTATATCGTTCGGCCGATGCCGTGGTGGGCTGCCTCGACAGCCGCATTGCACGCTATCTGCTCAACCGTCTTTCCATCCGCGCCGGCAAGTCATGGGTGGATGGCAGCATCGAGAATCTCTCGGGCAATGTTCGTACGTTCACACCTGGGGTCTGTTGCTATGAGTGTGGTCTCTCGCACGAGGAATTCAACAACATCATGCTGCGCACGGGATGTGCAGACGTGGTACGTATGCAGGCCTCGGCTGGACGTATTGCCACCACCCCCATCAGTGCATCTATCGTGGCAGCCTTACAGGTGCAGGAAGTGATGAAACTCATACACCATGACACGCTACAGCCTGGCACATATAAGACCCTTCAGGGACGTATGCTCAACTACGAAGGAATGACCAATGGCATGAGAATCTACCGCTTTGCCTCGTGGAAAAACAATTGTCCCGCCCACGACATATGGACCGACGTACAGCCATGCGAGGGCTTGTCATCGAGTCTTACGGTGAGCGATGCCCTACAGTTGCTCAAGGAACGACTCGCTGTCAATGCTGTGGAAATCAATATGCTCAATAATAAGTTCATCGACCGCATCATCTCCGAGAACCCCGAGAAAGAGTTTGATGTGATGATGCCAGAATCGCACCTTGAGGAACATATCAACGATCATGAGGAACTGCGTAAATTGAGTTACCGCACACGATTCCGCAAGTCGTTCTACGAGAATCTCGACGAATACTTCCCCTATCAAGACCTCACATTGGAGCAGGTGGGCATACCACCCTACGATGTGATACAGGTGACCACCGACCGCGGGATGTTTCATGTGGAACTGACCGATGACGCCAAACGCTACAAATAACCCTCTTTCATAAACGCTCTTCGCCATGTTATACATTCCACATCAGATACCTGATGATATCAGTGCCGAGACCATGCTCCGGTTGTTTCCAGGCGAATACCAACTTGCTTTTAGAGGCACCCACAACCGTGGTGTCTATTTCGATATGTCGGGGTTTGAGGCTCACGAAGAGAAGATGACACTCTCTGTCGCAAGGTCAAGTCTCTACAATGCCTTGCCGGAATATATGTTTCATCCTATCGACCGTTTCGACAACATTCCAGAGAAAGACAAGGAAGAGCGTTTCCGTGAAGAAATTGAGAAACAGGAGCGGGAGAAGGAGCGTGCAAGGAAGTTTTTTGCACCCTTCGACGAACTGCTGCTTAACCTGCGTGCCGATGTACAGGAAATCATCGAAAAACACACTGCTGGCAACAAGGTGCTCATCGACATTCTCTGCGACCGCCTCACACCTCAGCAACAGTCCAATAAACTCATCTGCCAGGTGCTGCCTTTCATTCCTCACTGCAAGATAATCCGTGGCAACCGGCTCTTGCTTACTCTCATGCTGCGGAAAATACTGATGAAAGAAGGACTGGTGGTGGAAATCTGTGAGGCACCCATACTGAATACCGATGCTGAGCCAAGCTATTCCGACGGCTTGAATGGCGACCTGGGCGATAGCTATTTAGGCAATGCCTACATGGAAGATATCGTCACCTATAAAATTACATACTGGCCAGAAGAGGAGAGCCAGGATGACTTTTTCGGCTATCTCGATGCCCTCGCCGAATTCCGTCTTTTTGTGCAAGATTATTTCCTCTCTATCGAGCACACCCTAGTGTTTGAGGTGGTCACTGATGGACCGCCGCTACGACTCTCCGACGATGTTATCCTCAACTACTTAGGATACAACGCCAATATTTAGGATGCAAAATCAGTATTTAATCAACGCCGACATCATATTTGTTTCTCCGTATGCGACGGTTCGCCGTCGCCCCTTATAATCCCTAAAATCAAATCACCATGCCCAAGAAAATAAACTGGAAAAAAGGAATGCGCCTCACCGATGAGATCATGCGTATGTCGGATGATGCACACCTGTCGCTCACAAGTCGTGTCCTCATGACTGCCGCATCCCAGAGAATGGGACTGTTGCCAGCATTGAAACCCTTTGACGTGTCGCTCAATGTGACTAATGAATCCATCGATGTCGAGACACTTTGTTGTCTGGCTGTCACACGCGACGGACGCTTGATAGACATCGACTACGACACGCGTTATACACAGACACAGGACGTGCGTGTGGTTTTGCCAGCCAATGCATCTGAGAATGCCTCACTTATACTCATAGCCTTCATCCGCGATGACGGATGGCGTGAAACTGATGATGGTTTCGAAGAACAGGCATACGGCTTTGCACTCACATCACCCTCCACCCCCGTTCCAGATAATGCTGTGCCCATTGCGCGCATCGTAGCCAATCCTTACAGTGGTTGGCAACAGGATGACGTGGATTTTGTGCCTCCATGCCTACTGATTACCTCACACCGAAAGTTCCAAGAACAGTACTACCGATTGTGTGATTTCCTGGCCAATGCTGATACCAAGAGTGCGCAGGTGGCAGCATCTGCCATGGCAAAGGAGGTGGCTGTGGCTTTCTGGCCCACTGTAAGACAATTGAGAATCGTCGCCGACAAGGAACGCGACACACTCACTCCGATGCAGATGCTTTCCATTTTGCAGCAGTGTGTGAGCGTATTTGTCTGTGGTTGCCAACTCACCGGTGGCACGATTGTGCTCAATGAGGAAGACAGTAAGACTTTCAATCAGTTTGTCGAGGCACCATACAATTACCAGGATGTCTATACACGAGTGAATCAGGGGCTTGAAATCTGTTTCTCCATTAACACCAAACTTGACGTGATGGCACAGGCGGCACCACCGCCACCACCACCGCCACCATCGCCAGCACCGGGAAAATTGGCTGCACCCACCATCGCCAGCAAATACCTCAAACAAGAATGTCAGACCTCCACTACTTCCATACCCGTGGAAGTTCCTTCGTCAAAAGCCACTGTCACCTTCACCATTGATGGCAGTGACCCCACGCTGGAGTCGAAGAAGATGGGGAAAAATGGAAAAATTTCTTTCCCGAACGGTTTCGCTGGAAAGGGAAGCGAACCCGATAAGGTGGTCACCCTGAAACTTTGCGCTTTCGTTGGCCACGATAAGAGTGAGGTCTCTACCTACAACATACAACTGGTCAAATCTCTCAACAGCAGATTCTGGCTATATGAAATATGATGTTAGGTTATAAGGTGATAAGGTTCTAAGGTGGCAGCGCTTGCAGATTATCTATACAAAAACTTATAAACTCATAATTAGTAGTTAGCTGCTTTTTTGATTCGAAATAGCGAAAAGCCAAGATACCGTAAATAAAAAACTCAAGAATTCATAACATATTACTTATGAACTTTATTTCCATTCCCCTTACGACACTGGAGGAAGAGCGTGGCGACATCACCTTCCAACGCACCATTGACGACCGAGTGAAGAGTTTCGACAACCTGGTCGAGCTAATCGTCTTCACGCCACGGGGTGCATTCCATGCCGACCCCGATTTCGGCTTCGAGTATTGGAATCATGAGTATGCCAATGTACAGTCGCGAGAGTTCAACAACGGACATATAGGCATCATCGAGGGCATGAGTAATGAAGTGACACGTCAGGAATGCGAGGAGAGTGTGCGTACGAGTCTAGCCAACTACGCTCCTGCACTCCGCGAGGTACAAGTGTCGCTCACACTAACACCAATCGGCAGTTCCGAGACGGAATCCACCACCCACAAGGTGAAATCAAAATATGTGGTCACCCTCATTGTCGATGGTAAATACAACGACGGCATCGATGACCGTCGTCCATATCATAAGGAAGTGAAATTCCTCATGGAACCCACCGCCAAGAGATACAAATAACCACCATGGATAAAGACTTGAAAAATACCTATGAGGAAGCCTTGAAGCATCTGAGGACAATCCCCAACGGTCAGATTGACGATGCGCTCTCCGATCCCATAGCACAGATGATGCTCGTGGCATTGCTCAATGAGACACAGAAAGTGCGCGACTATGCCGAGGGTGTCACACAGCGTGTCACCGAACGCTATTGTGCCGACTTCATCCCCCGTGAGCGTGTCGATGCCATACCAGCCATCACCCTGGTGCAGCCCAAGAACAAGGACCCACGAACAGGCGAACTTTTCACTGTTGGCGAAGGAGGGATGTTCACACTGCGAATTCCCGCCGAGAAGTTGCAAATCAATTATATACCGCTGTTCCATTCCGTGGGCATTCCAGTCTATGTCTCGACAGAGACTAAGTCAGAGCGCGTGTTTCTCGTCAGTCACCGCAAGATGCGCCACGCTGGCAACGTCGCCGAAATTGGCATTCAGACCGACTCGCCCTCCAGCGTCTATCTATGCATTGGCACAAAAGCCGAGATAGAATGTCTCAAGGGGCTACCACTGCTCATCCGGGGAACAAATGGCATGGCTCCCATACGTGTGACCTTGGTCAATGGCAATCGTGAACTGGAGTTCGCAACCATGCGCGAGATGGAGGACATCGATATGGTGGAACCTTTCGACGCACAGCAGGCTTCGGGTAAACTCTTTTCGTATATGGAGGTATGGAAAGACTGCCTGCTGCATATCCCTGATGCCACACTCATCTATATCACCGACCCGATCTCCGACCGTGATGTCTTCAAGCCACAGCCATACCCTGCAGTGCTCGCTCAGTGGTTAGAGAGCGAAATGCTCGACAGTCTCGTCGATTCCAACTGTGGCAACCTATGGCTTAGAATTGACTTCCCTGAGGGTTATGAGGTGAGCGAAGACTGCGAGGTGGTGCCCAATGTTGTGCCGGTGGTCAATGTAGATGTGTGCAGCCTGATGCTCACCCAGGCAACACCTATTGCCAAACTCAACAAACAGGAGAACTCCTTCTTCCTGCAAGTGCTCGAGACCAGCACGCAGGCGCGGGGCATGGGGTTCTCGCGCATGAGCGACGACATCATTGTACGCGACTTCGATGCCTCATGCTACAACAATGGCGAACTGTATCGCGATGTGCGCAACCTGTACAATCGCTTTATCGATGATTTCCATGCCTTTGTGGAATACAATGGCATCAAGGATGGCGAGGCACTGCGCCGATTGCGCGAATGCGTCAACACCATCGGGAAGTCGGTCACAGGGAAAAACGACAAGTTTATGTTCGACAGTGGCACCTTTGTGATGAAAAACATGAGCAGCGACCAACTTTCTTCCACTGTGAAGGTAAGTTATCTCACCACACTCGGAAACAAGGGCAACACACCCAAAATGGGACATACACTGGAGTGTAAAAAACTCCCCGGACTGCTCCCTAAGGCCGAGGTGATGGTAGATGCCATGGGCGGGGTGGACAAAGCATCTGCCGACGGACGATATGAGCAGTTGCGTTACTACTCGCTCACCGCCGACCGCCTCTACACCCGTATGGACATCGAGGCTTTCATCCGAAAGGAGGTCATGGCGGAGTTTGGAAGCGAGGAGTTCCGCCGTATCTACATCCGTATGCGCATCGAAGGCTCTGCCGGACCACGCCTGCTACGCCGGGGACTCTACATCGATATCGAGTTCAAAGATATCAAAAACTACGAACACGCCCGGAAAGTGGCTTTCGATGTCATGATACACCAGCGCATACAAAACAAGGCATGCATCGCCATGCCCATCTTCATCCAACTCGTCAATCTGGAGAAATAAGCATTGCAGACACTGTAGGGGCTTACTTCATGTATGCCCGAACACCAACAACCATCCAAACTCACCATATATGTATTTCAGACGTCCGAAGGTTATGAGTCCTGACAACATTGTCAAGGATATGCAAAGAATGCTGAATGAAGTTAGACCTTATTTTCTGCAAGGAACAAGGATTCCAGGAATTCCTATGCCAGGACCAAATGTGTCTGGTTCTTCGCTATATGGAGTAACAAGTGGGAATTGGCCTGTATTGGCTACAGATGGTTTATATGGAGCAAAAACTGAGCAGGCTTTGGTTGCATTCAAGAAATGTATGCAAATCCGTTCCAATTACCCAGATGAAGTGGGTGATACCACATGGAATTATCTCAAAAAAACACATCAAACTGTACGTGGATTAAGTTCAAAACAATTAGGACCAGGACCTGCACCAAAGACACAGACTCGTATTAGTAGTGACAAAAAATCAACAGTAAATATCCAATCCCCTTCATGGCTTAATTTTATATGTGGTATTATTGACGAATTTTGGGATAGAATGGGGGATTTTTTGGAGTTAGGTGACGAATTGCTTGACTATTTGCAAAAAACAGGCAGGTTAAATGAGGTTGAAATATCTAAAAATCTTCGAGCACATTTAAATAAGAACGAAAGATTTTTTCAAAAATTACAAACAAGTTGTGAAAAGGCAATCATCGATAGGGAAGTTGTCAATAAAAATGACGTAAAAAGTATATCGCGTAAAGGATCTTCTGCAACTGTGGCAGAAAGACAAATAATGGGTGATGTGTCGCGAGCACAAAATAACCTTAAATTTGGAGATGGAAGAACTGTAGTTAGAGAGAGTAAGAAATTAGTACAAGTATATAAGGAAACAAATATCTTTAACAAGATAGACCAATTTGTCAAACGTATCAGCAAGTCCACAAATATTAATAAACTCAATAATGTCAATTCTGCTCAAGCCTTTAAAAATGCAGGTAAGAAAATCAGTTATCTAAAATATTTAGACTTGTTTCTCGATTTAATTAATTTTATCATTAATGGATTTAAAGAAGGGTTTTCGAAAGAATTTTGGTCAACATACCTTGAGAAATGGTGGAATAATTCATTTAAGAAACATTTGTGTGAATTCATAGATGGAGTAATAATAGGGATTGTCGTTAATGCCATTGTAACAGCTATAGTAGGTGGTATAATTGGAGCCGCAGTTGTTGGATGGGTTGCTGTGGTAGTAGCAATAGTCGTAGCTGTAATAGTTGCTATTATCATGTGGCTATTTAACAAGTATAATTTCTCTCTGACCGAATTTGTTGTTAATGGCGTTTCCAACTTCGTAAAATCTTTACCTAATCCATCATCTCAACATGAACCTATTCCCGTAAGAGGTGTAGGTTATGTTAGATAATTGAATGAAAAAATAAAGAAAAAACAATGAGAAAAATCACTTTATTTTCCCTCCTCTTCACCGCCCTGACGGCATCGGCACAGTCAGCGGCCGACATTCGTAATTACATTGCCACATACACGGGTATTGCTTTGGAGCAGGAGATGAAGTATCACATACCGGCACCCATCACTTTGGCGCAGGGAATCTTAGAGTCAGGAGCCGGCAAGAGCGGTCTTGCACGCAACGCCAACAACCATTTCGGTGTGAAATGTCATGGTAGTTGGAAGGGTGGTGTGTATAAGGCGTGGGACGATGAGACGCAGAAAAGCAGTTTCCGCATCTATAGTTCTGTGCGTGAGTCATACGAAGATCATTCACGTTTCCTTGCCGTGGAAAACCGCAGCCGCTATGCCCGCCTTTTCACCTATCATCCCTACGACTATGTCAGTTGGGCATACGGACTCAAAGCGTGTGGATATGCCACGGCACCCAACTACGCCCAGGCCCTCATAGGATATATTGAGAGTTATCGCCTCTATGCTGTCAATGGCGGGCCGAAACTCAACCACAGTGTGCCTATTGTGGCGAAACCTGTGGCACCTCCCACACCGGGCAAACAACAAATAGTACAAATCGCCCCGGAGTGTATCATCGAAGAGGATGTGGTGACCGAGGAGGAACTCAGCGTACGAAACATCCTCGACCGTTTCAAGGTTCAACTCAACGATGTGCGATGCACCATCCTCTGCCCGGGCGAGACACTCACACAAATCGCTATGCGTTACGACATTCCCAAGAGTAAACTCCTCGAGTTTAATGAGTGTAGAAGCGAAGACGACATCCACGAAGGTGATGTGGTGTTCCTCGCCAAGAAAAAGAAAAAGTTCACTGGTCCACAGGATTTCCACTACGTGAAGGATGGTGAGACGCTCCATAGCATCGCCCAGGAGTATGGTATTATCACCATCTCGCTCGCAAAATTAAACCACATCAAAGGCTATCATCCTTTGCAGGAGGGTGAACGCCTTCGACTGAAATAAAGAACTTGTCAACTCATCAATTTCAATACAAACGTATCATAAGAATTTATGATCATTCGTGGTCAATTTATGAAATTCATTTTCGTAAAAAAACATCAAATTTGTGTTCTTTAAAAAACGAATAACTAAAATCTTGATGATTATTTGTAGAATAATATAAACAATAAAGGAAATCATGCAACCAAAAAGAATCTTAATGATTTTTGCTGTCGTGCAGGCAACAGTCATGTCAGTTTCGGCGCAGAAGGTGGCCATTACCGAAGGTCTCTATGATGCTAAATTAAAGACAGCCATTGAAACCAACACCACGATGCTGCTTGAGAGCATCAACAATGCCTGTGAAAACAATTTAGACAAGGTGCCACTCAACAACGTCCAGGTCAATGCAGAAACAAGTAAAGCTATACAGCAACTATGGCAAAACGGCCACTTTAAATGCACCAGGAAGCAGATGAACATGCGTTGCCTTAAAACCTACAATGGGTATCAGCTGAGGGGAATAAAAGTCGATGTCTATCCAGCACAAGAAATCAGCGGTAATGAGCCTGAAGATATAGGAAAAAAGCTCAACACCCCCGACAAAGTTGATGGCAAGGAGGTGTATGAGGAGGTGGTGATAAACTACGACGGCAATGGTCAAATCAATAGCTTTCTTTTCTCTTTAGACCCAGAAATCTATGGGCAAGCAGGTATAGGGTTACTTCAAAACGCTAAGAATGTAGTGAAAGAGGAAAGTAATCGGCAGATGGTATTAAACTTCGTGGAGCAGTTCAGAACAGCTTACAACCTGAAAGACCTTGATTTTCTCAACAAAATCTATTCTGACAGTGCACTCATCATCAAGGGTGTCGTCGTGGAGACACGTAAAAACAGTGACGACTCCAGGTCGATGCGAAATTTAAGCCTCAACAAAAATGATAAGAGAATCGAATACCAGGTGATGAACAAGAGTCAGTACCTGAAAGACCTGAAATATACTTTCGACCACAAATCATATATTAATGTGGAATTCGACAGTGTCGTCATCACAAAACATCCAAGTTTGGAATATTACGGAGTGCAGGTGAAACAGAAGTGGCGCACCAACAACTACAGCGACGATGGATATGTGTTCCTGTTGTGGGACTTCCGGAATCCAGATGCACCAGAGGTGCGCATACGTACATGGCAACCGGAATTTGTCGATAAGCAACATCATAAGCGCTTACCTCGTGAAGACATTTTCGGACTTGGTGATTTCAGATTTCGTTCGAAAAAATAACATAGAATATTAACAAAAACATATAATAAAATGAAAATGACAAGATTCTGGCTGTTAATAATGACCATCATGGCGTCAGTAGCAGCGATGGCGCAAGACAAAATCAAAGTAGAAAAATTTGAGCAAGACCTTTTTATTGCTGATGCGGCAGCGACACCTAAAAAGGACATCAATGGGCGCGATTGTGCCGTCATCCGTATCACGACCAACGACCCAAGTCTCAAGGTGGAGCCAAATATGCTTGTTGATGAAGAAAGAAACGGCAATGAGATACTGCTGTGGGTTACAGAAGACTGTAAGTACTTGGATATCACAGCCGACAACGCGATGGCTTTAACTTACGAAATCAAAGGAAAACTCAAGGGGAAAGTTACCTACGATATGGCCATCGTTGTGGTTCGTGGCGTGTCGTATCCCTTCTTTTTCAATGCTGGATTCAATGTCATGTCCATCATGGGACCGTCGCTCTCGTTTGGCTACCATTTCGGAAACTTCAACGTGGAGGCAGGCGTCGTCCTGGGGCTTAACAAGTCGGATGACCTCTTTTTCTACGAAGACAATAATAGAACCCTACGCTCAGCCCACAATTACAAAGCAATACGTATGCAACTGCGTGGTGGATACGATGTCGCTATACCTAATGCAGACTTCCTCACTATTGAGCCACAAGTGGGACTGGCATACAACCTGATCAATGGCAGCAAATTGGATGTCTCCCCAAAAGACAACAGTTACATGAAGAGTGTTAGTTCCGTCTCTGGACTACTCGCTGTAAGGGCTAAGTTTGCCATCAACGACCACTGGCGTCTGCAAATCACACCAGAATATGACTTCGGGATTTCTAAGGACGACGATCTCAAGTCTCTTAGCGACTTCGACAAAACCATCAAATCGTGGACCGACGGTTTCAACCTCAACCTCGGCATCATGCTGTACTTTTAGAAGTTAGAAGTTTTTGTTAGTTAGGAGTTAGAAGTTGAGGGCAGCGTAATATTCAATTAATTATTATCCCCTTTAACTACATTTCAATCTTCAAATGTCGTGCAAACTGAACGTAATGAAACTTGCTTCAATTGCTGAGGTATAGCCGACATTCATTAGGCAAGCCCGATAATCTTCAATCTTCAATAATCAATTTTCAATCTTTAATCATCATGAAATCAATATCCAAATACCTGTTATTTATAATAGCCACACTCTCATTTTTTGCTTGCAGTCCTGATGAAGAGAACAAACCTACACCTGGTCCTGGTCCAAATCCCAGCAACGACTATGTGACCGTTACTAAAGAGGCAAAAATACTAGAGACAGGATCTACAACTGAAAAACCGGTAACGATTACTGTCACTGCCAATGGGGACTGGACTGCTTCTGTTAATGCGAGTTGGCTTTCCATCAATCCAAGTAATGGCAACAAAAACACAAATACAATTTCCCTCACTGCCGGAGAAAACACCACTGGCAAAGAGCGCGTGGCAACAATCACAGTTAAATGTGGTACGCAGTCCGACGTTTGTACAGTAACGCAAAAAGCAATAGACAACATCAGTGTTAACAATGAATCTTTGACTTTCGATGCCACAGAATCTATACAAACAATTACCCTTACCTCCAACGTCGATTGGTCTGTGAGGACGGAGGTTTTAGAAAAATGGTGCCACTTGTCGGCTGAGTCGGGGGGGGCAAATGAAAATGGCGTGAAAATAGAGGTCAAAGTCGATGACAATACAACAGAGGGTTCACGTGACTGTAACATAATCTTCAGCGACAAGAACAACGACAACAATAGAGCCACAGTCACTGTCACGCAAAAGGCAGGCGAACGTCCCACCATTTCAAAATTCCAACGAGATGAAAAGAGTGGTAAATTTTCTGTCAGTTATAATTCCATCTTCCCCGTTGAGATCGTTGGTATATGTTATTCTACAGATAAGGATGAACCAAACTATTCGGATAATAAAATAGAACGCGAAGTAAACCCAGGTTCAAAAAGTGGGTCAGCCGAATTCACCATTTCAAATCCTCCCGACAAATCCTACCATGTGCGGGCATTCGCTAAAAATGCTGTAGGTTTAGGATACAGTTCGACCATTAATGTGACGGTTGAGGATGAGGAATTGGACGTGGATACTGACTCAATCATTTTCGATCCAGAAGGAAGCATAGAGAAATTCAAAATAACCAGCAATGTGAGTTGGACTATCGATGCCCCCCAATGGTGTACACTGTCGGTTAAAGAAGGAGATAAAAGTCGCGATGTGACGGTGGAAGCAAAACGCAACGATACAAAGAAAGTAAGGGATGGTAAAATTACTGTTACTAGTAAGACAAGTGGTACCGAACGCATTATCCTTGTCAGTCAGGAAGCCGCCAAACTCAAACCGGGTGAGGATGACAACAAACCACCCCAAACGGTAAGGAAGAAATAATCACCATCGCTAAACGACTCTGAATGGGATAACGCTCAATATAAAAAAGCGGGTTCCCTTTCAGGGCGTAACCCAATCACGGTCATTCGTTATTCTCTCACCCTTTACTTCTTACCACTAAATAACTCATAAATATCCATATAATAATCCTCACCAACTCTCCAACTCACCAATTATGAACAAAATACTGTTTACTCGGACTTTGACCATCATTATCGTCTTTGTTATCAGTGCATTTACAACTTCGGTAAATGCACAGGAAGCATATGCAGTTTATACAGACGGCAACCATACCCTCACTTTCTATTACGACAACTTGCAGGAATCGAGAGATGGTGCAAAATATTCTGTTGATAATGTGGCATGGTGGAATGGTTTCTGGGCTTCAGAAAATGAAGTAAGGACAGTTGTCTTCGATCCTTCATTTGCCAATGCACGACCCACAAGCACACAAAGTTGGTTTGAGGATATGAAACAACTGACTTCTTTTGTCGGACTTCAATATCTGAATACATCGGAGGTTAAAAGTATGAGATCGATGTTCTCCAATTGTTCTGCACTAACCTCTCTCGACTTAAGCACCTTTGACACATCGAAAGTTACATCTATGATTCGTATGTTTGAAGAATGTTCGTCACTTACATATCTTAATCTGAGCAGTTTTAGTAATCCAAATGTTGAACTGATGGGTGTTATGTTCCTAAGGTGTTCATCTTTGAAAAGTCTTGATTTAAGTCATTTCGGAACGTCTAAAGTAACTGAAATGCCTGGCATGTTTTCAGGTTGTACTGCTCTTGAATCTCTTGACTTACGTAGTTTTGACACATCGAATGTAACAGATATGAATTCTATGTTCAGTAATTGTTCTGCGCTTACTACTCTTGACGTAAGCAGTTTCAGCACGTCGAACGTGACAGATATGAGTTATATGTTTTATCGTTGTTCTGCGCTAACTACTCTTGATGTAAGTCGTTTCAATACGTTGAACGTAAAATCAATGAGTTGTATGTTTGAATATTGTTCTTCACTCACAAATCTAAATTTAAGTCGTTTCAATACCTCAAATGTAACAGATATTGGAAGTATGTTTCAATATTGTGAGAAGTTGAAAAGTTTAAATCTTAGTAATTTTAGAGGTTCTTTTGAGAACAGTAGCAGGATATTTGATGGATGTAAGAGATTAAAGGAATTATATCTTTCAATAGATTTTGAGAATATTGGCGGATCAAGTTGTTATGGTGTAGGAAAGAAAACTTTTCCTTGTCTGATTCATGTTCCTGATGGTTTCAATTTTGGTGTGGATACCAGTGAAGACATTTTTAATTGGAAAGGTGGATATTTCACTTTAAAACAAGGTGAACCAAGGGAGGATGGTGAGCCGTATGTTATTTATGAAGACAATACACTGACTTTCTATTTCGACTTTTTAGAAGAATCGAGAAGTGGAAAAAAATACCATGATTTTGGTGATAATTGGATTCCATGGTGGAATGGTTTCTGGGCATCAGAAAACGAAGTGACAAAAGTTGTATTTGACCCATCCTTTGCCAATGAACGCCCTACAAGTACTGATAGTTGGTTTAAGGATTTGGCACATCTTACATCGATCCTAGGACTTGAATATCTTAATACATCTTATGTGATTAGTATGCATAGTATGTTTGAGAATTGTTCTTCACTTACAAATGTTGATATAACTAATTTTGACACAGGTAATGTGGAGAATATGAGTAATATGTTCTCTAATTGTACCTCACTAACAACCCTTAACCTCAGTTCATTTAACACGTCCAATGTAACTGAAATGTTTTACATGTTTGATGGTTGTTCCGCGCTTACATCACTCGATTTAAGCAATTTTAACATGTCAAAAGTGACAAGTCTGGAATACTTGTGTCATGATTGCTCTTCGTTAGTCTCTATTAACTTTGGAAATAACAAAATGTATAATGTAACGAGTTTTAGAAGCATGTTCCAAGATTGTTTATCTCTTCAGAAAATTGACTTAAGTCATTTTGATACGTCTAAAGTTACTGATGTTCATAGCATGTTTCGTAGATGTGAAAATTTAAAAAGTTTGGATTTAAGTAGTTTTAAAGGTTCATTTGCAAATAATTCATATAGCCTATTTTATCAATGTAAAAAATTGGAACTTCTTCGCCTTTCCTCCGCTTTTGAGAATATAGGAAATGCGAGTTGTGTCGATGTCGGCACTAAAGAAAAACCCTGCGTCATCCATGTCCCCGATGGCTTTAATTTCGGTGTTGACACAAGTGGTAGTTATTTCCAGTGGAAAGACGGCTATTTCAAACTTCCCAAATACTACACCCTCACAGTGAAGACCACGAACGGCAGTGTGTATTATTTGGAGAATCCTGACGATTGGGACAGTTCTGTAGAAATCGACGGCCAGAAAGAGTTCTCCGTGCTGGAAGGCTCAGACTTCACCCTCAGTTTTGAGTCTGGAAGCGTGGTCAAAATACTCAGAAACGGCGTTGATATGACCGATGAATACCACCCTAATTACATCGAGCCGTATGATGTCGATGGCCTTATGATAGCCACACTGGAGATGACCGTCAGCGACATCACGGAGAATACGACCATCGAAATCATTTTCGCCGAAGGTGAAATTGTCCAGAATGGCATCGACTATCTACTCTATCAGGATGAGGCCTATGTCGTTTATAGTCGATACGATGCCATTCATCCTGGTGCGGCAGTCCCATACGGTTGGTTCAGCAATTACAAGGACTGCGACGTGAGTATCCCTTCCACCATAAGTCATAATGGAAAGAACTACACGGTGACGGAAATCATGGAACAGGCTTTCGTGGGATGGAGCAGCACTGAGAATGTAGGCAACAGTTACTTGCGCAACCTAATCCTGCCACCCACGCTGAAAAAAATCAGGAAGGAAGCCTTCAGGGGCTGCGACAACCTACAATACGTGGAGATACAATCCACGGCACTTGCAAAGTTAGACGAAGGGGCTTTCAGCAATTGCAAGAACATCAAATACGTCAGAATCCGCACAAAGACACCGCCGACATTCGGCACCGACGCCTTCACCCATCAGCAGAATACCACCCTCTTTGTGCCCACCAAGTGCAAAAGTGCCTATTCAGCTGCCGACGGCTGGAAAGACTTCTCCAAAATCGCGGAAACCGACCGCACATACCAACTCACCATCACGGCGGAGGGCAATGGCCAGGTGAAATGGTATAACGATGTTGTCAAAGGTGAGAGCAAGACAGTGACAGTCTATGGTGGATCCTACGGGACGTTGCAATTAAACCCCGACAGCCATTGCAAGGTGGAACGCTTGGTGATTAACGGTGTGGATGTCAGTCCTTCCTCCAACCAACTTGAATATATCATCCAAAACACCACGGTGGAGGTGATTTTCTCACACAAGCCATTTGCGTCGCTCACGGTGCAGGTCATAGGCAACGGGTCTGTAAAAGTGGAAAAATTGGCTGTGACACCTGAAGGTTTTGTCGATCCGTATGCTGAGAGAGAGAATGTGTCGGAGGTTGGTGCCAATTCTAAGGATATAGTAGAGTTAGAAGACGGAACATCACTTTTCCTTATCTATGACAAGGATTTCGCCAAAGTCTATGAAAATGGCATTAATGTCACAAATCAGTTTATTGTTAATCCAGATGAAGACGATGAGGATTATTATGACGAAAACGGACATGACTACACCGTCAATGGTGACACAGAGCTGATTTTCATGTATGCTTCGGGAAATGGGAACTTCACCCACGAAGGTGTCACGTATAGCTACGTAAACAACAATGATGTGAAAGTGCTTTATGCCGATTGCAAAGGACACTTGAAAATTCCCGAGCCATATAGTGGTAACTTCTGGTATAACGTGGTGGAGGTGGCCGACCATGCTTTCAGCTCATGCCCCGAACTCTATGCGGTGACACTGCCGTCGAGTGTGACAACCATCGGCAAGGACCTCTTCACCGCCAGTGACAACATCGCCGCCCTGGAAGTGAATGCCAATGTGAATATCTACGACTACACTCTTGGAGATGTCAGCAACCCAAATTTCTTGCTATATGTGCCAATAAAGAGTTACAACAAGACAACCTCCATCCAGAATGTGGTGGCCAATCTGAAGGCCGATGAGATTGTGCTTACCGACACCGAGACTGGCAACAACTTCTACTGCCCGAAAATATTTACCGCTTCGAAAATCAGTTATACCCACTTCTATCAGATGGAGAGCGGGATAGACAAGAAAAGCCAGGGGTGGGAGACCATCGCACTGCCATTCGACGTGAAGAGTATCAAACACAGCACCAAGGGCGACCTCACACCTTTCGCCAAATACAACTCCACGACAAATCTCAAGCCCTTCTGGCTGTATGAACTGTCATCAAGTGGATGGAAAAAGGCCGGTGAAATCAAGGCCAACACGCCCTACATCATCTCCATGCCCAACAACATCGCCTACGACAACGAATACAACCTCGGCGGCGAGGTCACTTTCTCGGCCACCAATGCCACGGTACGCAGTTCCGGAGACCTCGTTTCGGCGGTCTATAACAACCGTACCTTTATCCCGACGTTCCAGCAGAAAGCAAAGGATGGCATCAATGCCCTCAACGTGTATAACCAGTATGTCACCGACACAGGCGGCAACACCTACGCTGTGGGCAGTGCCTTTGTCCACGAGCTCCGCGAAGTGCATCCCTTCGAGGCATATATTATCAACTCCAACGGTTCTAATGCCGACTTCCTCATCTTCGACGACATGCCTGCCGACGTGCCTCAACTGCCCGACGTCTCCACCTCGCAGCCCAGCAACTACCGTGTGATCAACCTCTCAGGGCAGATAGTACGCGAAGTCTTCGCCGCTTCGCCTTCCGATGCCGTTACCGCCCTCCCTGCCGGCATCTACATTGTCAATGGCAAGAAGGTGGTCGTTAATTAGGCATATGACTTTAGGCTCAAGTTGTTAATTGTTAGTCTAAATGCGAAATAACGAAATTTCGAAATAAAGAAAAATTCAATCTTCAATTTTCTATAGAAGAAAAACTTACAAACTAATAAACTCACAAACTCACGTATGTTAAACATCGAAGAAGAAATCGAGAATGGCGAATTGTTCGACGGTCGTTATAAAATGTTACATCCCCTCAGTACTGAGGGAGGCACCGCAGACGTGTGGCTCGCCATCGACGCCACCACCATCGACAACCCCGACTTAGTTGATGGCGATGACCTTCAGAACCTCGACGAGTCGGGTATCAAGGTTGCCATCAAAATCTACAGACCACAGAATGTGCTCGACGTGGAGGGTGAACAGCGCTTCCGAGATGAGTATAAAATCGTCTATAACTGTCACCACACCAACCTGCTACAGCCCACCTATTTCTCTATCTATAAAGAAACCCCCTACCTGGTGCTTCCATATTGCCAGAATGGTTCATCGGAGCTGTTAATAGGACAGATGACTGAGCGAAAAGATCTCTGGCGCTATATCCACGACGTTGCAGCTGGATTGGCATACCTCCATGCCCTTAAGCCACCTATCATCCATCAGGATGTGAAGCCCGCCAATGTGCTTATCGATGACAGCGGCAACTTTACTATCACAGACTTCGGTATCAGTTCGCGTTTCAGCAGTCACCATGGCAGTACCGACGCAGGAGCATACAGTGGCACCATCGCATATATGGCACCCGAGCGTTTCCTCAATCCTGGCACCATGATGAAAGAGAGCGACATCTGGGGTTTTGGAGCCACACTTTATGAAATTATCAGCGGCAAGCCACCATTCGGCGAGAGTGGAGGACAGGGACAAATCAATGACAAAGTCAAACTCGATTTCGGAGGAGTAAAAGTGCCTGGCGACATCCGAAAACTGGTGCTCTCATGTTTAGACAAAGACCCTGCTAAGCGACCTACCGCCGAACAGTTGCTCGAAGCAGCGGAAAAAGCGACCACTCCCTCGAAAAGCCCTTTGCTCACAACCATATTTGCCGCCGTTGCCGTGGCTGCCATTGCTGCACTCTTCTTCTTACTGAAACCATGGAGCAAAGAGAGTGATAACACAGTTACCGACAACACCAACGTCTCAACACAATCCGAAGAACCCGAGGGTGTCATTGACACAGTGAAAAACTGGCGCACTCAAAACTGGACGTATTCCGGACCACGACTTGATGGCGAACCACATGGTTTAGGCGAGGCTCGTGATGATGCGGGCAGGGTGTATGTTGGTAATTTCGATCATGGACGGCGAGTTGATAAACACGCACGCTTCACTCATACAAATGGTGGCATTTTCGAAGGTGAGTTTGTCAAGGATACCATTTACAAGGGACGTTACACTCAACCAGATGGCTATTATTTTGAGGGAACATTCTACAATAATGGTTCACCGTACGATGGTTATTGGTACAATGTGGATGGCAAGAAGGAAGGAAAAGTAGAAAAAGGGAAAACTACTTCCCTGTAACCCCTAATCACCTACACCTCACCCCTAAAAACACAATAATTCATCAACTCAATAACTCATCAACTCAACATATTATGAAAGTCAATATGAGAACATGTTTAATAGCCCTGATGTTGCTGATCTCATATGAGGCCGCAGCCGTGGAATACCGCACGGCAGAACTCAAACGGCTCACCTCGGCTTTGGGTATCGATACCAAGACCCTCGCCGAGGGCGACCAGATAGTCAGTGCAAAAAACATCGATATGCATGTGCGGCTATACCAAGGAGTTGTGACCCATGTTGGAAGAAAACTCTTTGCCAGTGAGATGTGGATGGTGTCGAAGCCAACCATCCTCGACTTCCTTGAGCGATATTTTCTTTCTCTTCAATTCCCCGCTGCCGGTAGACCTGCTACCCACATGCTCGATGAAGATCATGTGAAGTTTGTTAGGGGAGGGATAGCCACCATCTCCACCATCAGCGAGAGCGACAACTTCGCTCTCAGTTTCAGTGACAACCATTACGTGGTTAAATGGACACGCAATGACAAAATTGTGGTCGAAGTGAATTTTCCCGCTAACTACCAACTCATCAGTGGTGAGAACAAAGCCGATGCCGAGAAATGGCTGCAAGTGGATATCAGTCAGGGGGGGTACGCAGATGCCTTGCCAGCCAATCCCGACGGAGCTATGCTGAAAGCCACAGCACAGAAGGGGTATTATGTCATGAAGGGCAATTTTTACCTCACACCGCAAATCAACGACAACCTATATTTCAAGAAAGAGGGAACGGGTACCTATACCTTGGTCAATGACGAGAACTATCTTATGGAGAGTTGTGCCAACATCATGCTACAACCCACACCAGGCGAAGGATACACACTCAATGTGTCGCAAAATATTTATGGACTAAAACAAAAGAAATTCACTATTTCACTAAACAAATGGATTTCATGGTGCAAAAGCAAGGACTGCGAACTCTTCTTTGGTGTCGAGGAAATCTCTGATGACGTACTCCGAGGATGTCTAATTGCCAAAAACACCACCATGGGATACAATCACATGCTTAATATCAAAATCCCACTGACGACTGTAGGACAGGGAAGGGGAGAAATCGAGGCAAAACTTTATTGCTTCATCCCTACCGACAACATCACCAATCTTTTCGATGAAAACAGCCATCCCACCAACCCAAAACTCTATATTCCAGAATGATGTTGCTCTTTAGTTGTCTCTTACCTCTTACCTCTAACCCCTAACCTCTTACCATAGGAAATGTCTCTTTAACGACTCATAAACTTCCTTTTAACTACATTTCATTTAATCATCTTCAATTTTCAGCCTTATGAATAATATTATCTCCTATAGGATACTTTTCATCCTCACCATGCTTATCGTAGGTACATTCATGACATCTGCCCATACACTGGCTAAGCAATTCACGCTTACAATCAAAGTGACTGGAAACAGAGGTGCCACTTTTGATGATAGTTGGATGGGTGGAAATGTGGTGAGTTTCAATGATGAGTATTCAGACATCAGTGGTACTGAGCAATTCACTGTGTCAGAAGGTGACTCTCCTACACTCTATATCTATGGCGACAATGTAATCAAATTACTGGTGAATGGAGTCGATATGACCAGCAAATACCGTCTCAACGCACATGGTTTAGGTGATACGATTGAGGTGGGAGATAAAGAGGAAATTCTCATGGATGCAGCGGAAATACGCAATGAATGGCATCATGTGAATCTTGGGAATATCACAAAGAATACCACCGTGGAAGTGGTCTTCCCCGATGACAAAACCACTGTCAACGGCATCAATTACCTGCTTTGTGGCAACGAGGCATACGTTACTTATAGTAGGGAGTTGTACGGAAACTATTGGTACTCGAATAGAGGAACGATGGAACATACAGGACCACTTGGGGCTATTCCTCAGGGAATGTATGAAGGATGGGGAAACCATTATAGTGGAGCCATTCAAATTCCGGATAACATTATCTACAATGGGAAAAACTACACCGTGACCGAAATCATGGAGCAGGCTTTTTTAGGATGGCATTTCAACTATGATGGTATAGAGACGATAACAGTGGAAGATGAGAATGGTGGTTATTATAATAAACCTACAGGACAGTATAGTTATACGTCCTATGGTGAGGTAGAGTATATTATCCTCCCAAAAACCCTCAAGAGAATCCGCACCGAGGCATTCGTGAACTGCCCGAATTTAGAATATGTGGAGTTTCCTGGCGAATCACTCCAAGAGATTGGCGACGGAGCCTTCAGCGGTTGTCCGAATATCAACTATCTCAGAATGCGTACAAAGACGCCAGCAATATTAGGAACAGATGCTTTCACCCATCAGAAGAACACCACACTCTTGGTGCCCACGAAATGCAAGAACGCCTACACAGCCGCCGCCGGATGGAAGGACTTTAAGTCTGTTGCAGAAAGCGACAGGACCAGAAAACTCACTATCAAGGCCAGTGGAGGTGGAACGGTAGGCTGGTATAATGATGACGTGCGTTTAGGTTCCAAGACCTTTACTATATGGAGTGGTATGTACGGATTGCTGTATTTCAAGCCAGATGTTAATCACACGACAGAGGAAGTAATCATCAACGGGAACAAAATCGATAATTATAGTAATCCATATCCACTTGAGTATCTTATTAAGGACACCACCATGGTGGAGGTCACTTTCTCAAATAAATCCAAATTTATGGTGACAGCCGAGTCGGTGGGAGAAGGTACGTTATATATAGGAACAGAGGATCCGTATGGTGAAGCTCCTGCATTTTCTCCACGAAGAGTGAAACGTGCGGATAGTGGGGCTTTTGAGGTTGGTCCCAACAGCAAGGGATATGGAGAATTTGAAGAGGGAGAAGTCATTTGGGTTAGTATGGACGGTTATGAGAATTGGGAAACAAGTCCAAGGTATTGGTGTAGTCCGGTGAAAGTCATCCTGGATAGAAAGGACATCACGAATGATATAATGTTCGATGACTGGGCCAACCAATTCGGCGGTACCGCAAATAACAATCATTCTCTTCCCGACTTACAGCAGTGCTTTCCTTTTACACTCACTCATGACACAGATCTGAGCGTTTTATTTGTTAAATGGCAGGAAGCGATAACCCACGATGGAATTACATACGGCATTATCGATGAGAACAACCGTCAAAATGTTAGGATGCTCTTTGGCGACTGTGAGGGTACGGTGTCAATACCCGAAAGTTTCTATGAGGATGGCTATCATGAGGTGGTTGAGGTGGGTGACCATGCTTTTAGCCTATGTCCCGACCTGTTGGCTGTGTCGTTGCCGTCGAGTGTGCAAACCATAGGCAAAGGACTTTTCTCCGGGAGCGAAAACATCTGTGCCTTGGAAGTGCAGGGTAATGTGAATATCAACGACAACATCCTCGAGGGGATGGACAACCCCAACTTCCTGTTGTATGTGCCAGCAAAGAGTTATAATAAGACCTCCATTCAGAACGTCGTTGATAATAATAGGGCCGAAAAAATCATACTCACCGATGCTGAGGGTGGCAACAACTTCTATTGCCCTAAGAGTTTCACTGCCAAGGAAATCAGTTATACTCACCGCTATCAGATGGAAAGTGGAATCGACAAAAACAGCATGGGATGGGAAACCATTGCATTGCCGTTCGACGTGAAGAGCATCAAACACAGCACCAAGGGCGACCTCACACCTTTTGCCAATTACAGCAAAAATCTGAATAAGAAACCTTTCTGGCTATTTGAATATTCCTCGAAGAACACCAACGGATGGAATAAAGTAGGCGAAATCAAGGCCAATACGCCCTACATTATCTCCATGCCCAACAACGACGCTTATGACAACGAGTATAACCTCGGTGGCGAGGTGACTTTCTCGGCCAAGGATGCCACGGTGAAGAGCTCAGCCGACCTCATTCAGGCAGCTTACAACAACCGCACCTTTATCCCAACGTTCCAATGGAAGGCCAAGAACGGTATCAATGCACTCAATGTGTATAACCAGTATGTGGAGGTTTTCAATAAGGATAATACCGATTACGAACAAGGCAGTGCCTTTGTCCACGAACTCCGCAATGTGCATCCTTTCGAGGCATACATTATCAACTCCAACGGCACCAATGCCGACTTCATCATCTTTGACGACATGCCTACGGGCCTGCCGCTGTTGCCCACACTGCCCGATGTCTCCAACTACCAGCCTGGCACCTACCGAGTGGTCAACCTCTCAGGGCAGGTTGTCCGTGAAGTCAATGTTGTCTCGTCTTCTGAAGCCGTCACAGGACTCCCCGCCGGCATCTACATCGTAAATGGCAGGAAAGTAGTGGTGAAGTAGGATGTCGTCAAATAACCTATATGTAACAAAAGTTCAAAACTATTATGAAGAAACTTTATATCTTATTCGTGTTGCTTGCCATTCTCCCCATGACGATGATGGCGCAGAATGAAGTGACCGTCAATGGTCTTCGCTACGAACTCGACAAAGCCATGAAAACGGTAACTATGACTTTGTCATAGTTTCGTGAATTTCCACCGCCACCAGATCCATATATTATAACGGAGAGGATTGTTCTTAATGAAAAAGACTATAAAGGAGATATCGTTATCCCGTCAAGTATTACTTATAAGAATGTAAAATATAAAGTCACAGGTATTGGTATGAATACACCAATATTATCAGTATGAACGAATCTGCAGCATTTAAAATCAAATAATTATGTTAACATTTCTGAGAAAAAACATCCTTGTATGGATCATGATGTCGGTGTGTGCATTGGCATATGCGCAAGATGCTCCATCCTGGTTCCGCCCTCCCGTCAAGCCGGTAGCAAAGGATACTTACAAAAAGGAAGTAATCTATAGGAATAAAAAAAGTAAAAAAACTCTACAACGAACCAATTTCTATGTGAGAAAGACCGAACAGACGAAGGCGTTGGAAAATATGAGCGATGAAGAGCTGGAAAAGGCTGCAAAGAGAAACTATGATGCAGCGTATATATTAGGCAGCAGAAAAATATACTCTGGAGATGACGAAGATATGAAAGAGGGGATGGGCTATCTGGAGAAACTACCCTGCGACCAATACCCGGATGCAAAGGCGCTACTTGGATATTGCTATCTCACAATAGATTTAGATTCGGAAGAGGCCTTGGAATATCTGCTTCAGGCAGAAAAATTGGAAAGTGCCATGGGAGAGTTCTTGCTCGCACGTGTCTATAAGGATGGATGGTGCGGAGTTGAGTCAGACCCTGAGAGGGCAGCGTTGCTCTATCTAAGCGCAGCAAAAAAGGGATTGCCTGAAGCACAAACGGGTGTGGGACTGTGCTTGCTATATGGATATGGTGTGGAACAGGACCTGACTTTGGCCAAAGAATGGTTCTTGACGGCTGCCGACAATGACGACGAGATAGCCAAAAATTATATCGATAATTATGGCTTTACCGAAGAGGAGGTGGAAAGATATTGGAACGATAGCCAGAACGAGAAGATTGGGGACAATGAAGATGATAACGGCGATGATAGAAATGTGCCTGAGAAAACACAAAAGAACACACAAGAAAACCAGACCGAAAACCTACAGGTTGAACTGATAAAAAAGCACAAGAATAATAATATAAAAAATGTCAAAAATAGAAATCGACGTAAATAACAACGAACTCTTCGACGGACGATACAAGATGCTGCGGTCTCTGAGCACAGATGGCGGCACAGCTGACGTATGGTTAGCTATTGATATGAACACCGTGCCTACTGGTGAGGATGACGAGGAAGACACATTCGACCCCACATTCCCCGAAAGAATGGGCATGAAGGTGGCCATCAAGGTGTATCGACCACAAAACGCTCTCGACATCGAGGGAGAGCGAAGATTCCGTGAAGAATACACCATCGTTTATAACTGCCATCACACCAACCTGCTACAGCCATACAACTTCTCTATTTACCAGGAAACTCCATATCTAGTGATGCCATACTATCGCAAGGGGTCGTCTGAGCAGTTCGTAGGCAGGATGAAAGACAACGATGAACTTTGGAGATACATACACGACGTAGCCGCAGGACTGGCTTATCTCCATGCCCTCACACCACCCATAATACACCAAGATGTGAAACCGGCAAATGTGCTCATCGGCGACGACGGCAACTATGCCCTCACGGATTTCGGCATTAGTAGCAAGTCGGGGCAGGCCAAGGACAGTGAATATTGCAATGACGTGAGCGGAACCATTGCATACATGGCCCCCGAGAGATTTGAACCCAACAATCAACCCGACAGGAGCAGCGATATCTGGGCATTAGGGGCTACACTCTATGAAATCGTCATGGGAAAACTGCCATACGGTGAGATTGGGGGGCAGGCACAGACAAACGAGACAACCATGCCCGACTTCGGGGGGGAGAATGTGGATGCAGGCATCAAACGGCTCATCATAGAGTGCCTCTCGTACGACCCGCAGAAACGCCCTACGGCTGCAGAGATAGAAGAGGCTGCCAGCGAGAAGACTTTTCCTCTGAAAAACAAGAAAAAGACAAAATTCATGCCAATTGTCGCTTTGGCACTCGTCGTTGCTGCTATCGCGGTGGTGGTGATGTTTTTGATGAACAATCCAAAGACCACAGAGAATGTGGTCAAGGGGATACCCGTAGAGAAGGCATACGACGATGCACGGCGATTGCTCAATAGCCAGTATCCTGATAGCGTAAGAGTTGGCTTGCAGCGCATGGACTCATTGGCAAGGGTAAATAACTATATACCGGCATACTATGAGGTGGCCTTTACTTATGGATGTTACTCCGACACACTTTCTATAAAAAGAAAAAAAATGTTAGGTGTGGAAATTGGAAACAAAAGTGTAGAGGATAAAGAAGTGGAATATATTACACGTAATATGACAAAAAACGATAAATATAATCAAAAAGCAATAGACTATTTTACAAAGGTTGTGGAAACCAATGATACGTCATACGTTGATTTGCAGATGGATGCAGCTTATCGACTCGGCATTTATTATTATTGTTATAATATAAACAGAAAATTGGCACAGCATTATTTCAATATGGCCAAGGAAATAGCTGAAAAATTGGATGACAAAGAAATGGTTGAAAATGCTAATACTGCTCTCTTATTAACTTCAGATGAGTCTTTTTAACACCTACATCATGATTAATATTGGTTCTTTTTCATTTTTTATGGTATGATGAAACTAGTGACAATTATAATTACGTTCTTTATAGGATATGTTCAAACTTATGCTCAGACTGCAAAGTGGGTTATACCTATGGTATACGAACAATTGGAAGTGTGTGAGGAGGAGCAAAGAATCATCGGTAAAGTCGATAGTACAACTTATATTTTTGATACCAATGGTGAGATAAAGGCAAAAGATAGCAACAACTTGATTCATGCATATAGAGAGGGAATTGCTGTGGCAACAAAGCCAAACACAGACCAAATTGTAGCTATCTATAAGGAGGATGGGAAATCTTATCCTATAGCCAACTTAAGTGTGACATACGATATGCCTTTTTTCTATGATGGGTTTTTGCTCACTAAGGCTGATGACTTTTTCTACTTTGTCAACCGAGGAGGTATGGTGAGTTTAAATCACTATAGCATGGCATATCCATACAGTCATGGGTATGCAGCATGTATGGCATTTAATAACAGTGCCAAAATGAAAGACCCATATTATACTTATTTAGACAACGAGGGTAATGAGGTGCCACTAATAATAAAAGGAAAGATAATTGATAAACAAGACATCACGTTTGTTTCGTCGATAAATGACGAATTACAAGGCTTTCTTGTGGCAAAAGGAGATGTGTATATCTTTGATGCCAAGAATCGGGAACTCAAACCATTATATGGAAAAACTGTAGAAAAAGGAAAACAACGACAAGCAGAAGTCAAGGAACCGTTCATCTCGTTGGTAAATGACACAACATACTGTTTAACAGCTAAAACTAAAGTCGATGATATTTATATCTTTTTCGACCATTTGATGATTCCAACCTATATTATCAATGGTAACGACACAACCTACTTTAGAAGGAGTGTAATGGAGCAGAAGATAATCATGTCGAATTTGAATATCATCGGAAAGGATAATGGAGAATATAAGGGACTCAACTACATTGGAGAGGAATTCCTACCACCACAATTCTCTGACATCATCATACTTGAGGGAGATAAAGCCATGGTGAGAAAGAATGATAAATGGGGAGTTATGGGGGTTAACCCTGACTTCGACCTGATAATCCAACTCAACGAAGGAAAGGAGATAGGATTCCGGCATAGAGATTTCAAAACTACCATACGTGTTGATCTGCCACAAGACATCTCTGCAAAACGAACAATGTTGAAAGAGGCGGAGAATTGTGGCATAGATATTGACAAAAAAACGGGGATTCCCACAGATACCGATGGAGGAAACTATTTGGTGTATATTTGTAAACTCGATATCCCTGATGGAATCTCTGCTGATACTATCACCACTATAGAATATCCAATCCAGGTGTTCTATGACAATTTCTGTTCACCTGTAATTCCTGTTACAGCAAATGTTTGGCATTTGAAATACCTCAATGCTACAGTTGATCAGGAAAAATCAATTTTCGACCAAGGTAATTATACATTCTATATTGAAGTGATAGCCGATCGAATCGCCGATGAGGGAGACTATAGGTTTGAACTCACATTGGAGACTGATTCATTGAATTATGAACTGGAGAAGTTAACGGAAAAATACTATAAATGTAAAATTACGGAACTCGCTGAAGGTACTAACAATATCAATGTTAAAATACAAGAAATAGGATGTCCACCTACAATTATTCCTTTTGAGGTGACCTATCAAAAACCTACACTTAAAGAGAACACTCCACCTAAACAGCAGGTGGTGATCAAAAAAATATATGTGGCACCGAAACCTAAACCTATCAAACCTGCACCTAAGCCTGCTGCTCCGAAACCCAAAATAAAGTATTAATCCCATCAAACCCCGCAAAATGAATATTTCTCTATCATGTTTGTCAGATAAAGGAAAAGAGCGTACTTGTAATGAGGATGCTTTTATCGCCTGTCTAAATCTGAATGAGCAGAATTGGGACGTGAAAGCAACGGATGGTTTTGTGCCTTGTAATGAAACGGGAACGCTTATCGTGGTTGTTGATGGTATAGGAGGAGCTGGCTCTGGTGACGTGGCTGCCGACATAGCCATTAGGAAAGTAAGAGAGACTTTTACACGTAGTTCCGTAGAGGACGCCATCAAAAAGCAAGCCTATCAGGAACTGATGAAAAAGGCGGTGGAAGTTGCCGATCAAGCAATCTGCCAACATGTAGAAATGGACTTTGACACTATGGGAATGGGATGTACCATTCTGATGGCATGGCTTAACGACCATAGGGTACACATTACTTGGGCGGGGGATAGCAGAGGATATATCTTTAGTCCTAGACAAGGATTGAAAAGGCTAACAAAGGACCACTCATTGGTGCAACAAATGGTGGACAGGGGAGAAATAACTCAAGAAGAAGCTTTTATTCATCCCGACAACAATATAATCACGCGAAGTATTGGTGATTGTGATGTAGATAAACAGCCAGAATATGTTGAGATAGAAATAAATGATGGCGATGTTATTTTATTATGTAGTGACGGACTCTGTGGCTACTGCTCTGATAAGGATATAGAGAAGGGGATGAGAATGAAGTATGGTAATACCATGGAAATGAGCGCAAAGCTGCTCGAAATGGCTCTCAACGCGGGTGGGGGCGATAATATATGCATTGCAATTATTGCAGTTGCTTGTGATGAAAACCTATCACAAATTCACCTTTCCATTTGGCAGAAAATAGTTGATTTTTTTAAAATAAAAAGGCCATTAGTAGAAAAGATGTGATGTTACTTTTTTATTGTTCCAATATTATGTGTATGGTACTCCAGTTCGGGCATACATAAAATAAGCCCCTATAGTAGTGGCGGTGGCTATATCCAAACTCCCAACCAATTATGAAAAAATTATTATTCTTCCTTTCGCTGTTAACAGCGATTTCGTGTGTCAATGCACAGTCTGTATCGATTCTTGGTGACTCTTATTCCACATTTGAAGGGTATGTGCAGCCATCTACCAATGAGATGTGGTATTATGAGGAGAATGGCAACAAAACAGATGTCAATGATGTGACTGACACATGGTGGTGGCAGGTCATCAATGAGGGTGGATTTAAACTGTGTCAGAACAATTCTTATTCAGGCAGTACGATAGGGTATAAGGGCTATGATGGTAACGACTACAGTGCCCGTTCGTTCCTCACACGAATGGATGACTTAGGATGCCCTGATATCCTTTTCATCTTTGGTGCTACCAACGACAGTTGGGCTGGTGAACCGGTAGGTGAATATAAATATGAGGGGTGGACGAAGGCTGATTTCTACACTTTCCGCCCTGCTATGGCTTATATGCTTTACCACATCAAACGGCGTTATCCCAATGTACATATCTATTTCCTGCTCAATAATGAGTTGCGTGAGGATATCACAAGTTCGTGTATTGAAATTTGTCGCCATTATCAGATTCCTTGCATCCAACTGCAAGATATAGACAAAATCAATGGTCATCCTTCGGTTAAAGGTATGAAATCTATCTCGCAGCAGATTTTGAAGAGATTGAAAGAAGATAAAGTCATTGATTAGGTTATGAGGTTATTAGGTTTTGAGGTTTTGAGGTTTTGAGGTTATGAGGTTATTAGGTTTTGAGGTGAAAATTGCTCAAATATGTCATTAACTATATATATCACATAAAAACCAGCAAGCGAAGTGACCAAAAACCTCAAAACCTAACGAAACAGGAGTTTGCGACTGCTTGCTGATGAGTTATGCGAATATAGTTGAGTAAGTCATTAATAATATTTCAAGATGTCCAATTTTTTATCCTATACACAGACAGATGAATTCCGTCGTGAGGAACTCATCAGAATCATCGAACATTCACTGGAAAAACTTACACTCCAGGAGTTGGAAGCATTGTATTACGATATGTCAACAAAGAATTATATCAACGACTATTAATTCTTAAAAGGGTAATCATAACAGAATTCATTTTTAAGTCAGCCTTATCAAGCAATATAACTAAAGACACAGAATCGCAGAGAAATAAAAAAACTCTGCGATTCTGTGTCTTTGTATTGATGAAGCGACCTTACAACCTGCAAGCGAAGCGACCTAATAACCTTATAACCTAATTAATCAGATATATCTTGGTCAGGCCTTGATAGGTGGCTTTCACGGTGGCGCGACCTTCTACGATGGGACTGATTTCGAATTTTACACCATCGGGGGCATCGGATGTGGCCTCTAATTTGGTGTTGGCTTTCAGCGGGGCATAAACCTGATAGCGAATCTGGTCGCCGTAGCCATTAAGGTTGTTGAATCGGATGGGTGTCTCAGGAATAATCAGCTCCTGACCATCGGCAGTGATGGTCACCTTTGGCACCATGGGAACTGGGCAGGTACCAGTCTTTGAGAAGCCGATACCGTGGAGGTCGAAGAGTCCTTGCGGACGCTGTGGTTCTATTGGACGACGGCCCCACTGTCCACGCTGTGGTTGTTCGGGTTGTTTCACCTCAGGACCTTCAACCACCAGATAGATGGCGTGTTTACCAGTGAGCCCCTCAAGTTCAGGAACTAAATGTGAAATCGTCAAGGCTTGATTAGCGGGGAAGTTGTCGGCAATGTCGATGAATGCTATTTCCTTACCCTTCCATGGGTCGTCCAATTTGACGTGAATCTTGAAGGCACCCTTGCCGCTGGATGTCAGGTTCAAATAGAGATGAGCGTTGTCGCCTTTTTTAATACCCTCGAATGCCTTTACACCTTTTGTGTCCTTGTCCAATCCACCAAATCCGAAGTATTTGAAGCCTATGATACCTCCGTTCTGAATGCCAGCGAGGTCCATCGAGTTGTTCCATACGTCGTGGTTATCCTGCATCCAGTTGTTGCTGTTAGGGCCATACATAAAACAGGCGTAACCAGCAGAATAATACTGATAAGGTGGAAGACCGAAAATCTGGAATCCCTCAGATGTCACTTCGGCACCAGTGTATGTGTTGCCATCTGATGCAGATGCTATCCATTCATTGTTTTTAACGAAAGGATCGTAGCCAGTGATGGTCACCTTGCCACCTTTGGCAACAGGTTTCTTGTCCCATGTAATCTTAACTGGAGCAACCATTGATTGACGGGCATTGCCGAAACCGCGGGGAGGACGATGATAGAAGACGTACCACTGACCGTTGATTTCCTGTAGTGAGCCATGGGTGTTGTGGGCGGCATTGGTGGTGATTAGTTTTGAACCATCCTCGTTGAGTACTACACCACGTGAATCGACCAGTACGCCACCGCTTCGCCATGGACCAAGCGGTGAATCTCCATAGGCATAGCGCAGGGCAGAGTTTGTGTTCCCCAGACCGTATTCCTTACCAGAATAACCGCTGAAAACCATCACGTATTTGTTGCCCACTTGGCGGATGGAAGAAGCCTCGAAGAAATTGAAATCAAGTGGATCTTGTCCCTTGTAGAGGGCCTTGTACTGACTACCTTCCTTGTCGAGCAAACGACCGTCGGCGCTGCTGGCGGGGATGAAGGGGTCGATAAGTTCGGTGCCGGGACGCTTCGAGTACATGGTGTTCTGGTCGAGTTCGCAGGCAGTAGAGTGTTGGAAACCATAGAATACATAGGCACGGAACCCCTTGTCGTAGTCTTTGTCCTTCTTGTCGGTAATCTTCTCAATAAACACAGAGGGATCGAAATCGATAAGCGAACCTTCCACGCAGCGTGTGCCGTCTGGAGTCAGGTTCACAGGCGTGAACGGTCCGTCGGGACGGTCACCCTTGCACACCATGGCAATACGTCCGAAACCACGGCTATGGGGATACAGCCAATAGGTTTTTTTACCTGTCTGGCGGTCGATGGTCTCCACGAGGTCAGGGGCGAACATCGTGTCCCACTGCCCGTTAACAAACCATGTAAAGATAGGACCCTCGTCACGCCATTTGCTAAGATCCTCCACGGGAGCCGACCACATTCGAATGTCGGGACCGCAATAGGCACTGTAGTTTACATCGTGAGAACCGATGATGTAGGCACGGTACTTCCCGGGATTGTCGGGATCTTCGAATACTCGGGGCTCTCCGTCTGGCAGATGCTCCCAAAGTGGGAGATAGGGATTTTGTGCATTCGCTGTCATGAATGCAAACAGGAGAAGAAATTGTAAAAATAGTCTTTTCATGTTGGTGATTTTATGAGTTTGTGAGTTTTTTAGTTGTTCAGAATGGGATGGTTGTGGCGACGGCAAAACCATCGCATACGAAGAAAATAGAGGAGAGTATGAATCTTCAATTTCCAATGGACTTTTTTGTTCTTTTTGCAAATGTAAAATAAATCTAACGAATATATTTAAAAAATCGTTCACAATATTTTACTATTCTTTTCAGAATAGGGTGATTGTTACAACTGAAAAAAAAATAGAAACACATCTGCCCTATATTATTATAAAAAAATACTAATTTCGCCCAAAATTCACTAATTTAATCAAATTATGCCTTTTCAAGGTAACAAATCATTAATAATCTGATGAAAAAAAGTTTCTTTCTTGCAGCACTTTTGACAGTGTCAATGGGCATAAAAGCTCAGAATCCTTTTGTACAAACATGGTACACCAGCGACCCTGCACCTATGGTTCATGATGGTACGATGTATGTCTATACAGGTCATGATGAAGACAATGCCGATTTTTTCTGGATGCAGGAATGGCGTGTCTATTCCTCGAAGGATATGGTCAATTGGACCGACCATGGTTCACCATTGGCTTTGGAGTCTTTTTCATGGGCAGACGACCGTGCCTGGGCCAGTCAGTGCGTTGAGCGAAATGGAAAGTTTTATTGGTATATATGTGCCCACTCCAAATTGTCGAAAGGAATGGCCATTGGTGTAGCAGTAAGCGATACACCTACGGGACCCTTCCGTGATGCCATTGGCAAGCCACTTTACGAGAATGGCTCATGGGATCATATAGACCCGACAGTGCTTATCGACGACGATGGGCAGGCTTGGTTGATGTGGGGAAATCCACGTGTATATTATTTGAAGTTAAACCCCGATATGATTTCTTACGAGGGCGAGTTGGGTATGCTCTCCATGACAGAGGAAGCTTTCGGAGCACCAGCGATGAATGAACGTGTGCAGGGAAAGGAATACAAAGACTGTTATGTGGAAGGTCCCTGGCTCACCAAGCGCAATGGTAAATACCAGTTGCTCTATGCATCTGGTGGCATTCCAGAACATATTTCCTATAGCACAGCGCCATCGCCAACTGGTCCATGGACATATGTGGGTGCTATTATGCCTGTTTGTGACACAGGCTCGTTTACCAACCATTGTGGCGTAGCTGATTTCAAGGGAAACAGTTATTTCTTCTATCATACGGGAAAACTTCCAGGAGGTGGCGGTTTCGGACGTAGTGTGGCTGTTGAGCAGTTCAAGTATAATGCAGACGGATCGTTCCCAACGATTATGCCAACCGACGAGGGTGTAAAACCAGTTGATACATTTTGTCCATACCGTCGTGTGGAGGCAGAGACTATGGCATTCTCGCAAGGTGTGAAAACACGCCAGAATGCAGAGACTGGCGTGTATGTGTCGAGCATTCACAATGGTGATTATATCAAATTGCAGGCAGTAGATTTTGGTATCAAAGTTCCACGTACCTTTACAGCACGTGTGGCCAGTGGCCTGCGTGGTGGTGCTATCGAAGTTCATACCGACAGCCTTCACGGACAACTGCTTGTTCGTCTGGATGTGCCTGCAACAGGAGGTTGGGAGCAGTGGCAGACACTTACAGCCGACTTAACATCATGGACTACAGGCGTCCACGATGTCTATCTCTCGTTTACAGGACGGAAAGGTCCCGAGTTGTTCAATTTCGACTGGTGGGAGATTCGCGGACTGGAGCAGTGTAATATGCCGTTATTCCAGACTAAATACACAGCTGACCCTTCACCAATCGTGGTGGGAGACACGCTCTTCCTCTTCACTTCACATGATGCCTCGCCTGAGGATATCCCTGACCTGAACGAGAAAAACTCTGCCGGATTTTTTATGTACGACTGGTTACTATGGTCAACCACCGACATGGTGAACTGGACAGAGCATGGTGCTGTGGCATCATTGAAGGATTTTGAATGGAGAAGCCGCGATAATGGCGCTTGGGCTATCCAGACAGTTGAAAGAGACGGCAATTTCTATCTCTATGCCCCGCTTCATGGACATGGCATCGGCGTACTCTCCAGCGACTCACCTTATGGACCTTTCAAAGACCCTATAGGCGAACCATTGGTATGGCAAAAAGAACATTGGGATGATATCGATCCATCGGTTTTCACTGATGATGACGGACAGGCGTATATGTACTGGGGAAACCCAAAGACTTACTACGCTCGGCTTAACAAGGATATGATTTCACTGAAAGACAGTGTCGTTTGTCTGCCTTATCATATTGAGCATTACCAGGAAGGACCTTGGTTCTATAAGCGTAATGGACATTACTATCTATCGTATGCCACTACATGCTGCCCTGAAGCTTTGGGATATGCTATGAGCGATAGTCCTACTGGTCCATGGGAGAGCAAAGGGTATATCATGAAGCCTACACAGCGCGACCGCGGTAACCACCCTGGTATCATCGATTATAAGGGACATAGTTATATATTCGGACAGAGTTATGACTTGATGCATCTCGACACATTCGTACATCATGAGCGTAGGTCGGTCAACCTTACCGAGATTTCCTACAATCCCGATGGTACTATCAAAGAAGTTCCCTACTGGCTCGACCAAGATCCTGTGAAGCAATTAGAATGGTTGAATCCCTATAAACGTGTAGAGGCTGAGACCATGGCTTGGGGCAAGGGACTGAAATCAGCTAAAATGGGTATTGAGAATACTGGCGTTATCAAGGACATGCCATACTCTACAGGTAGAGTGAACATGTATGTGACAGACGTCAACGATGGAGAATATATTCGTCTGCGGGGTGTGGATTTCGGACAGAAAGGTGCTTCAAAATACCTGTTGTATGCAGCTGCTAAGGGTAATTGTACTGTGACCCTGCGCCTGGACGGTGTAGATGGTCAGGTGATTGGCACACTCAATCTCGTAAATACAGGTTCGGTAGAGAAATACAAGGAGTTTTCTACAAAGGTGCGCAATGCTTCTGGCATCCACGACCTCTATATCTGCTTCTCTAATGCAAATGGAGATATTCGCCTCGACTATTGGAAGTTTAAATGAATTATCTCCAAACATAATATATAAATAGGTGACCAAAAGGACTGTATAGCACCTTCAAGAATCATAGTAACCGATAATTTTATTACCCACCTAATAAGATTATGAAGATAAATAATGCTATAGTAATAGTTTTCGTGTCGTTGTTGATGGCATGTCGGGTGAATGTCCCACAGGAATACACAGAATCGGCAGACTATCCTCAAATTTATCCTGACTATATCAATGTGACTGTGCCAGTTAATATTGCACCGCTTTCCTTTGAAATAGTTCAGGATGCAGAAGACATGTTGGTTCGCTATTCCTATAGCAATGAAGAATTCTTGTGTGGTGGAATGAAGGCACAACTTGGTATAGACGACTGGAAATCTTTAGTCCAACATGCAAATGGAATGGCTATCAAGGTGGAAGTATATGTCGAGAATAATGGGAAGTGGACAAAACATCAGCCATTTAATATCTATGTTTCTCCAGATTCAATTGATTCCTATCTCAGCTATAGATATATTTCTCTTTCCGACGAGTCATACGAGGAACAAAGCATCAAACAGCGTTGTCTTGAGAACTATGATGAAAGTGTCATCTTTAATAATGTGCTTAATTCAACAACAAAGAAAAGTGGACAGTGTATCAATTGCCAATACTATCAGCAGTATAATCCCGAGCGGATGCAGTTTTATGCGTGTCAGAACAATGGTGGTTTGGTGATTGTCTATGATGGCAAAATGAGGAAAATCAACTTGAATAACGACATTGTTTTTCCTGCGGGTATCTATTCCACGTGGCATCCCTGGCTTCCTCTCATCGTCTATTCCACCAATCCCACCTTGTTGGATTTCGACGCTATAGATTCCGATAAGATTGAGGAATTTGATGCAGTGGGTGATTTGATTGCTTTTGATGTGGAGAAAAACGAAGTAACCAATATAGGAAAAGATGATGAAAAGTTTGGAGCATTCCCGCTTTGGGCTCCTGACGGAAAAACTCTCTATTATTGTAGTGCCCATATAGAGCAGCCAGATAGCGGAAATAAGGAAGATGGGAAAAAGTCAAGGACGAAAGGTGTCAAATACAATATCTATAAGAAGAGTTTCAACCCTGATACATGGCAGTTCGGTCCTCAGGAGATTGTTTTCGATGGAGCTGAAATGAATAGTAGTGCAACTCTCCCTCGAATTTCGCCTGATGGTTGCTATATGCTGTTCACAATGGCTAAAAGTGGAGCTTATCATACCTTGAATAGTGATGCCGACCTTTGGATGATGGATTTGCAAACAGGTGAGGCTCATGCCAAGTTAGCACTGAATTCTGACGATGCTGAGAGTTGTCATGCATGGTCGAGCAATGGGCGCTGGATAGTCTTTAGTAGCAGCCGTGATAATGGTCGTTTCAGACCATTTATAGCGCATGTAGATAGAGATGGGAAATGTAGCCGACCATTTGAATTGCCCTCAGCCGACGCAGACTACCACCGTCAGTTGACTTTTTCGTACATTAATCCTGAGTTTACTAAAGGTCATGTTGCGATTAAGCCCCAACAACTTGATGACATACTCAAAACAAAAGGTGAAGCTGTAAAATATGTTCCACAGCTTCACCCCAATAAGTAAGTAATTTAAGTTTCTATTCGCTCAACTCTCGGTTGTTAAAGAGAATAGAAGGGTAGTTAAAAGGACAACACTCTTATTATTGTCACGATTTCTTGCCCAAACAACGAAAGGGGGCTTATTTTACCTTCATTTTGAGGTTGTGCATGATGAAACCGTAAATGTCTGCCTGCTCTTCAAGAATTTTTGCCATAGGTTTGCCACCGCCATGGCCAGCCTTTGTGTCGATGCGGATGAGAACTGGATTGTTGCCCACATGGCACTCTTGCAGGGTGGCTGCAAACTTAAACGAATGTGCGGGCACCACACGGTCGTCATGGTCTGCTGTGGTGACAAGCGTGGCGGGATAACTAACGCCTGGTTTCAAGTTGTGAAGCGGTGAATAACCATGAAGGTATTCAAACATTTCACGGCTGTCCTCACTCGTACCATAGTCAGATGCCCAGTTCCAGCCGATGGTAAATTTATGGTAACGAAGCATGTCCATTACACCAACTTGGGGAATGGCCACGGCGAAGAGGTCGGGACGCTGTGTCATGCAGGCTCCTACCAACAGACCGCCATTGGAACCTCCCACGATGGCAATCTTTTCGGGTGTGGTGTAGTTTTCTGCAATCAGCCATTCTGCGGCACCGATGAAATCGTCGAAGACATTCTGCTTGCGCATCTTTGTGCCGGCGAGATGCCATTCCTCACCATATTCACTACCGCCACGGAGATTCACTTGGGCATAGATACCACCGTTCTCAAGGAATGGTATGCGTATAGCCGAGAAACTTGGCGACAGCGAGATATTGAAACCTCCGTATCCATAGAGATAAACCGGATTCTTGCCATTGCGTTTGAGACCCTTTTTATAAGTGAGGAACATTGGTATGCTTGTGCCATCCTTGCTCTTGAAAAACACTTGCTCGCTTTTGTAATCATCGAGACGGAATTTCACTTTTGGCGCTACAAAAAGTGTGCTGGTGTTGCTGTCGATGTCGTAGCGATAAATGGTGCCAGGGACGGTGAAAGAGGTGAATGAGTAGAAACATTCTTTCTCATTCTTCTTTCCGCTGAAGCCCACACTGCCAACTGAAGGTAGTTGTATTTCATGCATACGGCTACCATCGAGGCGATGCACATAGGCATGATTGGAGGCATCCTTGCTGTAAGTGAGGATGAGGCGGTGGTCAACGACTTCTGCACTTTCAAGCACTTCAGTTTGCTCAGGTACAAGCTCCTTCCAATTGCTGAGTCCTGGATGATGGATGTCTGCGGTCATCAGACGGTTTTTAGGTGCATCGTAGTTGGTATAGAGATAGATGGTGTCGCCATAGACTTCCATAGGCGCATATTGATAGTCCATGTCGGAGGTCATCTGGATAAACTGTGAGTTGGGTACACGCAGGTCGCGCACGAATAGGTTGTTGCCTGCACCGGCACCACTTTCATAGAGAAACATCACCGTTTCTTCTTCGTTTACCTCCACGTCGTAGAAACGTTTGGGATAGGCAGGATTTTGATAGTAGAGCACATCTTTGCTTTGTGGCGTGCCGATGCGATGATAGTAGATTTTATGGCCTTCGTTCACATTGGAGTATTCCTTGCCCTCAGTGGGTGCATCGTAGGCACTATAGAAGAAACCGTCTTGATACCAGGAGGCACCGCTGAATTTTGCCCATTCAATGTGGTCTTTGGTCAACTGTCCCGTCTGTAAGTCGATGACATAGAATTCTTGCCAGTCGCTGCCGCTGCGAGAAATGCTATAGGCTGCATATTTGCCGTCATTGGAAAATGAGAGACCTTTTAGCGCTACCGTGCCATCGGTACTCAGTTTGTTGGGGTCGAGAAATACTCGTGGCGTGCCGCCCAATTGGTCCATCACATAAATGACACTCTGGTTCTGCAGTCCGTCATTCTTCGAGAAATACCATTTGCCGTGTTTCTTGAAGGGCATGCCTATTTTCTCATAGTTAGCTACTTCTTTCAGACGGTTAAGTAGTTTTTTTCTGAAGGGAATCTTCTGTAGATAGGCGTTGGTTACTTCGTTTTCAGCCTCTACCCATGCTGCAGTCTGTTGACTGGTGTCATTCTCCAGCCAACGGTACGGGTCGGCTACTTTTGTGCCGAAATAGTCATCTACTGTACCATCTTTCATGGTTTTGGGATAGTTGATGGATTGTGCTGATGCCATAGTCGTTACAAACAGAGTTGCAAATAATAGTTGTTTTCTCATATTTTTAGGGTGTTTGAGAGTTTAGGAGTTTAGACATTACCATTAGGGGAGTTCAGGAGTTACAGGTGTTCTGACATCTCCACTTCTACAACAGCCTTAGCGGAAGATTAAAAGTGAGGAAGATGGACTTACTATTGGGATGGTTTGGGATGGTTTGGGATGGTTTGGGATAAATTGGGATGGATTGGGATAAGCGAGATAAATTGGGAAGGTAATCTCTTACCTCTCACCTCTTACCTCTCACCTCTAAAATCCCCTCTCACCTCTAAAACATTATAGTTGGTTTATTTCCTCTTGTAAAATCTGGAAGAAGAGTCCCACGTGATAACCGTCAATGAAACGATGGTTAGGGGTTAAGGTGATATTCAGCATCCACCGTCCATTACGCTCTACATATTTTCCCCAGTTGATGCGTGGTATGGCATCCTCAGGGTTTTCCATTCCTGGGTTGCTCATGGCTGTGGCGTCAATAGAGGGTACACATGAGCAGTATGCCACGTTAGGGATGTCGCCAAGACCGCCAAACAGCGTTTCCTGCTGGGCAATAGCAGCACTGGCGGCGACTACATATTCTTGTAATGTTCCTAGAAATGGAGCTGTATGGTAGCGGAATAAATCTTCCTCTGGTTGTTTGTGGGTAAAATTTGTGTGGATAATGTCATATCTGACCACGTGCCCATCTTTCATTCTGTAATGGAAATTCTCAATTTGGTTGAGACTTTTGGTAACAAGATAGATTAAAGAAAGGTAGAACGAAAGGTGATGCTCCCGCTTGTATTCCAATAGTCTACTCACATCGATATTGGCAGCAACGTTGTAATGGGGAAGTTTTAGACGGGCAAAATGCTGGTACAGTTCCCTTCGGTCCCAATTGCTAATGTCTATCTCTTTGTACATTTTTGTTTGATATTATGTTTATAATGACTTGTCGTGTAAATATCGATGCAAAAATAGTGATTTTTAATGAGAAAGTGTTCTTTTAAACATCTTTTGTGTAACGAAAGTATCTAACTTGCTTTCATTTCATGGTATCGCACCTTGGTCATGAAAGCAAAAAAACAATTCACTTTGTTTTGTATTGCTCTCGGTTTTCATTACCTTTGCAAACAAATTACTAAGTAAATCACTTATGATAATGAGACATCTATTGGGAATCGTGCTCCTCAGCATTTCGCTGCAAGTAGGTGCACAAGAATTAGGCAAAAGTTACAAGAACATTTCTGAATGCAACCCCATCAGTGCTTGTGTGTTTTGTGCAGATCCTACGGCGCTGGTCTATGATGGCAGATTGTATGTTTATGGTTCTAATGACCATCAGCAATACATGGCTAATGGGAAACAAGGCAGCAACGACTATGGTGCTATCAAGTCGTTGGTGGTTTTTTCTACCGACGATATGGTTAACTGGACTTTCCACGGCACCATCGATGTAGGAAAGCTTTGTGGCTCATGGGGATGGCGTTTCGCCGCATCATGGGCTCCCTCAGTGACTTGGCGTGAGGGAACAAATGGCAAAGACGAGTTTTTCCTCTATTTCGCCAATAGTGGTGGTAGCATAGGTGTGCTGACAGCCGAATCTCCGATAGGACCTTGGCGCTCACCCCTGTCGCAGCCGATGATTGACAGCAATACGCCTGGAGTCAGTCCCTGCAACTGGATATTTGACCCAGGAGTAGTTATCGATGACAATGGCGAGGGATGGATAGCCTTTGGAGGTGGGGATCCACAGTCCACGGGCTCTGCACTCTTCCCAGGCAACTCTCGTATCGCCAAGTTGAAGAATTCTATGACCGCATTTGATGGAAGTGCCGTAAAACTGCCTGCTCCCTACCTCTTTGAAGCGAGTGAACTCAACATGATGAATGGCAGGTATGTATATACTTATAACACTTCATGGTCTGACCGAGATGCATGGTCGAGCTATGACAAAAGGGGTAACCAACCAGCGCCATCCACTTGCAGTATGTGTTACATGGTAACCGACAATCCTTTGGACCCAGATGCATGGGAGTACAGAGGTGAATATGTCCCCAATCCTGGAAACTTCAATATGGGATGGGGTAACAACCACACGCATTTGCAGAAATTTGGTGACAATTACTACCTTTTCTATCACTCCATGGGACTTGAGCAGAGAATAAACTCTGGGGCATCTGGATTCCGTTCCATTGGTGTGGATAAGGTGGAAGTAAATGAAAGTACGCAGCATATCGACAAGGTGACGATGACGACTAATGGTCCACAGGCAATTAAACAACTCGACCCATATATCTTGCAACAGGCTGAGACCATGGCGAATGCAGGAGGAGTAGAATATGAACATTTCACCAATATCGCCAAGACGACGAGATTTAGCAACTTGGGTAACGATGCTTCGCAAAATATGCAGGTGAAGATGTCCAAAGGGTCATGGATTATGCTCAACAATGTTGACTTCGGCACAGAAGGTGCCAAATCATTCACCATCAAGGCCAGTGGCACTGGGAAATTGGAGGTTAAGATGGGGCGCCCAAGTGGTGCAACTAAAGCGTCTGTGGAATTTTCTTCGACAGAGCTTGAGGAGCACACTGTAGATGTGGATCCAGGTTCGTTTACTGGAGAAAAGAAGATGTTCTTGATTTTCACAGAGGCCACTGACGTACAGTTCGACTCGTGGCAGTTCAGCCATGATACAGCTGAAGGTATCAGCAATATTTCCACATCTAATGGCCAGCCATCTGCCATTTACAATATTTCTGGCACTCGCCTTCAGGACAAACCTCATGGCGGTGTATATATCCAGGATGGCAAAAAGCATATCGCAAAATAACTACAACGATAGAGCATTCGAGAGCTATAAAAATGAGTGTAAAAAATATTTTATTCCTTGTGGCTGTTTTGTTGATGACTCCGACAATTGTAGAGGCACAGGAGAAGGAAAATGATTTTGAGACTACCGTTGCTGCCGATTTTGTCAGTCAGTACATCTGGCGAGGACAAGATTTGGGAAATGTGTCTTTTCAGCCAACGCTTGGTGTTGAATACAAGGGATTGTCGCTGTCGGCATGGGGAAATGTTGGTCTTTCTAATGCCAACGACACCAAGGAAATTGACTTAACGCTTGCCTATACCATCGGAGGATTCAATGTGGGTATCACCGACTATTGGACAAATGAAGGTCAAGATTCATATGCCAGATATTTCAAATATCAAGCGCATGAGACCAACCATGTTTTTGAGGCAAATATAGGTTACGACTTTGGTGTGGCAAACATACAATGGTACACCAATTTTGCTGGAAACGACGGTGTCAACAATGATGATAAACGCGCATATAGCTCTTATGTTGAAGTCTCCGCGCCCTTCCGACTTGCTACATGCGATTGGACAGCCACTGTGGGAGCGGTGCCCTTCGCCACTGACTATTACGAAACCACAGGCTTTGCTGTCACCAACATCTCACTACAGGCCACGAAGGACATCCATGTCACCAACTCTTTCTCCATTCCCATTTTCGGACAATTTACCGCTAATCCCCGGACACAGAAAGCATACGTCGTCTTCGGATTCACCTTGCAACCATAATCTCGGCTACTTAAGAGCTCGGCATATTTTATCCGTACCATAATGCTATTTACATGAAATATATTAGACTCATACTTTTCTTCTTGGCGAGTGGATTGGCGATCATAACACAGGCGCAGACCTCACGGGCCGAACTGCTTTCACATATCGAACTGGCGAGCAGTAACTATTGCAATTACCCTAATCCTACTGGGCATATTACATCACCGCCTAAGGGATATGAGCCGTTTTATATTACACACTATGGACGGCATGGCGCAAGGTATATTACTGACGACGACCCATATAAGTATTTAGTCAACAAGTTGGATACGGCCCATAGCATGGGATTGCTCACACCAATAGGAGAAGATGCACTACGAAGACTGGAAATAGCATATGCCGACGCCTACAAACGCGATGGTGACCTTACAACGTTAGGTGCTCGACAGCACAGGGCTATCGCACATCGTATGTGCATCAACTATCCATCGCTCATACAACAACCGCTTACAGTGAAGGCCAATTCCTCGACCGTGAGAAGATGTATGCTCAGCATGGCCAATTTTTGTTTGGAACTCAAGACGATGAACCCAAACCTCAATGTCGAGATGAACGCCAGTGAGCACGACATGTACTATATCACTCCCAATGATAGTATCGAGATTCCTAAGTCGGAGAAAGACGGTGAACTCTACGATAGCCTTTCCATTTTTAAACACCGTATGCTCAATGGCAGGCATCAGATGGCACTGCTCTTCAATGATACTGTCAAGGCTAAGAAACTCGTGGATGCTCACCTCCTCGCTGACCATTTATGGGATGTTAATTCAGACATGCTTTGCCTGCCCGAATTGCGATTGTCGTTTAGCGATCTATTTTCAGAAGATGAAATTATTGATGGCTTCCGGGCATACAATGCCAGTTGGTGCCTTTGGGAGGGACTTATGCCTGGCGCTCAACCCAATTATTATGCCATCTATCCCTTGTTGCAGAACTTCCTCGATGAGGCTGATGCCATGGTTAATTCAGGCAAATCTGGGTTAAGGTTGCGTTTCGGGCACGATAGTGTGCTATTACCATTTGCATTCATCCTTGGCGTGGATGAAGCTATCCATGCCACTGATGATATGGAGAACCTACACAATACTTTTGCACTTTTTCGCCTTATTCCCATGGCAGGTAATGTGCAATGGGTCTTCTTTCGCAAACAAGGAAGTGATGATGTCCTTGTGAAGTTCCTTATGAATGAAAACGAGACTTCCATCCCTATATCCACTGACTGCTATCCATTCTACCACTGGAAAGATGTCGAAAACCATTATCGAGCCATGCTGAAAAACGCAAATATTACCTATAAGTCGAAATTCAATGAAAAAGAATAAAATCATCATCTTTGTTGTTTTTTTGTTGGTGGTCACAACTGTCTCAGCCCAAACCACAAAGAAGGAGATTTTTAGTGAAATCTACCGCACAGGATCCAATTATTTTGCCTATCCTGGACCACGGCAGCAGAAGTTGACACCACCCCCGGGGGGATATGAACCTTTTTATATCTTTCATTATGCCCGTCATGGTTCTCGATATATGTCCAACAACAAATATTATGAGAACGCTATCAATATGCTTGATAGTGCAAAGTGTGTGGGTCTGCTCTCCGAAAAGGGTGAGGAAGTGCTCGAGAAATTGCGCATAGGGTATGCAGATGCGTGGCATAGGGACGGTGACCTTACCGCTCTCGGCGCAAGGCAACATCGTGAAATCGCACATCGTATGTTCGACCGTTTTCCTAACCTGCTCTCACAACCGCTGCATGTCGATGCTAAATCGTCCACCTCACGGAGATGTATGCTTAGCATGTTTAATTTCTGCATGGAGATGCAGTCGCTCAACCCCTCTCTTGATATAGCGATGGATGCCAGCAAACACGACATGAATTTTGTGGTTGAGAATCTTGGCCTCAAACCAGAATCCACTCCAGAGAATGATGCTCTTTGGAAACATGCATCCGAAATGTTTGAACAGGCTCATGACAGCAGACGATTGATGAGTGTACTTCTGACAGACCCTGCAAAAGTTGCACCCACATTTGGCGGAAGGGAACTTATGGAGACTCTCTATAATGTGGCAGAGGATTTACAGAATGTGCCTGAATTAGGCATCTCTCTTATCGACATCTTTACAAAAGATGAGCTTTTTGATATGTGGCAGGGATACAATGCCTCGTGGTTGATTGACACGGGAATAGTGCCTGGCAGTGCTCCTTATTACCATGTTTTAGATGAGGTTGTAGATAGCATGGTTGCCATCACCGACAAGATTATACATGAGGACACACCCACAATGGTACTGCGTTTCAGCCACGATAGTTCGGTGTTGCCCTTAGCATATATTCTTGGACTAAAAGAGACTTCGGGTGCCACTGCCGATTTGCGAAATCTCTACAAACGAACATCCATCGACAAGATTATTCCTATGGCTGCTAATATTCAAATGGTGTTTTATCGGAAACAAGGTAACAGCGATATCTTGGTCAAGTTTCTTCTCAACGAGAATGAGACTACTTTGCCTGCTCTAAAATCAAAGATTGCCCCGTATTATCTCTGGAGTGATGTAAGACAATATTTAAAGAAACCACGACAGTAGCAACACTTCTTCTCAACAGGTTGTGACTTTGTTGCAACTAATGTATAATTATTTAGATTTACAATACCCATGAGTTCCATCATTAAGAAAATATACAAAGAACCGAATTATTCACTCTATCTATTAATGAAACTGTTTGCTCGTCAAATTAGTGACGAGCGCTTTATTCGTTGGAAGTATCGTCTGAAAATGCACCAGTCACTTCATCTTGACCCTCCTAAGACCTTCAACGAGAAACTGCAATGGCTGAAATTGCATGACCAACACCCAGAGTATTCGCAATTTGTTGATAAATACGAGGTAAAGAAGTATGTAGCGCAAATCATCGGTGAACAGCACATCATCCCCACATTGGCTTTGTTTAATTCAGTGGAGGAGATAGACTTCGCTAAATTACCCTTACAATTTGTGCTGAAATGCACACACAATTCTGGTGGAATTGTGATATGCAAGGACAAGAAAATGCTCAATGCCGATAAGGCCAAGAGAAAACTGAACCGTGGACTTAGTAAAAATCCGTTTTGGACAAATCGAGAATATCCTTATAAGAGTGTAAAACCTCGTATCATTGCCGAACAATATATGGAACAGGGTGGTGGTGAGTCGCTCAGAGATTACAAAGTTTTATGTTTCAATGGAAAGGCAAAACTTATCGAACTTCACCTCAACCGTTATACCGACCATCATACCCAAGATTTCTATGATGCCGAATGGAACAAGACCACCATCTCACAAGGCGGCTATGGCGCTACTTCAGATATTGTTGTACCACGCCCTGAGAACTTCGATGAGATGATTCAGCTAAGTGAATTACTCACGAAGGATATGGTTCATTGCCGTGTGGATTGGTATAGTATTAAAGGACAGCTGTATTTTGGTGAGCTAACATTCTTTGATGGTGGCGGCCTTAATCCCTTTGACGATTCCAACGATGACTTGATGCTTGGAGAGTGGATTAAATTGCCAACCAACTGACCTTTTGTTTATACATCTTATACACTTATAATAGAGTAAGCAAGTAAACATTTTAGTTGAAAGTCTGCCAACTATCAATTAATTCGTTTATTTGCTTACTTTCAAACTTGGCAAATATTATCACTCCGTGTAACATTTTTTTTGTTTTTTGGAATAATTCGGAAAATTATATACAAAATTTGTTGCGAGATATTAAAAATGTTGTAACTTTGCGCAATATCAAACTAAAGACTATAGCTTAGGTATAGAAGCTATTTACTTGAATGTTTCGCAACATTATCTCTTTTGAATGTTTTTAGGGCTTCTGCCCATGAATGTTTCATGCAGAACAGTCGAATGACTGTATTCTTAAATCTTTTTTACTATCTTATTACTAACTTTTATTACCATGCAAAATTTTCGTAAAATTTTAGCAGTAATCTGTACCGGTATGGCAGGATTTGCTGTCACTGCGACAGCACAACCAGTCCAAACTGTGGAGACAGTACTCCAGACGAGGGCTGTCATACAGGTGAAAGGTGTTGTCCACGACTCGAGCGACCAGCCGATTATCGGGGCAACTGTTATGGAAGTAGGTTCCCAAAACAACGGAACGGTGACGGCCGCTGATGGATCGTTCAGTCTTTCCGTTCAAAGAGGAGCAAGTCTTTCTATCTCGTATGTGGGCTATAAGACCGTCACCGTCAAGGCCCAGGAAGGACGAACCATAGACGTTCTCTTGCAAGAGGATTCGGAAGTCTTGGAGGATGTGGTGGTCGTAGGTTATGGTGTACAGCGTAAGAAACTTGTTACAGGTTCTACTGTACACGTTGATGCCGATGAAATTGCTGCAACCAACGCTGTGGATGCTTTTGGCGCTTTGCAGAGTCAAGCTGCAGGTATGAACATTGTGATGAATTCAGGACAGCCTGGTGAAAGCTACAAGGTGGTTATCCGTGGTATGGGTACAGCTGGTTCAAATGAGCCGTTGTATGTGGTCGATGGCGTGCCAGGTGGCAATATCAGCGACCTCTCTCCTAACGACATTGAGTCAATTGACGTTCTCAAGGACGCTGCCTCGAGTGCCATCTATGGTGCACGAGCTTCCAATGGTGTCATCCTTGTAACAACTAAGAAGGGTAAAGCTGGTCAAGTAAAAGTGACTTTCGATGGTTATCTCGCATGGCAGAACCCCAACACCAATGATGTGACACCGCTGAATGCCAAGCAATATATGGAAATCAATGACAAGGCATATGAGATACAAGGCGTATCGACATACGACTGGCCAACATTGATTCCCAAACAGTATTCTCAGATTATGAATGGCACATGGAATGGCACTAACTGGTTGGAGGAGACCACCGTTGATAATGCCCCCATGAATAATGCCTCACTCAATATCACTGGTGGTAGCGATGTATCGCGATTTGCACTCGGTTTCACCAAGTTCCACCAGACGGGTACTATCGGTTGGCCGGCAACACCGAAGTTTGATCGTTACACCGTGCGTATCAATTCCGATTATTCGCTCATCAGAAAGATGGGACGCGACGTACTGAAATTCGGCGAGAACATTACATTCTCGGCTATTAATAAAAAAGGTGTGTCAATCGGTGGTATTTATGGAAATAGCATCCGTAACTTGCTGGCTATGTCGCCACTGCTTCCTGCATACAATGAAAAAGGTGACTTTTATGAATATGCCGACATACAGGCCGACGCATGGGACTTCAGTGCTGATATGGCCAACCCATTGGCAGCCATGAAGTATGATGAAGGCAATAGCTATACTAAGAGGTATCGTTTGCAAAGTAACTTCTTCCTTGAGTTTATTCCTATCGTAGGACTGACTATCAAATCGAGCGCAGGATGGCTCTACCGACATAATGAAAACCGAAGCTATGTGCCTGTATATGAACTCAGTACTAAGAAGTCGAATCCTAACGATGATGTACGCCAGAGTCAAGGGTACAATATGAGATGGTCTTTGGAGAACACTGTTAATTATGTGAAGTCGTTTGACCTACATAATTTCGACATACTCTTAGGACAGTCGGTTGAGAAGTGGGGATATGGTAGCAATGTAGGTGCCACCAACTCCAACTCGCTCTTCCCTGGTTCTTTCGAACATGCTTATATCAATAATGCCAATGTGGTTGACCCTGCTTACACCAGCATCAGCGGTAGCCCAAACGACCAGGGCGCCCTATCGTCATTCTTCGGACGTGTCAACTACAATTATAATGAAACTTATCTGCTCTCCTTGGTACTCCGTGCCGATGGTTCATCCAACTTCGCTCGCGGTAATCGCTGGGGATATTTCCCATCTGTATCAGCTGGTTGGGTTATCTCAAATGAGTCATTTATGGAATCGACAAGCGACTGGTTGAGCTTCCTCAAACTTCGTGCAAGCTGGGGACAGAATGGTAACTGTAACATCGCCAATTTCCAGTATGTGGCCACTGTCGCTTTCGACGACCCATATTATTTCGACAGCAAGGATAATCCCGGTATTGGAGCATATCCAAATATTCTTCCCAATAAAGATGTGAAGTGGGAGACTTCTGAGCAGCTCGACCTTGGTTTCGATGCTCGTTTCCTCCGTAACAGGTTAGGAATCTCCTTCGACTGGTACAACAAGAAGACCAAGGACTGGCTTGTACGCGCTCCGGTGCTGCTCTCCTATGGTACAGGTGCACCGTATATTAATGGTGGTGACATTGAGAACAAAGGTTATGAGATTCACCTCTCATGGAATGACCGTATTGGTAAGGATTTCTCGTATGGTATCACAGCCAATCTCTCGCACAATAAGAATGAGGTCACACGTCTGGCCAATTCAGAAGGTATTATCCATGGTGGTTCCAATGCCATTGCTCAAAATACAGCAGAACTTTATCGCTTGGAAGTGGGATATCCCATCGGCTACTTCTGGGGATATGAGATGGAAGGCATCATTCAGAATGAGCAGGACTTACAAGACTACCTCGCTCGTAACTGTGGTGGCGACAAGGCTAATTCACTTCAGGGCGAGTCTCTCCAACCTGGCGATGTGAAGTTTGTAGATTTTAATGGTAATGGTAAGGTTGATAAAGGTGATGCCGATAAGACTATGATTGGTGATCCCAACCCCGACTACACTATGGGTATCAATATCAATATCGCTTACAAGGGATTCGACTTCTCGCTCAATGGCTACGGCTCCTTTGGACAGCAAGTGGCTAAGAGCTATCGTCAGTTCTCCGACCATCCCGACGACAACTATTGTACTGATGTCTATACCAAGTATTGGACAGGAGAAGGTAGCACCAATCGCTATCCGAGATTCTCTGATGGTAAGACTGCCAACATGTCGGAAATCTCCAGAGTGTGGATTGAAGATGCCGACTTCTTCAAAATCTCCAGAATCTCTGTTGGCTATGATATCAAGAGGGTGGCCAAGTTCCTTCCTGTAAACAAGTGCCGCGTCTATGTATCGGCAAGCAACATGTTTACGTTTACAGGCTACTCGGGTATGGATCCTGAGGTAGGATTTGGCAATGGTACAAGTTGGGCCTCTGGTATCGACTGTGGTTATTACCCATCATCACGCTCGTGGCAGGTGGGATTGAATATCAACTTTTAATCCTTGAAGATTATGAAAAAGAATTTAATATATTTAGTATCAGCTCTTTGTTTGATACTTGCAGGATGTGACGATTTCCTTGATACCAAGAGTCTCACCATGAAGGATACTTCCAACTTCCCCGTCAATGAGACAGATGCCATACAGATGGTTAATGGTATCTATTCTGTCATGAACCGCAACCTGGCCGACCCCGAGGAAGACCCATTCTTTATCTTCGACATTGCCTCCGACGATCGTCTGGGTGGTGGTAGCCAGAGTAATATTGGCGCACAAGGCGTTGACCGTTTGATGAACGCCTACGTCGATTGGATGAAACCTTTGTGGCAACAGCGCTATGCCGGTATCAATCGTGCCAATAGTGCACTCGAGACCATCGACAATGTGACGGGGTGGAGCTCGGAGAGCAAGAAAAATCAACTGCTTTGCGAAATCTATTTCCTACGTGCTTTCTACTACTTCAATCTTGCACAGGTATTTAATGGCGTGCCATTGGTGTTGTCCACTGATCCACAGAATTTGCCAAAGGCAACACCCGACGAGGTTTATGCACAAATCGCCTCTGACTTGAAACATTCCATTGAATATGGACCTTCGACTAAGTATCCTGAGTTTGGTGATGGACGAGCTTCAAAATGGGCTGCCGAGGGTATGATGGCACGTGTTTGGTTGTTCTATACAGGCTTCTATAATAAGTCAGAACTTCCTCTGCCTGCAGAAGAAGGTGGTTCTATCTCAAAACAGCAGGTTGTCGCTTGGCTTGAGGACTGCATCCAGAATAGTGGATTCGGTTTGGTTTCCGACCAACGTAACCTCTGGCCATACACTAACCCCTATACGGGTAAAGACTATCAGTATGATATCGACAATGGCTTGAACTGGGAGACTGATGAGAACAAGGAAAATATGTTCGCTATCAAGATGTCCAATAAGCCAGGATGGAGTGCTGATGCACAGTTACGCCATAATCGTATCGTGGAATTCTATGGTCTGCGAAAGACCACAGCTGATGCCTTCCCATTCTCCGTGCAGGGCTATTCTAATGGACCGGTATGCGAGAAATTGTGGACAGACTGGGCTGCTGACCCCGATTATGCAGGTGATTACCGCCGTGAAGGTTCCATCTGCGACAGAAAGGTTGAAATCCCCAATTACAAAGGAGACCCAGCTAAGGAAGTGGAGAATACCGAACTGCTCGCAAAGAAGTATATCGGCTGTGAGGCAATCGATCCAGAGACAGGGCAGCGTATGCTCAGCTATGGTTATTTCTACGGTAGTGAGAACAACCGCCAGACGGGTCTTACTCAGTCGCTCGTATGGCTGCGATTCGCCGATGTGCTTCTCATGCACGCAGAGCTTTCTGATGGTAAGGTCATCTACAATGGTAAAAACGGTCTCAATGCTGTGCGCGAGCGCGCCAAACTGCCCGACATTCCATATAGCCTCGCTAATCTGAAGAAGGAACGTCGTTACGAACTTTGCTTCGAGGCTCTGCGTTGGAACGACCTTCGCCGTTGGGGTGACGTACAGGAGAAAGTTAAGAACCAAGTGGGTAACCAAATTCTCAATCAAGGTATCCCAGGAGAGTATGCTTTCACCAACGATTTCATGCAGCGTTATACTGCTACTGGTGGTGGTTTCTTCAAGATTCCAGAGGATCAGGTGACACTTTCAGAAGGTGTGCTGGAGCAGAACCCAGGATGGGAGGCTGGAACAGAATGGGCTAAAGGCGATCTGCCATATAAGTTCAAATAATTCTTATTCTCTCATATAGAATAATAATGCCCATGCTCTCTTCATGAATATTATGTAGGATTGCATAAACATAAAAAGGGGAAGTTTGCGAGAGCTAACTTCCCTTTTTTGTCATCCATTCAGAATCACTCTTTTACAAATTCGTATGGACCGTAACACAATGACACAGAATAGTGAGTACCTAAAACCTTATTTAGGCCAATACTGAATCCCCGACTATCATCAATAGGAGATAAACCACCTACATAAAAATCGATAGACTCATCAGAAGACTCTATTTGAGTCAATTCATATTTTTGGGAAAGAGTTTCACAGATTAAACGAAAAGTGTCTTTGGCATCCTTTTCTTTATCTGTATTATAATAGAAGAAACAGGTTGACAAATTTGCATTTTGACCATCACTTACAAAAATGAAATAGATAGAGTCAAAATCTATCCCTTCGTATGACTTGTCTCTATAAAAAATAGAATTGTTGTCCGAAGTGATATCAGGTTTGCCTAATGTGTTGATAAGTGTGTCGAGTGCCGACTTGTATGACGCACCGAATTTCACACCGCATATTTCTGTAATTTTTTGTGATTCCCGATTTGTTGAATCTGCCGATACTTTATTCTGTGCAAATGCTGAAGTATAAATCAATAACACGGTAAAAATAAGTAATACTTGTTTCATGTCATTTTGTTTTTATATTATTGCTGAGGTGCATTTTGTTATGTTCCTCATGGTTATATTTAAATTGTTAGTATAAACCCATATTTCTGTCGTTGATTTCCGTCGATAGTGTATTGTGGAAGAGTGTGTTTACCCCATGTATCGGCGCCACCGACACCATGGATGTTAAGGTCTATATTTACGTTGATAAATTTGCCGCGTTTTAATTGATAAGGGTGGGGGGCATCTTCTATGTCTTCCTCACCATAGTCCCACGTGCGAATGCAGAGTGGCTGGCATCCGTCGATGCGGAGTGTATGGCGCTTTGATTTCATTTCTATCCACCGCACGTCACATCGACATCCATTATCTTGTGGATGAACGTATTCGGTCATCATATCTGATAATGATTGTCGATATAGTCCTATCAGCGACGAGCCTTTTCGGTCGGGATAGTTTTCCCATGGTCCGCGACCATAGTATGAAATGCTGTCGTATTCCGTTGGCAGTCGCATGCGCATGCCAAATTTTGGTATGAGTGGGATAGTTGAACTGGTAGGTTGATAGTCTGCCTCAACTTTGATACGGCCATCTGTGGCGATGGAGTAGGAGAGGGTATAGTCGGCATCCACAGGTAACGACATCTCAGCTATGACTCTCACGATGCCTTTATCTTTTTCTATCCGTATAGCTTTAACCTTTCGCTGTGTCCCCGCTTCTTTCCATACTTTAAGTCGCTCAGCAAAGTGGGCGGCTGTTTGGTTGTCGTTCTCTGGTTTCCAGAAATAGGGTTCAAGAGGTGCTTCTAACAGTTCCTCGCCATTTACTACCCAACTGGCAAGGGCACCATTTTTGTCGATGGTCATAACTCCTTTCTCTGTCGTAACCATATAGCTTCCGTCGGATTGCTTTTTCACAGAGGGATACTTCGAAGTGCCACTGCCAATGCCAATTGTATCAGTATCGAAAAAATGATAATCAGTTATTGAGAATTGTTCACGTGCTACGACATAACCAGCATTAGCCCAAAGTGTGTTGTGATTTAAATGCGCATACACATTCAGCAGTATTTCACCACTTTCCGGCCATTGTGGCAGGTTTAGCTTGTCATCAATTAGTGTAAGTTTGCCATCTTTGACGACTTTGCCATTGCAGATAATCTCGTATGTATAGTCATACTCTTCGGGCGATGTGAAGCAGTCGTGGTTTATAAGACGGATTGTCTCACCCTCGCGAACAAATCCAATAGGCTGATATACATACTGCACCTCATAGTAGTGGGGATGGGGGGTGCGGTCTGGGGCTATAAGGCCATTGATACAGAACATACGGTCGTTGGGCTTGTCGCCAAAATCGCCACCATAGGCCCAAAATTCGTCCTTCCCCAATTCAAGGCGTGAAGATGGCCGGAGTGGAGAACCGTCGATGGGCTTAGCTATGCCTTGGTCCACCCAATCCCAGATGGCGGCGCCACAGATACTGCTGTCAGCGTAGATCACGTCCCAGTATTCCTGAAGGTTGCCTACAGAGTTTCCCATGGCATGGGAATATTCACGCATCATAAAGGGCTTGTCGGTCACAGCCAGGGCATTTTTACGTAGGTCGTCGGGGTATAGATAGCTGTCATCCCAAATAGCAGAGTAACGGCGGTCGCTGTCGTAAAATGGGGGGCGTGTGTTGTCGAGTGCTACAACGGCATCTTGCATTGCCTTGATGTTTGGACCCACTCCACCTTCATTGCCAAGGCTCCAGAGGATGACACAGGGATGGTTCTTGTCGCGCTGAACTAAAGAGACAGCTCTGTCAACATGTGCTTTCTCCCATGCCGTATCCTCGCCCATCTCGTGGTTGGCATATCCATAACCGTGTGTCTCATGGTTGGCTTCGTCCATCACATAGATGCCGTATTTGTCGCACAGTTCATAGAGATATGGACGATCGGGGTAGTGCGATGTACGCAAGAAGTTGATGTTGGCTTGTTTTAGCAGTTGCACATCTTTCTCGTATGTGGCATCATCCACATAGCGCCCTGTTCGGGGATGGTGGTCGTGACGGTTCACACCTCGCAGCTTGACATTCTTGCCGTTGATTTTAAACACCTCGCCTATGACTTCAACTTTCTTTATGCCTAAGTGATAGTCGAAGTGCTCTACCACATTGCCTTTTTTGTCGATAAGTTCCACACTGAAAGGATAGAGATGTGGTTTTTCGGCCGACCATAGCCGAGGACGTTCCATTGTATAGTCCAGCTGCACCATTGTAGTGTCGCCTGCTGACAATTTTTTTACCTGTCCGACTATTTCTCTGCCATCAATCTTGAAGACTGCTTTCAAATTTTTCTCTGCCTTCTTTCCTGCATTTTATGTTACCAACCAAGGAAAATCATCTTTTTAACACAACTTTAACGTTGTAAAGTATTTTCTTCCGGTTGAAATCATCTCCTATCCTG
>OMXV01000040.1 GCA_900315075.1 uncultured Prevotellaceae bacterium | reverse complement strand
TCTTCAAAATTCTTTTCATCTGCTTATCAATTCTAAAATTCTTAAATTCGTGATAATAAAACTTTTACGTAATTTGTGAGGGTGGGAAACTTCAGTTATTATATAGGTTAATCGTTCAGAAGCATAGGCATGACAAGCATCAGCACTTCTTCGTTTTCTGGATGCTGTGATGGGAATACCACACCGGCACGACTGGGGTCAGCGAGTTCGATGCACACCTCGTCGCTGTCAAGATTGTTGAGTATTTCGGTCATGCTCGAGCCCTTGAAGCCAATTTGCATCGGCACACCTTCATATTCACATACCATGCTTTCACGAGCGCTGGTGGCGAAGTCGATATCCTCGGATGATAATTCGAGTTTGCCCATTTCTACTTTGAAACGAACCAATTGGCTGCTTTCGCTGGCGAAAGGCATCACACGGCGAAGGGCACTCAGCAACATCTTGCGATCAACACGGAGCTGGTTGGGGTTGTTCTGGGGAATTACAGAATTGTAGTTGGGGTAGCGACCTTCAATCAAACGACATGTAAGCTTGCCTTCAGAAAAACTTATCACAGCACTGCGACTGTCAAACTGTATCACAACGTCACCGCTTTCTTTGTTGAGAATGTTCTTGAGCAGGGTGGCGGGCTTCTTAGGCAGAATGAATGAGGTGGGAGCCTCGGACTTTACCGTATAGTTGCGGTTGCGAACGAGTTTGCTGCCGTCGCTGGCGACAATCGCCATAAATTCAGGGGTGATGTCGAAATAAATGCCATTCATCACGGGGCGAAGTTCCTCAGAGGCAGTAGCGAAAAGTGTACGGCTGATATTATTCAAAAGTACGCCTGCGTCCATTGTGATGGTAGTAACCTCGGTGGGGGCGAACTGAATGCGAGGATACTCTTCGGCATTCTGTGTGGTGAAATTGTACATACCATTCTGATATACCACACATATTGTATTGTTTTCTACATCTACCTCAAAGGTCAAGGGCTGTTCGGGCAATTCTCTCACGGCGCCAAGGATTTTCTGAGAGGATACGGCGAAAACACCATTGCCATCCGACTCGTCAAGCTGGTTGATGGCTTTCAGCACATTTTCGCTGTCGGATGCGGTGATTGTCAACTGGCCATCTTGTATTTCAAAAAGGAAACATTCCAGGATGGGCATGGAATTTTTGTTGGAGATAACCTTCGACAAATTGCCGAGGTTGGTGCTCAGTGCAGAACTGGATAGTGAAAATCTCATGGGTATCTCAATTTTTAGTTAATATTCAGTGTTGTTAAAATGTACCGTGTACTCGCACACGTCACAATTGACTACAAAAATACAAAAATACATTGGAGTTGACAAAAAATACCTGAAAAAGTTTTAGTAATACCGACATTTTTTGTAATTTCGCCAACGATTTCAGCTTTTGACAGACTAATTTTTGTTTAATAATAAATATTATGGAATTACAAGGAAAAATTATAGAGGCTCTTCCTGTAAAGACAGGTACATCTGCCCGTGGTGAGTGGAAAGTGCAGGAATTCGTGTTGGAGACATTTGATGATAGATTCTCACGCAAAATGGTTTTCTCTGTCTTTGGAGAAGATCGCTTGCAGAGATTTAATATTCAGGTAGGTCAACAGGTTCTTGTTTCTTTCGATATCGATGCACATGAGTATCAGGGAAGATGGTTTAATAGCATAAGGGCTTTCGATGTCAGGCCAGTGCTTGCTGATGTACAACAGCCACCTGTTGGTGGAGGTCCTGGTGTGGCTCCTTTCGATCAGTCGTTACCTCCTTTTGCACAGCCTGCTGCCCAGACTCCACAACAGGCTCCTCAACAGGCCGCCCCAGCTGCTCCACAGCAGCCTGACCCCTTCACACAAGAAGCAAGCTCCGACGACCTGCCATTCTAAAGGAGTTTATAAGTTTGTATATAAACAAGAGGTACAGAGAAAAATGAATCTCTGTACCTCTGTGTTTTGATATTGGAACAACCTCACAACCTCATAACCTCATAACCTCACGACCTCACGACCTCACAACCTCATAACCTCTTAATAATAAATTGTCCGATATGTCTTGCCACTTTATTCTTGTCCACTGCTTTCACGCGATAGACACCATCAGGTAGGGTGCGGATGATTATTTCTTTCGTGGTAGATGTGTAGGCACGTTGGAGCACAGCATTTCCAGCCAGACTTTCGATGCGAATATACCTTGTGCCATAGTCACGGTCGATTTCTGGTAACTGTAAACGTGTACCATCGTTTTTGAGATATTCAATCGTTGGTTCCACAATGATGTTGCTCAGTACAGGGGCACTCTCATTGCCGTAGCGGTCCATGGCTGTTACGGCATAATAATGGCGGCCGTCGTCATCGCGGATGGAAAGGCTTTCTTTCGTAAGGTGGTGGGCAATCAGATTGCGAACATCTTTTGTATCGACGGGAAACTGTGTACTGCAATATACATTATAATATAATGTAGGGGAGTTGCTGTTGTTTTTTGCACCCCACCATCGTATGCGTAAATTGCTCCCCTCGCTATTGAGTGAAATGCCACGTGGTGGGGAAGGAAGGATAGATGACTGCCATGTCATGGGAGGCGTAAGGGCTGGATATTTGTCGAAGTCACGACTGACGTATGTATATAATCCCTTGACATTGTCGGTGAAAAAGCGACTGCGGAAATAGCAGTGCCCCATGCCAAGGTCACGACTTACGTTCAGTTCACGAGTAATTTCAATCAATGGCCAGTTGCTACCCTCTTTGCGGGAGAGCAACCATACGCCCAACCCCGTTACCACTGTGCGACCGTATGTGTTGTCGGCCCAATCCACGGCAAAAGGATAGTAGTTATCGCCCTTGAAATACATCATCGGATAGAGCTGGTCCATCAATCCTTCTCGCAACCATCCTTGGGCATCCTGGCATACCACATCATAGGCATTCCAACCACGGCTGGGATAACGGGTAAGGTTGCTGTATTTACCTATGGGCGAACAACTTAGTTTTATCCAGGGTTTGTTGCCTTTTACCCGTGAATGGATTTGGCGTACGATACCGGTGATATAACTGCGGCCGCGGTCTTTGCTCACTGTTTGTTTCCAGTTTTCAGGATAGCGGATATAGTCAAGGTGTATGCCATCTACATCGTATTTGTCAATGATTTCGCCACAGATATTGGCGATGTATTCACCCGTCTGAGGCTTCTCGGGGTTCATGTAGCCTTCGTCGCCGATTTTATGAATCAGCGAGGAGTAACGTTCACGAAGCCGTTTGCAGCCCAGCGCATTCCATTTGCCTACGGGGATAGCCACCACCCAGGCATGAAGTTCCATACCTCGCTTGTGACATTCGTCGATGGCAAATTGTAGTGGGTCGTAACCGGGATTGCGACCGGGATTGCCTGTAAGACAACCATCCCAAGGTTCTATCTGAGAAGGATAGATAGTGGTGCCACGGACACGTGTCTGAAAAAGTATGGTATTTACATTGGCACGTGCCAATTGGTCGAGAATAGTGGTTAGTTGTCGTTTTTGGCGTTCTACAGCCTCACTGTTGGTCGCTTTCACACTGGGCCAGTCCAAACCATTGAGTGTCGTGAGCCAAACCGCTCTTACTTCGTACTTTGGTGTCTGGGCAAATACCGTGAATTGCTGTAAAAATAATATGGCGAATAGAAAAATCGTTCGTCTCATGAAGTCATATAATCTTTTGAAATTGCAAAATTACCCTTTTTTTCTCAAAATACCTTGCTTTTCGTTAAAAAACGCTTTTTTATTATGTGGCATCCTATAAATAAATAAAAAAAAACACGTCGTTCTTTGTTCTTTTGCCATGTAAAATCTATTTTTGTGACAAATAATCAAGGATTTTTATGAAAACAAAAATCATATCGGCCTTATTCGCGCTTGTTGCTTTAAATGGCATGGCGCAATCGTATGAAAACGACACCACCCAACTTGACCGGGATATTTCCGGGGGAGGGTTGTTCATGTTAATGACGCCAACTTCAGATCCTTACGACAGCAAGGAAAAATACTACCAGCCTCAAACTCCTTGGATTTGGTTGGGTAATACCAGGATGAACAACAGCGTCAGACGGAACGGAGACTTTCATGAAAATTCCATGAATGAGGTGGGAGTTACATTCTTAATGTTATCGAAGAGTCTTTCCCGACACAATGCCAATTCCGGTATTTCTGCGGGTTTGCAATTTTTGGATAAATCATACAATTATTCGGGGATAGACTTCTCTTATTGGTCTATACGCATTCCTGTGTTGATAGGCATCCAAGACAACCGGCGCAATTTTACTTTGCAGACGGGACTTGGTCTCTATGGAGGTGGTTTTTACTCCGAAGATGGGGAAGACAAATATGATTATGAAAACTTGAAAACCCTACATGTTGGCGTACAATGGATGTTGACTGCAGGTATCGGGCCATTTAGTGTGGGCTATACCTATAACCTCACTCCATTGTTCAAACTCCCAGATGGTGTCAATGCTTATCCTTCTTCTTTGACATTTGGTATAGATGTATGGTATATCCTAAGCCATTTTATTTGGAAATAATAGAGGTATTAGCCCCTATAAGCCTGTTGACATATCATGGTATAATAATTTTTCTTAAAACTTGTCTGTGTTCGATTTTTTTTTGTACTTTTGCAGAATTAATAGAAATAGTGTATCATGATATCATTTGTTGTTAGCCTGATAGCCCTTGTGCTCGGCTATCTGCTGTATGGTAAATTTGTCGAACGGGTGTTTGGTCCGGACGACAGACCCACCCCTGCTGTGACTAAGAACGACGGGGTGGATTATATCGTGCTCCCCACATGGAAGGTCTTTATGATTCAGTTCCTCAATATTGCAGGAACTGGGCCAATTTTCGGTGCCATCATGGGTGCTTGGTACGGTCCGAAGGCATATTTGTGGATTGTCTTAGGGTGTATTTTCGCTGGAGCCGTCCATGACTTCCTCAGTGGTATGCTTTCCATTCGTCATGGGGGAGCCAACTTGCCAGAACTCATTGGAACTTATCTAGGAAAGACCACCAAGGCTGTGATGCTTGTATTCAGCGTCTTCTTACTTGTGATGGTGGGTGTGGTTTTCGTATATAGTCCCGCCATGCTGTTACAGGGAATGGCAGATATAGGGCTTGTATGGTGGATTATTGTCATTTTCGCCTATTATATCGTGGCAACGTTACTGCCTATTGACAAGATTATTGGACGATTCTATCCCATCTTCGCATTTTCACTGATATTCATGGCATTGGCATTGCTTGTGGTCCTTCTATTTAAATGGCCGGCATTGCCCGAATTGTGGGATGGAATGGCATCTATCAATAACAATAAGCCAGCAGAAATCTTAGGAACAGACAGTTTTATCACCAAGAACCCTATATTCCCCTGCCTTTTCCTCACTATAGCATGTGGTGCAATCAGTGGTTTCCATGCCACCCAAAGTCCTCTGATGGCAAGATGCCTGAAGAGTGAGCGGCTCGGTCGCCCAGTGTTCTACGGGTCGATGATTACAGAGGGTCTGGTGGCACTTATTTGGGCTACTGTTTCTTCCTATTTCTTCTATTATGGCGGATGGAAAGAAGTGGTTTCACCAGAGGTAGTAAACGAGTTCATGGCTCAATCTGGGTCTGAGGGTGGAAAGACACTTATTCAATTCTTTAGCAACCCTGCAGATGTGGTATCAATTATCTGTAATAACTGGCTTGGTATGCTTGGAGGTATATTGGCTATCCTTGGTGTAGTGGCAGCACCAATCACCAGCGGTGATACGGCATTCAGAAGTGCCCGACTGATTATTGCCTCAGCACTGAAGATGGAACAACGCTCCTATGCCAAGCGACTGATGATTTGTATTCCTATGTTTGGAGCTTCTATCCTGCTGCTCTTATGGCAAATAGAAAATCCTGATGGGTTCCAGGTAATTTGGAGGTATTTCGGCTGGGGCAACCAAACTTTGTCTGTCTTCACTCTGTGGACACTCACTGTCTATTTGGTATATAAACGTAAACCATTCTTTATCACATTGATACCGGCTTTGTTTATGACGACCATCTGCTCAACATTTATCTTTGTGAGCCCGCAGTTCCTTGGCTTGGAAGCTACTCTCGGCTATGGTCTTGGCATACTTTGCTTCCTCATCGCCTGTGTATGGTTCATACTGTGGTATAGCAAGGTGAAAAAAATGCCTATGCCTGAAGATCTTCAGAAAATTTAGTATTCAACAAAAGCATATAAACCTATAACAAGTAAGAAAACATGACAAAGAAACTAACAATCCTGATGTTTGCCATGATGATGGCACTTACCGCAAGTGCTCAGTTTGAGCAAGGCAAAAAATACATTAGTGCATCGTTCTCCGGACTCGAATTGGGTTATAACGGGACATCCGATTTCAACGTAGGCTTCCAAGCTAAAGGCGGATATATGCTGATGGACAATATCTTGGTGCTCGGTACATTGGGCTACAACCACATTGGTGGCGACGACATTACGCCCGACCGTTTCTCAATTGGTGCGCATGGACGTTATTACATCATCCAGAACGGCATTTACCTGGATGCTGGTGCCACTTACAAGCATGGTAACCATAGCTACAACGACTTTATGCCGTCGGTGGAGATTGGTTACGCCTTCTTTATCAATCGTACTTGCACCATTGAGCCAGCCATCTTCTACGAGCAGTCAATCAATGACCACAGCAAGTATTCCAATGTCGGTCTGAGATTAGGAATTGGCATATACTTGTTCCCGTAAAGATGTATCAGCAATTTCCGTCTGCGCTGCTTGAAAAAGCGGTAGGCGAGTTTGCCAAATTACCCGGGATAGGCAGAAAAACGGCACTCCGACTCGTGCTGCATCTCTTGAGACAGCACGAGGAGGATGTCATGGCTTTCACCGAAGCTGTGGCTACCATGAAGAAAAATGTCAAATTCTGTCGTGTCTGCCATAATATCTGTGATGATGAGCTCTGCTCCATCTGTGCCGACAAAAGTCGGAATCAGGAAACCATCTGTGTGGTGGAGAACATCCAGGATGTGATGGCTGTGGAAAACACACAGCAGTATCGTGGGCTCTATCATGTGCTCGGTGGAGTCATATCACCCGTGGATGGTATTGGCCCTAACGACTTGGAAATCAATTCCCTTGTTGAAAGAGTGGCTGAAGGTGGCATCGACGAGGTGATTTTCGCATTGAGCAGCACGATGGAAGGTGATACGACCAACTTTTATCTATCTCGGAAATTGGCTCCTTATTCAGTCAAATTGAGTGTTATTGCCCGTGGTATCTCTGTGGGCGATGAACTGGAATATACTGACGAGGTTACGCTCGGACGTTCCATCCTCAATCGTACACCATTCGTAAATGATTGAAAACTGAACTTCTGGACTTCAGAATGAAAATTCTTTGAAAAATGAAAAAGGTTCAACGTCTTCTTTTGGCTATCTTGATTGTCACTTGCCTTTTGGTCGTGGTGATGGCTGTATTGTTTGAATTCGATGTGCTACCATGTGGTATTCTCGAAAGTGATGCAAAAACAGAATATATAGTTGCCATCATTCTTGAAATCACTACTTTGTGCGTGATACCATTGGCACTAAGGCTCTTCAAATTTGGAAAGATACATCAGTCACTTGTCAAAGGAAAAGAGAAAGCACTTGCAAGATGGGGAACACTTCGCCTATTATTGCTTTGTATGCCTTTGCTGGCCAATGTAATCTGCTATTGGCTATTTATGGCCCCTACATTTGCCTACATGGCTATTATGCTGTTTATCTGTCTTTTTTTTATCTTCCCTTCGATGGAAAGGTGCGTGGTAGAGACATCAGATACAAGACAATCAGAAAAAACAGAATAACCGAAGGATAATACTACAGAAGAATAGCCTATGAAACTCTCGGTCATTATAGTTAATTACAATGTGAAACACTATCTATATCAGTGTCTTGATAGCCTGTATAAGGCCATTAAAGATATTGATGCCGAGGTTTTTGTTGTTGATAACCATTCTAAGGATGCCAGCGTAGCTTACGTTTCGAGGAGATTTCAGAAGGTAAACTATGTGGAAAGCAACCATAACTTAGGGTTCGCAAGGGCCAATAATATTGCCATCCGGCAAAGTGAAGGGGAATACGTGCTCTTACTCAATCCTGATACAGTGGTCGGAGAGGATACCATTCGGCGTGTTATCGCATTCATGGATGAGCATCCTGATGCAGGTGCTGCTGGAATAAAAATGCTGAAATCTGATGGAACAAAGGCTATGGAATCAAGGAGGGGAGTCCCCACTCCGATGACTTCGTTTTATAAAATGTGTGGTCTCTGTTCACGTTTTCCCAATCATAAACGCATCGGACATTATTACATGAGCTATCTGCCATGGGATGAACCCGTGGAAATTGAAGTTATCAGCGGTGCTTTTTGCATGATGAGAAGATCAGCTCTGCAGAAAGTGGGTTTGCTCGACGAGGATTTCTTCATGTATGGTGAGGATATAGACCTCTCCTGTCGCTTGCTGAAGGGTGGATACCACAACTGGTATCTTCCAGAGACCATCCTGCATTATAAGGGGGAGAGCACACAGAAGTCGTCATTTAGGTATGTTCACGTGTTCTACGAAGCGATGCTTATCTTCTTTAAGAAGCATTATGGCAGTTCGAGCCTCTGGCTGACTATACCTATTAAGACGGCTATCTATCTGAAGGCAACATTAGCATTGATACAGATGCAGGCTGCAAAACTCAGAAAGGCTTTGGGCTTTTTCAGTCCCAAGAGGAAGCGTGAACCTGATTATCTCTTTATCGGATCGGTGGCATCTATCACCATGTGCCGCAAACTCTCACGGAAGAAAGGGTTGTCGGGGGAGTTTGTTGTTGGGAATGAGAAGAAAATGCCTGATGGACATCTTGATATCATAACAGAAGACGATGACAATCGTAATGTGAAATATGTGGTTTATGATACTGATGCCTATTCCTATCAAGCCATCCTCGACATTTTCCATCGACAGCCCATGCCGAATGTACTCATCGGAATCTTTAATCCTCATTCGAAAACCATTGTCACCGCGGAGGAAATATTCAAATGAATGCACACTTTACGCTAAGGGCCATGGAGCCTGAAGACCTGGAAATACTCTATCAAATAGAGAATGACCAGGAATTATGGGAAGTGGGAACTGCTAACGTTCCCTATTCACGCTATGCCCTCAACAACTATGTGATGTGTGCAGCAAATGATATCTATGCCGATAAGCAGGTGAGGTTGGTCATTGAGAATGAGGAGAATAAGGTGGTGGGGCTGCTGGATATCCTCAATTTCGATCCAAGGCATCTTAGGGCGGAGATAGGAATTGTTGTTCTCAAAGAGTATAGAGGAAGGGGCTATGGTGAACATGCCCTACAAAGAGCGATAGAATACGGAAGAGATTTCCTGCATATACATCAACTATATGCTATTGTTGATGTCACAAATACAGCCTCAGTACAATTATTCAAAAAAGTGGGCTTTACACAAACTACTTCAGTGAAAGAGTGGATTTTCGATGGCAATGATTACCATGATGCATTCTTTATGCAATTTTTTTTGCAAAAAATGTAGATTTAGTTTGGTGGATAAAAAAAATATTTATACCTTTGCATCCGCAATTCAGAATAATACTGTAATTGGTGCGTTAGTTCAGTAGGTTAGAATGCCTGCCTGTCACGCAGGAGGTCACGAGTTCGAGTCTCGTACGCACCGCACCAAATTCTGAATGGTGCGTTAGTTCAGTAGGTTAGAATGCCTGCCTGTCACGCAGGAGGTCACGAGTTCGAGTCTCGTACGCACCGCAAAGAGGGAATCTCATCATGAGGTTCCCTCTTTTCTGTTATGCCAATTCACAAGGGGTTGTTTCTATGGGATATAAATGGGGAAAGCCGGTGGGCGCATGGAAGCGCGACACCGACTTTCTGGAATTGAGGGAGGGAAGAGCGGAATACGGGAATCGAACCCGCCTCCTCGGCTTGGGAAGCCGATGCACTACCGATGTGCTAATTCCGCATGAAAAAGAGCCGATACCGGGACTCGAACCCGGGACCTATTCATTACGAATGAATTGCTCTACCAACTGAGCCATATCGGCAAAAAAGACCGCTTTTCCCTTTTGCGACTGCAAAGATAACTGAAAAAAATGTATCTGCAAAATATTTTCAGATAATTTTGTCTCGTAGGTATTTCCCCGTAATGCTGTTCGGAGACTTCGTTAACTCCTCTGGTGTGCCTGCAAATACTAAGTTGCCGCCATGGTCGCCACCTTCTGGACCCAAGTCTATCACATAGTCGGCACACTTGATAACTTCCATGTTGTGTTCTATCACAATAATTGAATGTCCACGCTCAATCAAGGCGTTGAAAGCAGAGAGTAGTCGTTGAATGTCATGAAAATGCAATCCTGTCGTAGGTTCGTCAAACATGAAAAGGGTAGGCTCTTGTTTCTCCTGACCAATGAAATATGCCAACTTTACACGTTGATTTTCACCGCCCGACAATGTTGAGGAACTCTGTCCAAGTTTGATATATCCTAATCCAACGTCTTCAAGTGGTTTTAGTCGTGAAGAGATGGTTTCTTGTCCGTTTGTAGAGAAAAACTCCACAGCCTCGCTCACGGTCATGTCGAGTACGTCATTAATATTTTTACCTGCAAAACGGACATCGAGAATGTCGTGCTTAAACCGCTTGCCATGACAGGCTTCACAGGTAAGAATGATGTCGGCCATAAATTGCATCTCAACATTGATGACACCTGCACCCTTGCATTCCTCACAACGTCCACCATCGGCATTGAATGAGAAATACTGTGGCGTGAAGCCCATCTGACGAGAGAGAGGCTGGTCGGCGAATAGTTGGCGGATGGCATCGTATGCCTTGACGTAAGTGGCAGGGTTGGAACGTGTGCTCTTGCCGATAGGATTCTGGTCAACAAACTCTATTCGCTCCACCTGTTGCCAGTCGCCTTCAAGGGCTAAATACTCGCCGGGGGCATCGCAGGTGTCGCCGTGGTGTCGCTTCATGGCAGGGTAGAGAATACCTTTTACTAATGAAGATTTGCCACTTCCGCTCACACCCGTCACCACCGTGAAAACATTCAACGGGAACAGCACATCAATGCCTTTCAGGTTGTTCATTCTCGCTCCTCGCAACTTGATGGCAAGGTTCCAGGGGCGCCGGCTTGCGGGTACAGGGATATGCTCTGTGTGGGTGAGGTACCTCACGGTATGACTATTTGGATATTTTGATAGTGCATCAGTGGTGATGTCTTCCGCCTTTCCCTCAAAGACGATTTTTCCACCGAGACACCCAGCATCTGGTCCGACGTCTATCAAGTAGTCGGCAGCTCGCATAAACTCTTCGTCGTGTTCTACAATCATCACGGTATTGCCGATGGCTTGCAGTTCCTTGAGCACATGTATCAGCCGTTCGGTGTCGCGGCTGTGCAGGCCGATACTGGGTTCGTCGAGAATGTACAAAGAACCGACCAATGAACTTCCAAGTGAGGTGGTCAGGTTGATGCGCTGGCTTTCCCCACCACTGAGAGTATTCGAGGGACGGTTGAGCGTAAGATAGCCAAGTCCCACTTCATCAAGGAATTGTAAGCGGTTGTTGATTTCTGATAGCAGGCGCTTTGCTATCTCTGCATCATGCGAATCTAATTGTAGATTTAGGAACCATTTCCGTAGGTCGCTTACCTGCATTTCCACCAGTTCAGAGATGTTTTTTCCACCCACCAGCACATATGATGTCTCTTTGCGCAGTCGTGTACCATGACAGGTAGGACAGATGGTTTTACCTCGATACCTGCTCATCATCACCCGATATTGTATTTTATACTGATTGTCCTTGACCATCTGGAAAAACGCATCAATGTGCACTTGTTCATTTGCCGGACGCTTAAGGTCGGATGGTAAACCATGCCACAACATGTCTTTTTCGTGGCGTGTAAGTTGGTAATATGGGGTGAAGATGGGAAAATCGTCTTTGGCAGCCCTACGACAGAACTCATCCTGCCACATTCTCATTTTTTCTCCATGCCAGCATTGTACACATCCATCATAGACGCTGAGGGTGGTGTTGGGAATGACCATTTTCTCGTCGATACCAATCACCCGACCGTAGCCCTCGCAGGTGGGACAAGCTCCTAAAGGCGAATTGAATGAGAACATATTGTCGGTAGGTTCTTCAAAGCGCATACCGTCAGCTTCAAAACGGGTGGAGAAGTCGTAGTTGATGTTGGAGGGAAGGAAAGTAATACGACATTCCCCATGCCCTTCATAGAAAGCTGTCTCCACAGAATCTACCAAACGTGAGATTGCGTCTTTGCCGTCATCTACAGACATACGGTCAATCATGAGGTAGATGTCTGTAGGTGAAACATCGGCCAGTTTTTCGGCATCAGCTAACAGTTCGTCAATTCTCACAAACTCTCCTTTTTGGAATAGACGGACATATCCTTGTTGTAGGCAAAATTGCAGGTGGCGTTCTAATGTGCGACCTTCAGGAATCTTCAGTGGTGCTGTGACACAAAAACGGGTGCCACGGGAAAACTGTTTGACGCAATCCACTACGTCTTCTGTGGTGTGTTTCTTTACCTGTTCGCCACTGATGGGTGAGAACGTTTTTCCGACACGCGCATAGAGCAGACGCATATATTCAAATATCTCAGTAGATGTGCCTACCGTAGAACGGGGATTGCGACTGTTGACTTTTTGCTCAATGGCAATGGCTGGTGGCAGACCTTTAATGAAATCGCATTCTGGTTTGCTCATACGTCCGAGAAACTGGCGGGCATATGATGACAGACTCTCCACATAGCGTCGCTGACCTTCGGCATATAGTGTGTCGAAGGCCAGTGATGACTTACCGCTGCCGCTCACACCGGCAATTACGATAAATCGATCACGAGGGATGTTGATACTAATATTCTTTAGGTTGTTGGCACGAGCACCCTTCACCTCTATATATTGTGACATTTTTTCCGGGTGATTATGTGGAGGAATGGAAAACTGCGGTGGTTATTTCGAATTGATGGTAGCTAAAGCTAAGCTGACGTATTTGCAAATCTTGGAGTCGCTACGTGAAGGAAGTACCACGGGAACCATCGGACCAACGAGAATACCGGCCGTCTCGGCGCCACAGAAAAGAGTAATGGTCTTATAGAAAACGTTGCCAGCCTCAATGTCTGGGAAAATAAGCGCATCGGCTGCACCATCAATCGGTGACTGTATGCCTTTCTTGTCCATACTTTCCTTGCAGCACGATGTCTTCACGTCTAATGGACCGTCGACGATACATGGACCATACTCGCCTTTTTTACTGTTGTTGACAATCTCTACATATCCTTCTGTAAATGGGAAATGCTTGCCATTTACTTTTTCTGAACTGTGAATCAAGGAGATACGAGGCTCTGCTATACCAAACGAGCGACAAAGTTCTGCGATATAGTTTACTTGTGCGATGCGTTGCTCCTGTGTGGGGTAGGGGATGACAGCAGCGTCGCTGAAGAACAACAGGCGGGTGGTGCCGGGGATGCTGGCAGCAGTGATATGTGTCAGCACGTTGCCTTTAGGCAGGATGCCATGCTCTTTGTTCAAAACCGCACGAAGCAGATTGTCGGTATTGATGAGGCCTTTCATCAGAACATCAGCCTTACCGTCGCGTACCAATTGAACTGCCTTGGCAGCTGCATCGTCACGATCCTGGGCATCAACAAAACTAATGTGGTCTGTCAATTCTTTAAAGTCTGTGTTGGCTTCAACTTCTTCCTTTGATCCTACGAAGATGGCCTCAATGAACCCTTCACGGAGAGCACGTGCTACGGCATACTGTGTTGACTCGTCGGAAGCGCAGACTACAGCCACACGTTTTCTCCTACCAAGTGATGATAAATGTGATACTAACTTCTCAAAACTATTAATTGTATCCATAAGCTTTAGATAATGATTAATCGTTTGCAAAATTACAGTAAAAAAACGAAAATAACAAGATGTTCTCATAGGTTTTTTAGTAGGTGGCTGGCAGAGGCGATGAGGGCGATGTAGTCTATGCTGATATCCCCTACGAGAATACAAGTCAGAGAGGCTACGGCAAAGGCACCTTTGACAAGCAGGCATTCGTGGACTGGGCGCAGGCTCAGGACTTCCCTGTGTATGTGAGCGAGTACACCATGCCGGAAGGCTGGGTGGAGATTGACAGCATCGACGTGACCGACAGGATGCACAACAAGCGCCAGGAGAAGTTTGCAGGATGGCATGGGACGCGGATAAGGCCATAGCTTATGCTGCGGTAACGGATGTTATAGAACAAGGCTTATTGGCTGAGTATCATAATAATCACAAGGGTAGGAAATATTCATCAGCTCCAATAACTATTAGAGGTGAGAGATACGTTTGTTCTGTCATCTTACACAGAAATAAGAAAGATAATCGTTTCTATCTGCATGAAGGTACCTCACAAAAAAACTCCAAGACGAAGCTTTTGTAACAAATGTGGCTCATAAGCCTGCTTCGCCTGGAGACGTTGCAAAAGTAATTAATAATATTGTAACCACCAAAGATTCTTCAAAAATTGTTTATGAGAACGGCGAGCCGCTGGTGGTGTACCATGGGGGCATGTTCGGGCAGCCGTCAGAGGAAATCAATCTATTAATTGATTCCCGAAGCCCATATACATGGGATGCAGACGGAGCTGGAGGGTGGTTCTCTTCAAATAGCGACTACTCCGAGGGATATATGCCAAACGGAGGCAAGCCCATAAAGGTATTCCTTGATATAAAGAAACCATTTGATATGGGTGACACCTTTAGGCTCATCGTCAAAGACGGAAAACCAACACGGTTGTTGCATGAGATTGCGCAAAGGCTGAATGTAGAAGACAAGGTTATTCTTGACATGGCCGATAGGGATTTTGCAAACGACTGGGACGGCAAAGAGATTCCTTTATATGCAATTAACCGGACAAATGCATTCGTTGACTTATTGAAAAAGAATGGATACGATGGTGCGCATGATATAGAATACGACGGCAAGACGGACGCTTACATGGTTGTAGACCCCAACCAGCTTAAGTCTGCCGACCCTGTGACCCGTGATGACGCTGGCAATGTGATACCACTGAGTGAGCGGTTCAACGAGGGGAAGGATGACATACGGTTCAGCACTGGCAATAGCGAGATTGCCACCCATATTTATGGGTTGAACAGTAAACATAAGCTTATAGGCACTGCCATCACGTAGGTGATATCCTCAAGGGAAGAGCTGGAGCAGCTGAAAGGAAAAGTGAGTGATGCAGCCTACGAGACGATAGAGCGTCATTACAATAGTGCAACCACAATAGAATGCTACCTTCCTGTGAGTCAGATAGTCATTCTCTTTGAAGAAAAGCTGATAGACGAGAAAGACGGCGAGCTTGGACTATATGCAAAGGAAGAGACCTGAAATATACGATTACATTATTGATAATTACGAAGAGAAAGATTGGAACAATGAGGCATGTTCATATTTAGTCGAAACTGTGATTGATGACTACAGTATAGATGATTTTCTATCGTCTGAGTTTGGCGGTGAGGAAGAAATTGCTAAATTTGCGACTGAATTGCAAGAATATCTGAAATATGGAAAAGAAGGAAAATCAAAAAAAGAAGAAGGTAATCAACTTCGACGAGTGGGAGCCAGATAACAAGAAGTTCAAGCCGAGGAACTTCGTGACGATTTATCCAGACGGGACTACAACCGGTGGAATAATAGAGAAGGGCAAAAAGAGAGTGCCACCGAAGGAGGAGTAGGCGGGCAGCCGCGTTTCAGCATTGATAAGGAGGATGGCGCCAGGGATGAGGAGCTGTACGATGAAGGCGAGCAGTCGCCCGAAGCAGAGGCGGCAGTGAATGTGGACGCCGTGGACACCAGCATCGACACGAGCGAGCTGACCAAGCAGATGCTCAACAGTGGACTATACACCAACATGGACGTGAAGAAGGTGAACACTTTCACCCCTTCATGACTGCATCGTACTTAGATTCTACGGACATCAAGGACTATTCCTCCTTTGTGCTTATTCGACACAAGAGTATAGGGACATAAGTTATTTAATCAGACGCTGGAAGCGTCTTGGTCCTTAAAGTCTTTGAAGTCCGTAGAAAACTATTATCAGAAGAAACCGTAGCTGTTTTGAGACTACACTACTACTCACCCACTATCATCTTATAGTGCCGATGAAATACAATAGTCCATAGCCCAGAATCATGCTCAAAATGCCAACGATAATGCCAATTTTGGCCATGTCGTTTTGCTTAACAAGATTGGTGGCGTATGCAAGGGCATTGGGAGGTGTGGAGATGGGCAGAATCATTGCGCTGGATGCTGCAATAGCTACACCGATTAAGATGGTGGAGGTACCACCGATGGCGTTCAGTTTATCTCCCATGGCTGCACAGACGATGGTAAGAATGGGCATAAGCAATGCTGCTGTGGCTGAATTTGAGATGAAGTTTGATAGCATATAGCATATGAGTCCTGAAAGTATGAGTATCAGTATAGGTGAAAACTCTCCGAATGGGATGCTCTTCACCATGATTTCTGCCAATCCAGAAGCATTCAGGGCATAACCTAAAGCAAAACCACCAGCAACCATCCAGATGACCGACCAGTTGATTTCCTCTAAGTCGCGGCGGTTGATGATACCAAAAAGTGAGAAAACCATGAAGGGTATCAGTGCCACTGTGTATGAATTAATGCCAGTGACTGAATCAAGCAACCAGAGAAGCACGGTGACAATAAAGGTGACAATGACGATGTAGGTCTTGGTGTCTTTCTTCATGTTGCCCTCGATTTTCAATTCCACTGTCTTCTGGGTGAATGGGAATAGCCATCTGAGCAAACGCCAGCTAATGAGCAATAGTACGATGACCAAAGGAACCATAAATAGCATCCACTCTCCGAAGCCTATACCGAGATTCAGACCCTCAGGGTCGTTGAGGTACTTGATGGCGATGGTGTTAGGAGGTGTGCCAATCGGGGTACCCATACCACCCAAGTTGGCAGCGATGGGAATTGACAGTGCCAATGAAATACGTCCCTTGCCCTCGGGTGGCAACTGCTTAAATACTGGTGTCAGGAATGTCAGCATCATAGCAGCTGTAGCAGTATTGGATACAAACATGGAGAAAAGTCCTGTGATGAAGAGGAATCCAAGTAATACATTGTCACTTTTCCTACCAAATGGTTTGAGCAAAACTTTGGCTAAATGGGAGTCGAGGCCTGTCTTTGTTGCAGCAATGGCCAATACAAAACCTCCTATGAAAAGCATAATCACCGGGTCGGCAAAGGTAGCCATGATGGATTTGTAGGATAGTAGTGTTCCTACTTTTTCCTCATTACACATCCAAACTATGCCTGAGTCGGAAGTGAAAAGCAGCATCATCACGATGATAGCCACGGACGTAGCCCAAGAGGGTACGATTTCCATAATCCACATGAGTGTGGCAAATGCAAAAATGGCAATGATACGTTGCTGTACGACATTCAGCCCATCGATGCCATATATCGAAGTTGGGGCGTTCCATAGGAATAGTGTGACCACTATCACAATGATGGCTTTTACAATATTCCAAAATACTTTTTTAGGGAGAAAATAACGATCGAGATTGACTTGATGAAGGGCATCTACAAGATGGAAACCGTTGAAATTTTTAAACATAACTAATAAATTGCAATGAATTACTCATATTCAAATTGAAGTGCACATATTCGCCTTGTGACTTGATTTTCTTAAAATATTGCTGAAACAGGGCGCAAAGTTAGGCATTTTTTATCAATTAATCTCATTATCACGATGGAATAGTTGTACCGTTTACACTTTTTAAAAGTAAATTGTTACATTTTCGGTAAATTCGTCGTTTTATTTTTGTTGCTTTACAAATAGTTGACTATCTTTGCATAAGCTTTTATAACGAAAACGTAATAACACCAATATCATGCGACAAATTATCAATCATTTTACTGACGACGACCTATATAAGTTTTCTATGTGTTGCGCCGTCATCGACAATTATCCACGGGCTATGGTAAAATACCAGTTTGTGGACCGCAACAACACGGTATATCCTGAAGGTTTTGCTGATGAATTGAATCGACAAATTGAATCATTAGAAAGTCTCCAAATTACTGATGAGGAGATAAACTTCCTAAAGCATCGTTGTTATTATATCTCCAACTGGTTTTATCCATATCTGAAAGGTTTTAAATTCGATAAGAAATGGGTCACTGCGTGGCAAGATGACGAGGGTCATTTGCATTTGGAAATAGAGGGCTATTGGGCACAGACGATTCTTTTGGAAGTGAAACTTCTCGCTATTATTTCTGAACTGTATTATATCATGACAGGACAGACAGGAAAATTGGATTATGAGAAGTATTATGACAAATGCTATCATAAAGCAGAGCGGCTTTTGGAAGCAGGGTGCGTATATAGTGACTTTGGCACACGCCGTAGGGCTTCTTTCCAGGCAGAAGAGGTTGTGGTGAAAGCCATGAGCGAGTGCATGAAATCGAAAGAATGGCCAGGTAAGTTTGTGGGTACCAGCAATGTGTATTTGGCAATGAAATATGACTTGGTTCCTGTTGGTACGATGGCTCATGAGTTTGTATGTGCCATAGCCGCCATGTATGGTCCCCAAATGGCCAACCACATGGCGATGGAGTCGTGGCGTCATACTTTTAGAGGTGCTCTTGGTACATATTTATACGACAGCTTTGGCTGGGATTTGTTCAGTATGAATTTCTCTGAAGATTTTGCTTGTTTATTCAAAGGTTTGAGAATAGATAGTGGCGATAATTATGAGCAATTGATGAAAATCGTCGAAAAATATAAATCTTTAGGAATTGACCCAAGAAGTAAGCAGGTGATTTTCAGCAATGCTCTCAACACCGATCAGGCCATCAAAATCAACGAATATGCCAAAGAATACTGTCTGCCTTCATTTGGCATCGGCACACATTTCACGAATGATTTTGAAGGTGTGAAACCGATGAATATCGTCATCAAGCTCATTGCAGCAAAAATCACAGAATCGTGGAATTTCTACAATGATACATGTAAGATTAGTGAAGATAAAGGTAAACATACTGGCAAACCTGAGGTCATTAAGAGATACATGGACACAATCCACTTTAAAGAATAACGTTCACCGAAAACAGTCTTCGTGAAAAGTATAGGATTTATTCACATAAATGAAAAGAATCTTATTAACCCTCACCCTTACAGTGTTCACATTTATAGGGTTCGCTCAATCCAAGATTGATAGTAAACTGTCTATCACCACACAGATGCTTTTGGATGAATTGAATGGAAAACTGGAGATGACTCCCAGTACCAAGGCATTACCGCCTGTTGATAGACTTGTTATAGGAAAGAAAGCATCTTTGCCCAACCGCTTTTACGCGAAGCCCGATACTATCAACGGTAAAGTTTATATCTCATGCTTTATACGCTTGGAAGACAACACAGATACCAAAGAATTGGATGCAATGGGCGTGGTGGTACAATCCAAGTTTATCAATGGACTGATTACGGCACTTGTTCCCATTGATAAAATCGAGGAGGTGGCAGGTATCCGTAGCGTGAAACGAGTCAATGTCTCATCGCTGAAGAAACCTCTTACCAATGCGGCACGTCAGAAAACCAACACCGACGATGTGCTCACATTATCCAATGATGCCAGGGCAGAAGGACTTTTGCATGGTTACGACGGTACGGGCGTTTTGCTTGCTGTTATCGACGATGGCATTGATTTCCAGCATATTGCCTTCAAAGATAAAAACGGCAATAGCCGTATCAAGAGGGCATACGTCTATAATGGTTATTCTGAGAAAGAAGATTCTACTATTTCTTCTCTCACCACTGATGACTCAGGTTCTGATCATGGCACACATACGTGTACAACAGCTGGAGGGTCGAGTGTTATTATCAGTGGGAGAAATGTTACCGTCACCGACGACCATGCCAATGCCACATATGGTGGTATGGCACCAGGTGCTGACCTTTATTTGGCTGGTGTCAATGGATTGAACGACACCTATCTGAGCAATGCTTTCTCAAATATCATTTCATATGCCGACCAAAAGGATCTACCCGTTGTGGTGAGCAACAGTTGGGGATCACAATGGGGACCACACGACGGAACGGGTGACTTCACAGACGTTATTGCCACCTATTTTAGTCCTAATCAAACTAATCATGTCTGTCTTTTTGCTGCTTCCAACGATGCAGGAAATTCCAAGGATAATGAAGGTGGTGGCTATCACGTCTCAGGAACTGCAAGCAGCAATAATCCATTGAGGACCATCATAAGGAGTGCTACTTATACGAATACTGATGGTGGTTATTATTATACAGGTCCTATCGCTAATGTCTGGTGCAGATCAACCAATGTCTCCAGCATGGGATGTAAGATCTATGTGCTTGATGCTAAGACTGGAGCAGTGAAAACTTCTGTTACTGTCAATCCAACTACAAGAGGGGTGACTGTTAGCGGTTTGAGTAACTATTTTAACGGAACACTTAAGGCATATAAAGATTATGTTGATGGTTCCGATAAGACACAAATATTATAAGGTGGCATGGCTAACTCTGCCAGTATATGGCGCAGTGGTAGGAGCTAAATATAGTACAAGCAGTTCTAATTTTGGCAGTGGGCATCCGCAGAAATGGATGGACACAAATATTTCTGATTTATATAGTAATCCTTACACAGGGGGCATAGAATGGACCAATACGCCTACTTATGAAAATCCTTATTGTGGCAACGGAACTTATTTCTCAACTGCTACATCTCGTGTGCTAAGTAACTTCAGCTCGAAAGGCACAACTTTGAGAAGTGTTTCCTTCTATGTTACCAATACAACTGCAGTGAAATTATTAGGAAAACATGCAAAATCTAACAATAGTAATTATCCTACATATTTAAATATATATGAATGCACAATTACTGATGATGGTAATTTGTCTGTTGCGCCAAAAACCACTCATAACATAAATTATTACACATCGAATAGCACTGCCGACTTGACTCTTGATGGTCTCGATGCAAGTAAAATCTACGAGGTGGAAGCTGGTGTCTATCGTGGATATCTTTATGAGATAGCCTTTCAGACACCTCTTGCGGTTAAAATAATCGGTGATGTGAATAGGGATGGTATTGTCAATGTCACTGATGTGGTTGCTATTGTTGACATCATCTTGGAAGATGACTTCATGCCACCATATATTTGGCCGTCTTATGACCATGAAGCTGCAGATATCAATGGTGATGGTATTATCAATGTCACTGACGCTGTTTCTTTGGTAGATATCATTCTTGAAGAATAAAAAATCTTTATGTAACACCATTTCTCAGTGGTTTAATGGCGAATAATCGTCATTTTTAGAACCCTGCATATATATACATAACGAACACGAATCGTCAGAATTTCACGAATAATATCATTCGTTTGATTGGAGCGATTCGTGTTCGTTCTTTAATTTGTGATTATGCTCATTCAGACGCGGTTCGTCATATTTCTTTATTCAGTACACCTTCCCTAATCTCCTTCTTGATAATCAAATATTAGATTCCATATATTTTCTTGAACTTCTTCCACCCCTTGGCTTTCTTATAGGCAGAGACACTGGCGGCTGGCACGTAGAGAGGGATGTCTTTGTTGTCGGTGGCCTTCAACGTGGGAGGCACAGAAGCCATGCATTCGATACGAGTTAGGGCATGGCATTTGGTGAAAGGCTTGCTGGCGATTTCTGTCACTGAGGCAGGGATCGTTACCTGTTGCAAAGCTGTGCAACTACGGAAGGACTCTTCTCCGATTTTCTGGAGTGTTGAAGGAAAATGAATGGCAGATAGCGCCAAACAACCACGGAAAGCCTCCGATTCGATGGATTTGAGCATTCTTGGCAGTTGGATGCTCGATAGGTTCGCACAATTTCGGAAACAACCTTTGGGGATGACGGCTAAGGATGCTGGTAGCCGAAGCATGGTCAGTCCCTTGCATTCACGGAATGAATGGACACCTAATTGCGTTAGACTTTCAGGCAAAGTGATGTTAGATAGTGATGTACATCCATCAAAGGCATAGTCTCCGATAGCTCGTATTTGACCTGTAAAGATGATGGAGGATAGGTTGGTGCAGTTTTGGAAAGTGCTTGGATTGATTTGACCAACATTTGACGGGATATAAATACTACTGATATTCTTGCAATCGCAGAAGGCACCTGTATTGATGAATTGCACCGTTTCGGGAATGATGATTTGTGACAAACGGCTGCCGGCAAAGGCATATGCACCAATTGACCTGACGCTATTGGGAATCGTATAACTGCCAACAAGATTGCCAGGAAACATCTGTATCGTGCTGAATTGTGAGTCGAAAAGCACACCACCGTTGCTGGCATGGTAACTGTTGCCACGAGCTACGTTGACAGCTTCCAGTGTGTTGCTGTTGCCGGGGTTGCCATCTACAATCTGTGTGTTGCGTGGAATGGAGATGGTACGCAGTGGATTGTCACCAAAGCAATTGTTTCCCAAGGTACGCAATCCATCTGGTAGCGACACTTCCGTGAGATTGCAGCCAAGGAAAGCCTCATTGCCGATGGATTGCAGATTTTGGGGAAGACGGATAAAGCGTAAGTTCTTGCAGCCAGAGAAACACAGATTCCCAATGGCATCCAAGGTTTGGGGAAGGACAATTTGTTGTAGTTGGGGGCAGTTTCTGAAAGCCTCGTCGCCTAATACCCGTACACCCTGGGGCATCTCCACGGATTCCAGTTGAGGACAGTTGTAAAACGCACGGGTGGAAATTTCGCGTATTTCATATGGTAGACGGATGCTGCGTAATGCTCTAAGGTCATAGAACATATCTCTGCCAACCGTTTCTCGGTCCATAGAATAGGTGTTGGTGAAATGGGCACGTGAAAGGTCTAAATCAACATAATTGGAAATGGTTGTTCCACGGGAATTGTAGCATGAGGTACGGTCGCAAATTTGTTTTATCGTACGGATGTCTTCATTGTTGAGCATTCCATCTATTACTAAAGTACGTACACGCTTTTTGATGTCAGGGGTAATCTGCTCTTTCAAGTCGCCAGCATGGCGTACAAAAACATGCAGATAGTCACCTTGCATTTGGGGCGGGGGAGGCGTATTGGGCTTGCCACCTCTGTCATCACGACCGCCTCTGTCATCACGACCTCCTCTGTTGTCGCGACCATTTCTCCCGTTATCGTCTTTTCCACCATTTGAACCAAAAGTGCGGGTAGGCTTGTCCTGAGCAAATGTAGTAACAGGTAATATTCCTATCAATAATGCCAGACATGTAAATGCAATAATTGTTTTTTTCTTCATGATGATTATATTAGTTGATGAGTAAAATGATATTAAGTTTCGAGAAAACATGTTATATGTCTCTATTGTGGCAGCGGTATCGTTTGAACTCCTAAACTATTCATTCTCCATTTCCAATCTTCAAATAGAACCCCATCCTATAAAGATCGAAGGCTTTGAGTGAGGGATGTTTCCCTTTTAAGTTGCGCAGCAGGAGTGGGTGCAGTAACATGTAGAGACCTCGTGGAATCCATAATAAGTGATTGCGCTTCATCCGTTTGATGATGGTGAGCATACGGGAATAATCGCCAATCTCCTCACGGAATTGATGGAGCGTATGAAGGGCCTCTTCTGTTTTGTGAAGAAATCTCTCGTTGTCCTCAAATCGCCCGAATCCTACAGGATTGTCGATGTGGCGAATTTGGATTCCTGCTTCTCTCAGCGTCTTTCCGTATAGCACATCCTCATAACCGTAGTGAGTAAAACGTTCATCAAGTGGGTGGGCGAGCATCACATCGCGAGGTATGCAGAAATTCGATGTGTGGAAATTAGCATATGGGTTCTTTGCACGATTTTCTGCCTTCAAAGTCTCTCGGCAGGACATTTCATATCTCCATCTCAAATTGCCAATATGACCATCTTCGTCGCCCACAACTTTATAGCCACCATAGAGTATATCATCGTTGTTAGCATTTTGGAGGTATTTGTCAATGAAACTGGCGTCGATGACCGACATGTGGCTGTCGATGAACAATAGTCTTTGGTATTGGGCTTTACGGGCAAGGAAATTACGTGTGGTAGCACGCCCGCTGTTCTTGGTGCATCTGAGGATTTTACAGTGGGGCAGGACGTCTATCTCCTGATTGGCATCGATAGAAGCCTGTGATGTAGAACCGTCATCGCCAACGAGTATCTCAAAATCCAGCCCAATAATGTCGATGCACTGGTCGAGTAGATCCTTGACCAATGTCACACAGATGTCATTGTAGGTAGGAATGAGAATACTGATTGATTTTATGCTTTTGTCCATACGATGATGCCAAATGATGTGCAAATTTATGCAATAATCCGCATTTTTAGAGAATATATGACCGTTTTTTTTTTGCAGTTCATCCCTTTTGCTTAATTTTGCATGATAAATAATACACTTTTATGAGAATCTTTCACACTATCATATATCTTCTTTTCGCTACAGCTTTGGCGGCTGTTCCAGCACATAGGTCATGGCATGTATATCGGCAGGCTGATGGCACATCATTGGAGTTGATGCTCATTGGCGATGAACATTTTCATTATTATATCACGCGTGATAATGTGCCTGTGGTTGATGATGATAATGCTTTTTATTATGCAAAGGTGGAAAGTGGGATACTGAAACCAACTTCTTTGTTAGTTCATGAGCAGAGCAGACGGACAATAGGGGAAAGATTGACTGCTAATGTGATGAAAGCAGCCGTCGGGCAAACCAAACTTCAATCGATTAATAGACCTCATCGGCTGCCTCAACCTTCGAATCGGGAATATATCGGAAGGAAGAAAGGGCTGATTATTCTTGCCAATTTTGAGAACGTGAAGTTTGAGGGCTATTCTGAGCAAACAGCTGACTCTATCCGACAGAGGTTCGACGATATCGTTAATTTGCCAGGTTATACCAATGAGTGGGGAGCAATCGGAAGTGTCCACGACTATTACTACGACCAGAGCAATGGACTGTTCGATTTAGAGTTTGATGTCATCGGTCCCGTCAATCTCTCTAAGGAGGCTTCTTTCTATGGGAGAAACCAGTCTGGCTTCGACATCAATGCTGGTCACATGGTGGTGGAATGCTGCGAGGCTGTCGATTCGTTGGTGAATTTCGCCGACTATGATTGGGATGACGATGGTACAGTGGAGGAGGTTTTCATCCTTTATGCTGGTCGTGGGGAATCGAGTGGAGGTGGCACAAGCACCATATGGCCGCACATGTGGACTTTGGTTGAAGCTCATGAGGAAAATGAGGAAATACCCGAGCAAATCATCCTCGATGACAGGATTGTTAATGTATATGCCTGCAGTAACGAAATTTATAAGTCAGGTATTCCCATGGGAATAGGTGTGATTTGTCATGAGTTCTCACACTGTTTAGGATTGCCCGACCTCTACGACACCAATACGGGCAGCAACTGTGGCATGAAGGAGTGGAGTGTCCTTGACCATGGTGCCTACTGTGGTCCCAACAATATTGGTTGGGTGCCGGCAGGGTTTACCAGCTATGAGCGCAATTTTGCAGGATGGTTGGATTATACGCCGCTCGAAAGCGACACAATTATTGAGCAGATGATTCCCATTAATGAACCTGAGGCTGAAGCTTATATCATTATCAACGATAGCACCCCCACGGAATACTATCTCCTGGAAAATCGGAACAAGACCCGATGGGACAGTTATATACCGGGAACAGGTATGCTCATCATGCATGTGGATTTCGACCAGGAACTATGGGATGAAAACTACGTCAATGCCACTGGCTTTGATATCGGTAACGATCATCCACGACTTACCATCTTCCATGCTGATAATTCGGAATACTCCAGGTATGACGCTTACCCCTACATGGACAATGACAGCCTGACAGACAATTCCACCCCGGAAGCTTTACTCTATAATCAGAATGTGGATGGGGAATACCTGATGCATAAACCCGTCACAAATATCGTTAGGGATAAAACTACAGCTACTATATCCTTCCAGTTTCAAAACCTTGTGGTATGGCCAACCCCTGAAGCTATAGTGGAAGAAATGATGCTTCGACCTAATTATGGTTGTAGAGGTTTTTACCGATTAAATGGGACGAGGATAGGTACTTCTGATGATGTATATAATCCTACTCCTGAGGTGCTCATCTATCGAGATGAATACGGAAAAGCCACAAAAAGAGTTATAAAACGTTAATTTTTTGTTATTTGTAAGTTCCACTTTCTTCATAACTGCTGTTGTCTTAGGTTTTTTTACTAATTTTGCAGCCGCTATTACGAGATAGTAGCATAATTCAAACCAAATTAAACAATTAAACTTAAAAAATGGCAACAAAAATCAGATTACAGCGTCGCGGTCGCAAAGGATATGCTTTCTATAGCATCGTCATCGCTGACGCAAGAGCACCACGTGATGGTAAATTTACTGAGAAGATTGGTACTTATAATCCCAACACCAATCCTGCTACTGTGGATTTGAATTTCGACAGAGCCCTCTATTGGGTAGAGGTTGGCGCACAGCCCACCGACACTGCTCGCAACATTTTGCAGCATGAGGGCGTTTATTTGATGAAACACCTTCGTCAGGGTGTACGCAAAGGGGCTTTCGACGATGCTGTGGCACAGCAGAAGTTCGACGAGTGGAAGGCTTCCAAGGTAAAGGGTGATGACGCCGTGCGCGCTAAAGAGGCAAAGGCAAAGAAAGAGGCTTACGAGAAAGAGTTGAAGGCTGAGAAGGCTGTCAATGAGGCTATCGCTAAGAAAGTGGCTGAGAAGAAAGCTGCTGTTGCTGCTGCCGAGGCTGAGGCTGCTACAGAGACTCCAGAAGAGGCTCCCGCTGAAGCATAATTTATTTCATCAAAAATATGAAAGACGCTACATCGTGTGGCGTCTTTTTTGTTGGTAAAAAGGAAAAAAGTCATCAAAAAATTTGCACACTCAAAAAAAATGCTTACCTTTGCAGTCCATAAAGGAAATAAGGACGTTTAGCTCAGCTGGTTTAGAGTATCTGTCTGACAGACAGAGGGTCGACGGTTCGAATCCGCCAACGTCCACATAAAGGGTGTTTTCCAGAGTGGCCAAATGGGGCAGACTGTAAATCTGCTGTCTTTCGACTTCGGTGGTTCGAATCCATCAGCACCCACATCTTATATAAAGTGGTACTTACAACAAGTGCCACTTTCTTTTTTTTCATTTATTCAGTTTTTTTTCATACCTTTGCACCCAATTCAAACACATTTACTGTATTTACTTTTTCAGTATGACATTATATCCAAAACTGATCAATGATGCACTGGCGACAGTGACATATCCTGGCACAAAGAAAAACCTCATTGAGAGTGACATGGTGGCAGACAACATGCGTATTGATGGAATGAACGTATCGTTCTCGCTGATTTTCCCACGCGATACCGATCCTTTCCTCAAATCTACCGTAAAAGCGGCCGAGGCGGCTATCCACTATCATGTTAGTCCAGAAGTTAAGGTGACTATCAATACGGAATTCCGTTCCAAACCGAGGCCAGAGGTGGGAAAGATGTTACCACAGGTGAAAAACATCATCGCTGTCAGCTCAGGAAAAGGTGGTGTGGGGAAGAGTACCGTTAGTGCCAATCTTGCCATTGCCCTTGCAAGGTTAGGGTATAAGGTGGGACTTCTCGATACGGATATATTCGGTCCGTCTATCCCAAAGATGTTCGGTGTGGAAGACGCCAGACCCTATGCTGTAAATGTGGACGGCAGGGATTTGATTGAGCCTATTGAAAAATTTGGAGTGAAGTTGCTCAGCATCGGATTTTTTGTCAGTCCCGATACTGCCACCCTGTGGCGTGGAGGAATGGCTTCCAATGCACTCAAACAACTTATAGCTGATGCTGACTGGGGTGAACTCGACTATTTTATCCTTGACACTCCTCCTGGAACGAGTGATATCCACCTGACACTACTGCAGACTCTTGCTATCACAGGAGCCATTGTCGTCAGCACACCACAAAATGTGGCATTGGCTGATGCCAGAAAGGGCATTGATATGTATCAGAACGAAAAAGTGAACGTGCCGGTTATGGGTTTGGTGGAGAATATGGCATGGTTTACACCAGCTGAATTGCCACAGAATAAGTATTATATTTTTGGTAAGGAAGGCTGCCGAAAATTGGCAAAGGAAATGAATATCCCTCTATTGGCGCAGATTCCTCTTGTGCAGAGCATTTGCGAAAGTGGTGATAATGGTGCACCAGCGGCAACCGACATCAATACCGTTACAGGACAGGCTTTCATTAATCTCGCACAAGCTGTTATCACCGTTGTCAACCGCCGTAATAAAGAACAGCCACCTACAAGAATTGTAGGGGTGAAAAAAAGTTAGGATTTGAAGTTTCGTAAGTCCTCAACTCCTAGGGTATGAGGTCTTTAGGTTATGAGGTTATGAGGTGAGATTTGCCCAAATATGTCGTTACCCATACATATATCACCTTAAAACCTGCAAGCAAAGCGACCTCAAAACCTCAAAACCAGATGAAACTGGAGCTTGCGAAAGTTGAGTTAGGATCTTTTTAGGTCTTAGTTTTATAGACGGTAATACCTATATTACATAAACTCGTCATATCGAGACTGCGAAAAAACAAACAGCAAAACTCGCTTATGACATTCCATACTATCTCGTTCCAACCATAAAGAATGGCTGGCTTCTTTTGTCGTGCCTTTACTCATTTTTTTTCCATAACTTGTTGAATATGAGTAAATATTAATTTTTTTCTGAAAAAAAACAACAGTATTAGTTTTTTTTTATATATTTGCGGCGTTAATATCTCTCTTGGAAGTACAGGAATCATTCCTTTTTGCTCAATAACTATAGATAAACACTGAAACACGTGATAAAACATATTGGTAGCTTTTTCAAAAAGGTATTTCGTCTCTATTATGATGGATTCAGAAATATGACGATTGGTCGCACGCTATGGGCGATCATCATTGTCAAACTTTTCATCATATTTGTTGTGCTCAAAATCTTCTTTTTCCCAAATTTCCTCAAGAACAACGCACAGGGAAATGAGGCTGAATACGTGGGAAACCAAATTGTGGATAGAATAAATATGGAATAATTTACAAAATACGATAACTATGCAAAACATTATCTTGGACATCGATGCTGGTATGGTGGATTGGGCAAGGGCGCAATTTGCACTAACTGCCATTTATCACTGGCTGTTCGTCCCATTGACACTGGGACTTGCCCTAATCATGGGTATTATGGAGACATGTTATTTTCGAACAAAAGATGTCTTCTGGAAAGATGCTGCCAAATTCTGGCAAAAACTCTTCGGTATCAATTTCGCCATGGGTGTGGCTACGGGATTAATTCTTGAATTTGAATTCGGTACCAACTGGAGCAATTACTCTTGGTTTGTAGGCGACATTTTTGGGGCACCACTTGCTATTGAAGGAATTGTGGCTTTCTTCATGGAATCAACGTTTGTGGCGGTTATGTTCTTTGGGTGGAAAAAAGTATCGCCAGGAATGCACCTCGCTTCAACATGGCTAACTGGGCTGGGGGCCACAATCTCTGCATGGTGGATTCTCGTGGCAAATTCATGGATGCAATATCCTGTAGGATGTGAGTTCAACCCCGATACCATGCGCAACGAGATGGTTTCATTCTGGGATGTGGCACTCTCACCATTCGCTGTAGATAAGTTCTGCCATACTATCACGTCGGCATGGATAATAGGTGCCATCTTTACCGTGGCGGTTAGTAGTTATTATCTACTTAAGAAAAGAGAGAAAACACTGGCAGTGAAAAGTATCAAGGTGGCAAGTGTTGTAGGACTTGTGTCATCTCTGCTTGCAGGACTCACAGGCGACAATTCCGCCTATATGGTGGCAAAGGTCCAGCCGATGAAATTGGCAGCAATGGAGGCACTGTATGATGGAGGCGAGGGACAGAGCCTTACGGGTATAGCATTGCTCAATCCTTTCAAACAACCTGACTATGCCTCTGGTGAGGAACCTCCATTGAAAATCGCTATTCCTAAGATGTTGTCATTCTTGGCCACACACGATTTCAATGGGTATGTCCCTGGCATCAATGATATTATTAAAGGTGGTTATGTCAACCAGCAGGGTGAGGTGGAGCCGTCGCTCGACGAGAAAATCAAGCGGGGAAAGGAGGCCATTACAACACTTGGCTTTTATAGGAAGACAAAAAGTGAAATCAAGGGAGAGCCCACTGAAGCACAAAAGGCTGATTTAAAGATGAAAGCTGATTTCCTCAATGAAAACATGAAGTATTTTGGATATGGCTATATCAAAGATGCGGACCAAATCGTGCCTTTCATTCCTATCAATTTCTATAGTTTCCGTGTTATGGTGGGATTAGGGTGCCTGTTTATATTATTCTTTATTATTACCACTTTCAGAGTCTACAAAAAAGATATCACCAAGGGAAAGTGGTGGCTCAAATTGGGTATCATTCTGTTGCCTTTAGGATATGTCGCAAGTGAGGCAGGATGGCTTGTAGCAGAATTTGGTCGCCAGCCATGGACTATTCAGGATATGATGCCTACATGGATTGGCGTGAGCGACTTGTCGTCGGGTTCAGTCATGCTCACATTCTTCTTGTTCCTCATTCTTTTCACCACGCTGTTGGCTGTGGAAATCAATATCCTATGCAAACAGATTAAAAAAGGACCGAAATACGAGAAGATTTCATAAATGTAATGTCTATGAGTTTTTAAGTTTATTCAAATCTTCACACTCAAATCTCAACCATTATAATATTATCATTTAAAATTCAAAAGATATGACATACGCTTTTATGCAACACTATTGGTGGTTCCTGGTGTCATTGCTGGGAGCGATATTGGTTTTCCTAATGTTTGTACAGGGAGCCAACTCCATGATCTTTAGTCTCGGACGCAACAACGACGAGCAAAGGTTGATTGTCAATTCCACGGGAAGAAAATGGGAGTTCACTTTCACAACGCTCGTTACCTTCGGAGGTGCCTTTTTCGCATCATTCCCACTTTTCTATAGCACGAGTTTTGGCGGTGCCTATTGGCTGTGGATGATCATTCTCTTTTCATTTGTTGTACAGGCCGTGAGTTATGAATTCCAGAATAAGTTGGGAAATATTCTCGGTGCGCGTACTTTCAAGTGGTTCCTTGTCATCAATGGTATTCTCGGTCCACTGCTTCTCGGTGGCGCTGTAGCCACATTCTTTGACGGGTCAAATTTCATCGTCGAAAAAATGAACCTCACAAATTCCGTTCAGCCGGTCATTAGCCATTGGGCGAATGCCAGTTGTGGGCTCGATGCCTTACTCGACCCATGGAATTTGGTCTTTGGCTTGGCGGTGTTTTTCCTTGCAAGGATTTTGGGTATCTTATATATTATAAATAATGTGAATAATGAGGATATTCGTTGTCGGGGTAGTGTCAGGTTGATTGGAGCTGCTGTGCCTTTCCTCATCCTTTTTCTTGCTTTCCTTATTCGCACACTTCTTAAGGATGGATATGCTTACCATCCAGAAACTGGTGTTATCTTTATGGAGCCTATGAAGTACCTTCACAATCTTCTCGAAATGTGGTATGTACTTGTCGTTTTGTTAGTGGGTGTAGTGTTGCTTCTCTATGCAATTTGGAAAACTGTTAGAAGCAAGACTTATATCGGCGGAATTTGGCCGGCAGGAATCGGAGTCGTTCTTGTTGTGCTTTGCCTCTTGTTGTGTGCAGGATGGAACAATACTGCTTACTATCCTTCCAATGCCGAACTACAAAGCAGTCTCACTATTGTCAATAGTTGTAGTAGTGAGTTCACACTCCGCACAATGACCTACGTTAGTTTCCTCGTACCATTCGTCTTGGCATACATCATCTATGCGTGGCGTTCTATTGATAAAAAGAAAATCGACTTCGACGACATCAAGTCCGATGAACATGCGTATTAAAGATTAAAGATCGAAGATTGAAAATGAAACACTTATTATCTTTTTTATTCTCCATTGTTGTGCTGTCTGCATCAGCACAAAGCCAGACCGACACACTCCGACAGAAAGTCTTAATCCAAACAACGATGGGAGACATCGTCATAGCATTGTATAATGAGACACCATTACATCGCGATAATTTCATAGCACATGTGAAAAATGGGGATTTCAATGGCGTTTTGTTCCATCGTGTCATCAAGGATTTCATGATTCAAACAGGCGACCCTTCCACACGTCCGCCCGAGTTGAAATACCCTAACACACCAAAAGTTAATGACCAAAATGTACCTGCCGAGTTTAGATTTCCTCAGTTGTTCCATAAGAAAGGGGCTGTGGCCGCGGCAAGAGAGGGCGATGATACCAACCCCGAGAGAATGTCGTCGGCAACACAATTCTATATCGTAGTGGGAAAACGTAGGACCGAATGGGAACTCGACCATATCCAGAATCGTATCAGCGAGGCTACAAATGGAGAGATTGTGCTCACTCCCGAGGTGCGTGCCGAATATGGCAGGGTAGGGGGCACGCCACATCTCGATGGACAATATACTGTCTTTGGAGAAGTTCTTTCAGGTATGGAGGTGGTGGAGGCTATTCAAATTGCTGAAACCGATGAAGCCAACAAACCCCTCGAAGACATCAGAGTAATGAAAATGGAATTAATAGAGAATTGACCTAAGTCAAGAAACACTCGTTTTTCTCATTTTTATTCGAAAAAGTTTCAAAAATATTTGGTGGGTATCGAAAAAACCTCTACCTTTGCACCCGCTTTCAGGACATGACCTGTAGGTCGGCCTGAATATCGTTCTTTGAAAGATTTACATGGAGACATTAGAAGTAGTACAAGAGGCAGTGCCGCCCTTCCTTATTTTGGCAGTGGCGTGCATTGGGTATAGACATGAGTACGTCAATGACAGGTGACTTTGTCAGCGGCGCTCTTTGCTTGATATTACGGAGGCGTCCTGAGAAGACAGACAGGCCGTATGCCCTCTCCCTTCCGGGGTCTGGTTGTATTGGCCGCAAGATATTTTTACAATGGAGAGTTTGATCCTGGCTCAGGATGAACGCTAGCTACAGGCTTAACACATGCAAGTCGAGGGGCATCACTGGGGTGGCTTGCCATCCCTGGTGGCGACCGGCGCACGGGTGAGTAACGCGTATCCAACCTGCCCCGAACCGCGGTATAGCCCGCCGAAAGGCGGATTAATCCC
>OMXV01000004.1 GCA_900315075.1 uncultured Prevotellaceae bacterium | reverse complement strand
AGGTCTTTTCACTAACCACTATGCAATATAACATTGCGGTGTGAGGAAGATGAGATCCTCTGTTAATATTTTAAGATAAAAAATACCGAACTATTGTTAAATAATCACAATCTTTTAATTCTGGAGCATTAATAAGTTTTGTGAGATATTTATTCAGTGAATCTTTTTTATTGGAATCGTATTTCTGTTCTAATTTTGAAATACTATTATTCATCCAAATATCTAACTGTTGACAAAGATTTGTGTTTTGTGCCATTACAGATGTAAGGCATAAGAGGAAACAGGTTATTAGAGATACTTTTAGTTTGTTCATGATGTAAATGTGCTAAATGATTGAATGTGTTCGCAAAGATATAAAAAAACAGAGAAAATATACTTTTTTCATGTCAAAATCACTACAATATCCTACATACTTAATTGGTTATTTGTTTTGCAATACTACGGCAAAATTACAATAATTCTTCATAGTTGTCAAATGATGAGTGCGATATCGGCTGAATACCTCACTTTTATAGGATGAAACTATCGATTTTTGGGTTGAAACAAATGTGGGTTGAGAATATAGACCAGCTCATTTTAAGCAGCTCTCGATTTTTATATACAATTCTCATGTTCATAAAAGAAATCAAGCTTTCTTTTCATTCACTTAATCGAAATATTTTTCGTAACTTTGCACACAGGTAAATAACTCAACTTTCGCAAGCTCCAGTTTCGTCTGGTTTTGAGGTTTTGAGGTCGCTACACTTGCAGGTTTTAAGGTGATATATGTATGGATAACGACATATTTGGGCAAATCTCACCTAATAACCTCATAACCTAAAGACCTCATAACCTAGAAGTTGATGACTTACGAAACTTCAATAAATAATATATGGAAACATCTTTTTGATGTAGAAAACATATTTGACAATGGCAAAACTCAATTTTAATACTCGTGATGAACTCATCTCGATCGACCTTGACCTTGTGGCAGCTTTCAAAGCCGATGGTTCATATACAAAAGCCGTCTATATCACTCAGCGTGAGTATATGCTCAATGCTACACTCAGCCAAGTGGATGAAGCGTTGGCTCCCTATCGTCAGGCTGGCTACAAATTTCTCAGATTAGGGCGTCAAATCATCATCAACCATAAATTCCTTTCACGGATCTTAGTCACTCAGCAATTGCTTATCCTCTCTAAAGGCGATTCTCATGACCTTCGTATCAAGATTCCCAAACAGGTACTCCGTCAATACAAAGAGGCTGTGTCGCAAAGTGGAAAGCAAATGTAGTCATCACTTATGGAAAAAATCATTATTGGTAGAGAATATAATCATCCTTTTACCATCACGGGGAAAAATGTCAGCCACAAACATTGTGAACTGACAAGGAATGGCGACAAATGGACTATACGCGACCTTGGTTCCCGCCATGGCACCTTCATCCAAGATAGTAAAAACGGTAGTTTGGTACCTGTGGGAGGAACCGAGGTGCCTATCGACCCTTTTACACTCATCTGTTTAGGAGATGTCTCAGTGGAAGGGTGTACGTTTTATGCCTACAATGTTTTTTTCCCTGACAAATATGCCCCTATTTTTACCTATCTGAGTGAAAAGAACGAACAGTTTAAGCAAAAGGGAGAGCGATTAGAGAACATTGCACGATGGATAAAGTTGGCGGTATTTGCAGCCAATGCTATAGTGTTCATGGTGAGTTTTATGCCCATGAACTCTGAGAGTCGGCTGATGATGCTGCGCTTTGTGCCGCTGCTTTCCACGGGATTAGCAGCCCTGTATGATCCATCGATGGCACGTCGTCGGATAGACGAATATCGTAAGCGCTTCCGTTATTGTCCCAACCCTTCGTGTCATGAGATGCTCACCGAAAGGGCTATCCGGCTTCGTCAATGTCGCTGCATGGCGAATTGACCTAACAGGTTATTTCAGGTTCATGCCATTTCACGTGCGTTTCATCGCCCAAACAGCCATGTTTCAGCAGTTATTCACCTCGATGGTTTGGATAGGCTTCAAATAGTTTCTATCTTTGCACGGCTATATGATGTAGCGTCACGTTACTATTAAACAATCAAACAACAATAATGATGGATAAAAATATGAACAACCCCATTATGAATGATTCACAGAAGAATCTTAATACCCAAGCACAAGAAACCCATGTGGAGGAAATCGAGGATCTGGACTTGTTGACAACCTTAATTAGTGAACTTGAAGATGACAACGAAATCAGTGTCACTATCAATCAAGGCAGTGCCATTGGCCCCATAGTAGGAGAGGAAGACCTTGGACAAGTGGATATTGATGCAACAGATGAAGAAGACGCTGACGACGACAACAGCCAGACAGATGCCAGCGACAATTTTCAGGTGGATTTCCTATAGATTGTTCAAACACCTCTTCAACCTATAAAATGATAGATTATGAACGAACCTCTCAGTCTTGGTGTACCCGTAGATGTAGGAAAAAATAGATTTGTCTTCAAGCAAAGAGCAGTTACCGGACAGACCTATCAGCATTTTTGTCCATGTGGAGAGACGATTCTTGTTACCTTCCCCACATCAGGGAATATCCAGTTCAAATGTAAAAACTGTCAGAGGATCTATGCTGCCGCTGTGATGGCAGCACCATCTTCGTCACCACCATCATCTCCTCCACCTTCATCTGTAGATAATGACACCGCCAATACCACAGAAATAGGAGTCATACGTGCCATGGCAGGAGCAGTATTGGTATATGGCAATATTCTTCATCGGCAAAAGAAAGACCTCTATTACGGACATAATGTCATCGGGCGATTGGATAAAGAAAAACCTTCAGACATACAAATCGATGACCCCTTTATCAGCAGATGTTCTGTGGACATCAGTGTCAGAAGAGCACCTGACGGTAGTGGTAATGTTTTCAGACTTCAAGTGCTTCAAACCAGAAATCCCATTTATGTGAACAATAAGCAGATACAAGTCAATGAGCAGGTGTATCTAAACTACAACGATAAATTGAAACTTGGGAATACATTGATGACATTGAAGAAGGGGTAGAAATAAGGCCTTAAACATTAGATATAAACAATGAGGTTATGCCCCTTTAATACCTTTTAAACTTACCTTCAACAATTCTTCAATCAATTTACAATGAACATTCAACTTGGACAAATACTGTCATTCTGTCGATTGGGTAGTAGGCACAATCAGGAAGATGCACGTTATCCAGACATAGACCGACCGTCACAGACACAACGCTTTTTTGTGGTGTGCGACGGTGTCGGAGGGTCTGAAATGGGTGAGGTGGCCAGTACAACCGTTTGTCAGGCTTTTGCGCAGGTGTTGCGTAACACCGACTTCACCGTTGATTTCACCAATGAAGCCTTCTCGCATGCCCTCGATGCTGCTTTTGATGCCCTTGACCGCAAAAGTATCCAACTCGATGCCGACGACTTTGCCACAACTTTGGCTTTTGCTGCTTTCCATGGTGGTGGATGTACATTGGCACATATCGGTGACAGCCGCATTTATCAGTTCCGTAGAAACATTGGTATTCTTTATCAGTCGGCAGACCATTCACTTGTCAACCAACTGGTACACGAGGGTATGATTACCGCCGACGAGGCTCTCGACCATCCACAAAATCATGTCATCACACGAAGTATGGAACCAGTGGAGTTTGATGAAAACCGTTGTCAGGCTACCGTCTTTCGCTCCTCTGACATTCAAGCTGGCGACTGTTTCCTGCTCTGTACCGATGGTGTTTATAATTGTTTTGATGAGGAAGAGTTAGCAAGGCTTTTCTCTCTTTCACCACACGTAGAGGAGGCTTTCGCTCAGTTGGCTGCAAAGTGTGAACAAAGTTCTGACAACAACACCGCTTTCCTTATTTCTATTGCGGAAGTAGAAAACACGATAATAGATGAGCATAGCTCTGCCATCACGACCAACATCTCAACCTCTCTTACAGAGATATTGTCAGAAAGTCATCGGCAATAGTCTTTGTGATAACACAACATAATATGAGCAAGGAAAAATATATCTATGTCCTGCCTGAAGGGACTGTCATCCGAAGCCAACGTCATTCTTACACAATTGTGGGAGTGTTGGGGCAGGGAGGATTTGGCATTACCTATCAAGTGGTCAATGAATACAACCAAATCATTGCCTTGAAAGAGCATTTCGTGAAAAATAGATGTTTCAGAGACGAAAATGGGACGAATATGGCCTTCTTTGATACTGCTGCCGACGAGGTGAAGGGCAGTATGAAAGAATTTAAGCGTGAGGGTGAACTGCTTATGAACATTAGCCATCAATGTCCCAATATTGTCAGGGTGTTTGAGGTGTTCGAAGCCAACAATACCGCCTATTATTCCATGGAATATCTTGCTGGTGGCAGCCTGCGTGACCTGGTCAGGGCAAAAGGTGCACAAAAAGAAGAGGTGGCTAAGATGTTGATGAACCCCATTGCCACGGCACTCACCTATCTCCATGACAAAAGGTATCTTCACATGGATATCAAGCCCGACAACATTGTCATGCGTGTGGATCCTGATAGCAATGTGCAGACCCCCGTGCTGATAGACTTCGGTGTCTCATTACATTTCGACGATAAGGACGACCTGACCACCACACACCATATAGCAGGAGTCACAAAGGGATTCTCACCTATCGAGCAGTATGAGCCTATTAACCATTTCGCACCTACTGTAGATCTTTATGCACTCGCCGCCACATGGTTTTATCTGCTCGCCGGGCATAACCCTCTACCTGCCACAGATATTACCCCAGAGTGGATTCAGAAAGAACTATCAGGTCATGTCAGCCATAATACACGCAATGCTATTGTCGAGGGGATGAAATTTCGGGCTTTCGAACGACCGAAAAACATCAATGCTTTCCTGCGACTCATGGAGGAGAACACTCCAAAACCACCAGGAGAAGAGCCTTCACCACTTCTCAAGCGAATTATCTTAGCAGCATGCATCTTTGCAACAATTGCCGGAATAGTGTTGCTGTGTCTTAACAACTGTGGCGGAGAGAAGCAAAAAGAGACAATTAAAGAACTACCTCCAAAAGATCCTGTAGTTCTGGATTCTCCTCGAGTGGAAAAAACCATAGTCCCCCGGTATTATGAGATGATTAATAGTAATGGCAAGGATACATTGTATGTTTGTCTTGATTCGCTAAACAATGAGGTCTCAGGTTGTTACCATGGTTCTCAAAATGAATTTTATGTCATTTTTAGTGACAATTTGAAGGGTAGTAATGAATTGATGTTTTTTCGTTCTATCTCAAAAGGAATGAGTCCAAATGAATATTATAGTGGGAAGTTGAACCAAAATTTATATGAGGGAAATTATCCTTGGAAAAAAATTCCTTTTAAATTTAAGGTCACAGAAATAGATAAAGAAACATTTGATAATAAGAACAAAAAGCCCAATCCACAAATAGAAAGTCCTGTTGTTGAAGAAGTTGAAAATGCAAAAAATGAAACTGAAGAAGCTGATTCTATAATAAATAGTCCAGCAGAACCACCTAATGATAAGAATGCCCCCGACACTACTAAAAATATAACCATTGAAGAAATTCTATATGGACCTTGATGGCAACGATCTGTCCTGCCATCTTTGGCTTCATAGACATTAGCAAAATATATAGTTCTGTTAATTGAACAGATAGAGGTTTTATAATAATTCTTTTGAAAACATATCGAAAACATGAAACAATTACTATGGATGGCGATGTTGCTGACATTCTCATTGTCAACGACGGCAGCATCCTCCGACAAAGGAAAGATTACAGTGAAAACAGTTGCACGGAATGCCGTGAGGGTACAATATACTGTGGATGGTGAACAACCCTTGCCGTCCCTGCCCAATTGGCTTTACGTCAAGAATGACGAAGTCAAGAAAAGCGATATCACTGTGGACTGGGATGTCAATGGCCAAGTGCTACGGGTGAAAGATAAAAGGGGGCGTGTGGTGTTCACTACCACTCGCCATCAGCTACAGACAGCCACCGCTGCCAACCAACCATGCTACGAAGCCACAATGGGTTTTGCCACCGCCAAAGATGAATACCTATACGGTTTGGGGCAGTTCCAGGATGGCTATAGCAACGTGCGTGGTTTGTCGCGCCGTCTAACTCAGGTGAACACCCAGATTTCCATACCTATGCTCCTGTCGAGCAAAGGCTATGGCATATTGTGGAACAACTACGGAATGACCGAATTCAACCCATGTGACCAAAGCGTAAAATTGATGAAGCGCCAGGAGTCAGGACAGCGCGAAGAGGTGGATGTCACTTCCACAGAAGGTAGCAGACGTGAGGTGCGTGAACGACATATCTTCGAGGCATCTATCGACATCAAGGAAAGTGGCGACTACTCTCTGCTGCTTGACGTAGGCCAGAAGATGGCACGCCGCCATAATCTGATGATAGACGGCACCACCGTCATCGAGATGCAAAATCTCTGGCTGCCCCCTACCGCCTCTGCCATTGTCCATCTTGAGGCCGGTCATCATACACTGTCGGCAGAACTGACAAAGGATGACGCTCCAGTGCTCTACTATGGTCTGACGACCAACGAGAATGTCTTCCGTTCACCCGTGGCCAATGCCGTGGATTATACCATCTTTGTAGGCACTCCCGACGAGATTATCGCTACCTATCGGGAGTTGACGGGGGAATGTCCGCAAATGCCTCAATGGGCACTTGGCTATATCCATTGCCGTGAGCGGTTCCATTCCTCAGAAGAAATTCTCCAGACTGCTAACCACTTCCGTGACGAGCAGTTGCCCCTGAGCGTCATCGTGCAAGACTGGCAATACTGGGGAAAATATGGATGGAACTCGATGAAATTTGACGAAGAATTCTATCCCGACCCGAAGGCCCTCACCGACAGCCTACACAAAATGAATATCCGCCTGATGGTCAGCGTATGGTCGAAGATTGATAAAAACTCAGAGGTGGGGCGCGAAATGGTACGCGACAACTACTACATCCCCGGTACCGACTGGATAGACTTCTTCAACCCCGATGCAGCCGCGGCCTATTGGAAGAATTTCCGGGAGCGTCTGGTACCCTTAGGTATTGATGCATGGTGGCAGGATGCCACAGAACCGGAAAACGACGACCTGGTGGGTCGCCGTGTGAACAATGGCCAATGGGTGGGCGAGCAAGTGCGCAACGTCTATCCTCTGTTAGTGAATAAGACTGTCTATGAAGGACTGAAAAAAGCCGGCAAGGAATCGATGATTCTCACCCGCTGCGGTTTTCCTGGCATCCAGCGCTACGGCTCAGCTCTATGGAGTGGCGATGTGGGCAACGACTGGGAGACCTTCCGCCGTCAGATTGTCGCCGGTTTGGGTGTGCAGGCTGCTGGTATCCCCTGGTGGACATACGACGCAGGTGGTTTCTTCCGTCCCCGTGACCAATATACCAACCAAGACTATGTAGAGCGGATGCTACGATGGATAGAGACAAGTGTCTATCTGCCACTGATGCGCGTGCATGGATATATGAGCAACACTGAACCATGGAACTATGGCCCAGAGGCACAGGCTATCATTGCCGAATGTCTGCGGGAGCGCGAGCAATTGCGACCGTATATCGAGGAATGTGCCAATCGAATAGCCACTGAAGGCTATACACTGATGCGCCCTCTGGTATTCGACTTTGCCAACGACCCAGAGGCACTGAAGCAGCAGTATGAATATATGTTTGGACCCTCCCTGCTTATCAGTCCTGTGACCGAACCTGGAGTGACCGAATGGAAAACATACCTGCCAAAGAACAAACGCGGTTGGCGCGACCACCGTACAGGACAGCATTATAAAGGTGGACAAACCGTTACTACAAAGGTGGACCTTGCCCACATACCGGTATTTGAAAGGCTTTAAGCTTTTCTCATGACAAGAGGGTGCGTCAATCGACACACCCTCTTGTCATGAGAAAATACTATCATCTATTATGGATCACCTGATTACTTGTCGCCTTCCTCAAATTGCAGCATGAGTTGTCCATCGCCAAGCAGATTATAACTGCGTCGATGGTAGGGCGTGATGCCATATTGCCGAATGGCCTCACGGTGTTTCTTTGTGGGGTAACCCTTGTTGCCCTGCCAGTCGTATTGAGGAAACTCCTCTGCCAAACGATTCATATAATCGTCGCGGTAGGTTTTGGCGAGAATGCTGGCAGCGGCAATAGAGAGATATTTGCCATCGCCTTTCACGATAGTGGTGAATGGCAGTGAATGATAAGGCGTGAAGCGGTTGCCATCGATAATGATAGCCTCAGGGCGCACTTGCAATTGGTCCAAAGCACGGTGCATAGCCAAAAAAGAAGCACGCAGAATATTAATACGGTCGATTTCCTCGGGAGTGACGACACCCACTGCCCATGCCACGGCATCATGCTCAATGACCTCACGGAGTGCATAACGCCGATGCTCTGTGAGTTGTTTCGAGTCGTTGAGGTCGGCATTCTCATAGTCGGGTGGCAAGATGACTGCAGCCGCATAGACACTGCCTGCAAGACATCCACGGCCTGCCTCATCGCAGCCTGCCTCTACCAGACCTTCATAAAAATGACTTTTCAGCATATCAGAACATTCTGCTTACACGTTTGATACCTTCTATCAGCGCGTCAATCTCATCATGAGTATTGTAGAGAGCAAAGGATGCCCTCACAGTGCCTAAGATGCCCAGACGGTCCATAAGAGGTTGAGCGCAATGATGTCCAGTTCGCACCGCAATACCAAGACGGTCGAGCAGTGTTCCCATATCCAAGTGATGGATGTCGCCAACGAGGAAACTCACCACTGCATCTTTTCCGGGAGCAGTTCCAAAGAGGCGAATGCCCTCAATTTCTTCCATCCGCTGCATACAGTAATTGGTCAATTCGTGTTCGTGGGTGCTGATATTGTCGAGACCGATTTTAGTGATATAGTCGATGGCGGTGGCAAGACCATGCGAGGCGACATAGTCGGGTGTACCAGCCTCAAACTTGAAAGGCAGCCGTTCAAAGACCGTCTTTTCGAAGGTCACGCTCTCAATCATTTCTCCTCCACCCTGATATGGCGGTAGTCGGTCGAGCCAATCCTCTTTGCCATAGAGTACACCGATGCCAGTAGGCCCATACATTTTATGTCCGCTCAGCGCCAGGAAATCGCAGTCGAGAGCCTGCACATCGATAGGGAAATGGGGCGCACTTTGTGCCGCGTCGATGAGCACAGGCACATTATGCTCGTGAGCAATGCGTACAATGTCGGCCACAGGATTCACCGTGCCCAAAACATTACTTACATGTGCAACACTCACGATACGGGTACGCTCAGAGAATAGCCGCTCATACTCATCCATTTGTAATTCGCCCCGCTCATTAATGGGTATCACTTTGATGGCAATACCTTTGCGAGCTGCTTGCAACTGCCAGGGAACGATATTGGAGTGATGTTCCATGGTAGAGATGATGACCTCGTCGCCCTCTGTCATAAAAGCATCGACAAATGAACTTGCCACTAAATTGATGGCCTCGGTGGTGCCGCGTGTGAAAACGATTTCCTCTGTGCGTGAAGCGTTGAGAAACTGCCGCATCTTTTCTCGTGCAGCCTCATGAAGGTCGGTAGCCTGCTGTGAGAGATAATGCACACCACGGTGCACATTGGCATTCACATTGAGATACTCATTGCGCATGGCATCAAGCACACAAAGTGGTTTTTGTGTGGTCGCAGCATTGTCGAGATAGACAAGTGGACGGTCGTACACTGTTCTTGACAATATGGGAAAATCGTTTCTTATCTGGTCTATATTCATTTTATCTTTTAGTTGACGAGTTGACAAGGTAATTGTTGTTCCAATCTATCATTTACAAAGCTTGCAACCCTCGCATTTACTCAGTTCGCCACGGAAACGTTTTTCCACCAGATAGTGGAGTCGGTCGCGCAGTGGGAGGAGCTGTATCTTGTCGATAACTTCGTTGACAAAGGCGTTCTGGAGGAGTAGCCGTGCTTCCTTACGGCTGATGCCACGTTGCTGCATATAGAAGAGTGCGGCGTCATTGAGTTGTCCCACAGTGCTTCCATGTGAGCATTTCACATCGTCGGCATATATTTCGAGCATTGGCTGGGTAAACATTCTGGCTTTGCGGGTGGCACAGAGGTTTTGATTCACTTCCTCGGATGTCGTCTGTTGTGCCCCATGCCGTACGAGCACACGCCCGGCGAAAGCTCCTGTCGATTCATCGTCGAGTACATACTTATACAATTCATGGCTGGTACAATGCCCCACTTGGTGGTCGATGAGCGTATTGTTGTCCACATGTTGTGTTTTATCAGAAATGACACAGCCATTGAGCCAGCATTCTGCCCCTTCACCACAGAACAAAAGGTCGGTACGGTTGCGAGTGATGCCATTATGTAGGGTAATCATATTATGATTGACACGGCTATTGGCTTTTTGCTCTATGTATGTGTTGTTGACAATGACATTCTTGTAGTGTGTCTCCTCCAGACAATAGAGGTCGAGTGAGGCATTCTCGCCTACAAAAGCCTCTACCACCTGCGTACCTAAAAACTTACGGTCGTCAGCAGCATGGTCACAGAAGAGCAGTTTTGCCTCTGCCCCCTCTTCAAGGATAATGAGTACTCGTCGGTTGACCATCAAATCCACATCAGCCCGAAGAATATTGATGACTTGTATGGCTCTATCGACCACCACGTTCTTTGGTATATAGACGAAAAGTCCATCCTGTGCCAGGAGAGTGTTGAGTGCCGTTACACTGTCGTCGTCAGTCTTTGCCAATGTGGCATAGTAGGGTGCAATCAATTCGGGATTACCATGAGCCACCTTCCGCAATGAGTTGATAACCACCCCTTCGGGCAGTTTCCCCTTTGGTGTCGACTTAGTGTAGAAAGCATCGTTGACCACGAAATACAGCGATGTACTCAAGTTGGGGACATCGCATCGGAATGCATCGTAGGGATTGACGGGTATTTCCAGACGATTGAGGTTGAGGCCGTAATCAGGTGCAAACAGCTGCTGGATATCAGTGTATTTGTAGCGTTCCACCTTTTTTGAGGGAAAGCCGTGACTGCGAAGATGCTCCAAAGCCTGCTCACGCACGTTGTTCATCACCTCGGCAGCGTGCTGGCATATCATTTCACGGCACTGCTCATAGAGGTCAATATATTGTTTCTCGCTACTCATGGGCTTCGTTCTTTATCCAGTCATAGCCCCTGGCCTCTATTTCCTTCGCCAATTCCGGCCCAGAGGTTTTCACAATACGTCCCTGATAGAGCACATGCACTACGTCGGGGCGTATCATATCGAGTAGTCGTTCATAGTGAGTGATGACGATGAAGGAAGTCTCGGGTGTGTGCATCTTGTTGACACCCTCAGCCACGATACGCATTGCATCCACATCGAGGCCAGAGTCGGTCTCGTCGAGGATGGCAAGGCGTGGTTCGAGCATTGCCATCTGGAATATCTCGTTGCGTTTCTTCTCACCTCCGCTAAATCCCTCATTGACAGAACGACTGGCAAGTTTGCTATCCAACTCCACAAGTTTTCTTTTCTCGCGCATGAGTTTCAATAACTCCGCTCCATTGAGTGGTTCCAGTCCCATGTACTTGCGTTTTTCGTTGATGGCTGCTTTCATGAAATTGGTCATCGAAACGCCCGGAATTTCCACAGGGTATTGGAAGGAGAGAAAAAGACCCTCATGGGCACGGTCTTCAGGCTTCATCTCCAATAGGTTTTTGCCATTAAACCATGCCTCACCCTCAGTTACCTCATAGGCAGGATTGCCCACCAAAACTGCCGAGAGGGTGGATTTTCCAGAGCCATTAGGCCCCATGATAGCATGTGTCTCGCCATCCTTGATTTCCAGGTTGATACCTTTGAGTATTTCTTTGCCATTGATAGTGGCATGAAGATTCTTAACTATCAGCATATCTTAAGATTTGATATTTAAAACCGCAACACTCTTGCGGTATAGAATGACACGTCCAACTCCTAACATCCAAATTTAACTTCTAACATCCAAATTTAACTCCTAACTTCTAACTCCTAACTTCTAACTCCTAACTTCCAACTCCTAACTTCTAACTCACCCCACCGTTCCTTCGAGAGATACAGCCAAGAGTTTTTGCGCTTCGACAGCAAACTCCATTGGCAATTTGTTGAGTACCTCCTTGGCATAGCCGTTGACAATCAGACCCACAGCTTGCTCGGTGGGGATGCCACGTTGGTTGCAGTAGAACAATTGGTCCTCACTGATTTTCGAGGTAGTGGCCTCGTGTTCCACGATAGCCGTCTCGTTGTGGATATCCATATAGGGGAAAGTGTGAGCTCCGCAGTCGCTACCTAACAACAGCGAGTCGCAGCTACTATAGTTGCGTGCATTGTCGGCATTGGAGGTAGCGCGTACGAGTCCACGATACGAATTTTGAGAATGTCCTGCAGAGATACCTTTCGAGATGATAGTCGATTTCGTATCTTTACCGATATGAATCATCTTGGTTCCTGTATCTGCCTCCTGATAATTGTTGGTGACAGCGACACTATAGAATTCTGCCTGGGAATGGTCGCCCTTGAGCACACACGAGGGATATTTCCATGTGATAGCACTACCTGTCTCCACCTGTGTCCAGGAGAGCTTTGAAGCGACTCCCCTTAATTCACCTCGTTTTGTTACCAAGTTGAGCACACCACCTTTTCCATTCTCGTCACCGGGATACCAGTTTTGTACAGTAGAGTATTTTACCTCGGCACGGTCGTTGACGATAATCTCGACGATGGCGGCGTGAAGTTGGTTTTCATCGCGCATAGGGGCGGTACACCCCTCTAAATAGCTGACATAACTGTCGTCATCTGCAATGATAAGTGTACGTTCAAACTGTCCTGTGTTGCGGGCATTGATGCGGAAATATGAACTGAGTTCCATGGGGCATCTTACCCCTTTGGGGATATAGACGAACGAACCGTCGCTGAACACAGCACTATTGAGTGCGGCATAGAAATTATCACGGTATGGCACCACGGTGCCCAGATACTGTCGTACCAGGTCGGGATGATTGCGAATGGCCTCACCGATAGAACAGAAAATGACACCTTTTTCGGCAAGTTTTTCCTTAAAGGTGGTTTTTACCGAAACAGAGTCCATAATAGCATCGACAGCGGTGCCACTCAATGCCAATCGCTCTTCAAGGGGAATGCCGAGTTTATCGAAGGTCTTCTCCACCTCTGGGTCGATTTTCCCATCGCCCTTAGGTTTTTTCGCCATGGGGTCTGCATAATAGGAAATAGCCTGATAGTCAATATTTGGCAATGTCACATGTCCCCATGAAGGTTGTTGCAACGTCTGCCAATATCGTAAGGCGCGAAGTCGGAATTCGAGCATCCACTCTGGTTCCTCCTTCTTTTGTGAGATAAGTCGTACCACGTCCTCATTGAGGCCTTTCTCGATGATTTCGGTATGGACATTGGTGGTGAACCCGAATTCATATTTCTGTTCAGCCACCTGTTTTACGAACTCATTTTTCTCTTTTTCCTGGTCCTTATCTTTTTTTTTGTTTTTATCTTGTTCCATTCAGTTCGGTAAAATAGGAGTGAGAGGTAAGAAATAAGAGGTGAGAAAATAGTTTTACTACTCTTGTGAGTAATCTCTCACCTCTTACTTCTCACCTCTCACATCATAGATATTACAACTTCTGCTGTACCTCGATTTCCATGAAGGTTTCGATGATGTCGCCAGTCTGGATGTCATTGAAATTGACAAGCGAGATACCGCATTCCAGTCCGGTAGCCACCTCTTTGGCATCATCCTTATAGCGTTTGAGGGCATCGATGTTGGCAGTGTGGATGACGATACCATCGCGCACCACACGTGCTTTGTCTTTGTTGTGCACCTTGCCTTCGATGACCAATCCACCTGCCACGGTACCCACCTTTGAGATTTTGAACACTTGTTTCACCTCAATCTCTCCAGTGATGATTTCCTTCTTCACCTTGTCGAGCATACCCTCCATGGTGGAACGCACCTCGTCGATAGCATCGTAGATGATGGAGTAAGTATTGATTTCCACACCTTCGCGCTCGGCCAGTTTGCGTGCCTCGCTTGACGGGCGCACCTGGAATCCCACGATGATGGCATGCGATGCACTTGCAAGCATGACGTCGTTTTCTGAGATTTGTCCTACAGCCTTGTTGATGACATTGACTTGCACCTTCTCGGTAGAGAGTTTGATGAACGAGTCGCTGAGAGCCTCGATTGAGCCATCGGTGTCACCTTTGACGATGATGTTCAACTCATGGAACTCACCCAATGCGATACGATGTGAGAGTTCGTCCAATCCAAACTTCTTATGGGTACGTAAGCCCTGTTCACGCTGCAACTGCAGACGCTTATTAGTAATATCGCGTGCTTCCTGCTCTGTTGGCATGACATGGAAGGAGTCGCCTGCCGTGGGCGCTCCATTGAGTCCCAGTATGATAGCTGGCTCTGCGGGTCCTGCTTCATCTATACGCTGGTTACGCTCGTTGAACATGGCTTTGATACGTCCATAACTTGTTCCTGCCACCACGATATCACCCACCTTGAGTGTACCATTGGATACGAGTACTGTAGAAACATATCCGCGCCCTTTGTCGAGTGATGACTCAATGATAGAACCTGTAGCCTTGCGGTTGGGATTGGCTTTTAGTTCAAGCATCTCAGCCTCCAAAAGCACCTTCTCCAATAGTTCATCCACTCCTATGCCTTTCTTGGCAGAGATTTCCTGGCACTGGTATTTTCCACCCCAGTCTTCCACCAAGAGATTCATATTGGCAAGGTCTTCACGGATTTTGTCAGGATTTGCACCTGGTTTGTCGATTTTGTTGATAGCAAATACCATTGGCACATTGGCGGCCTGAGCATGAGCGATAGCCTCCTTGGTGGTGGGCATCACACTATCGTCGGCTGCGATAATGATAATGGCGATATCGGTAACTTGAGCACCACGAGCACGCATAGCGGTGAATGCCTCATGACCTGGAGTATCGAGGAAGGTAATCTGTCGTCCATCTTTCAATTCCACGTTATAGGCACCGATGTGCTGTGTGATACCACCAGCCTCACCGGCAATCACGTTGGTGTTGCGGATATGATCGAGCAACGAAGTCTTACCGTGATCGACATGACCCATTACTGTTACAATGGGTGCACGTGGTACGAGGTCGTTTTCGTCGTCCTCTTCCTCGGTGATTGCGTTTTGAACCTCGGCGCTCACATATTCCGTCTTGAATCCAAACTCATCGGCAACGATATTGATGGTCTCGGCGTCAAGACGCTGGTTGATACTTACCATGATACCGATGCTCATACATGTGCCAATCACCTGCGTCACAGCCACATTCATCATCGTAGCCAGTTCGCTGACAGTCACGAACTCGGTGAGTTTCAGAGTCTTGCTCTCGGCGTTCTGCTCTCGGCGCTCTTCCTGCAGTTTCTCCTGCACGGCTTCACGCTTCTCTTTGCGGTACTTGGCACCCTTCTTGTTTTGGTTCTTGGTGGTGAGGCGTGCCAACGTCTCTTTTACCTGACGTGCTACATCTTCTTCGTTTACCTCCAAGGGGCGCTGGTTGCGCTTGCGGTTACGCTCTTTCTTGCTCTTGTTCTTGCCGCCACCGCCTTGATTGTTATTGTTGTTGTTATTATTGTTGTTGTTGGGTGCTGAGCTGTTGTTCTGACTTGCAGCATTGATATCAACGCGCTCCTTGTTGATACGAACGCGCTTTTTCTTTTCACCATTTTGAGAACCGCCATGCTGTTGCTGGGCTTTTTCCTCTCTTTCTTTACGCTTTTCCTCTTTGGTCTTTTTCTTGGGACGCGTACTTTGGTTGATACTGCTAAGGTCGATTTTACCCAAAACGTTTACCTTGGGGGCATTCTTTTGCTCGCTTTTCAGTGTAAAGAGTTTTTTCTCCTCTGATTTTGGCTCTTCAGGAGCAGGTTCAACAGGGGTTTCCACAGGCTGTGGTTCGACAGCGGGCTTAGGTGATTCCACCTCGTTATGAACCTCAACCTCTATTGGTTTCTCCTCTTCGACTATTTCGACTTTTTCTACTTTTGGAGCTTCCTGCACTTTTGGCTGCTCTTCCACAATTTTTGGCTCAGGCTTTTCTGGTGCCTTTGGTGCCTCTACGGCAGGTTTTACCTCTTGTGGAGTCTCTACCTTTTGTGTGGCCTGACCTTCAGGTGCTTCCGTCTTGGCGGGAGTTTCTTTCTCGATGGTTTTCACCGGTTCTGTAGGTTTCTCAACCTTTTCCTCTTTTACAGAAGTAGCAGGTGCTGGTTTTGCTGCCGGACGTTTCAGGCTATCCAGATCGATTTTTCCGACAGGTTTGTATTGTGTCCTGCTGGATTCGAGCAAAGTCTCAGCCCGGAAGCTTTCTGGCTCCCGCTTCTTTTCCTTTGGCCTTTTCTGCTGGAATAAGTCCACCTGACTTCTGGCCTCTTTATCGCTTTTGAATCCCTCGGCAAGTGCTTCATATTGTGCATCATTGAGTTTAAAGTTAGGATCACTCTTCACTTCTCCTAAATGCGCACGTTTCTCCAGGAATTCTACTGCGGTCTGCAGTCCTATGCTAAATTCTTTGATTGCTTTACTTAATCTTATGGCCATTCTATTTATAATGTGTATTCTTTTGTTGTTATCAGTTTTCAAATTCAGCCTTGAGTATTCTCAGGACATTATCAACCGTCTCCTCTTCCAGGTCGGCCTTTTCCACGAGCATCTCACGGGGTGCGTTAAGCACACCTTTGGCTGTGTCGATGCCAAGTCGCTTGATAGAATCGATGACCCATTGGTCAATTTCGTCGGCAAACTCATCGAGGTAGATGTCCTCCTCAGCTTCCTCCTCTTCCAATTCACGGAAGACGTCGATGGTGTATCCTGTAAGCATAGATGCAAGTTTGATGTTGAGTCCGCCGCGCCCAATGGCTAATGACACCTCTTCGGGTTTAAGATAAACCTCAGCCTTCTTGTTTTCTTCGTCGATGTTGATGCTTGACACCTTGGCAGGGCTTAGTGCTCGCTGGATATAAAGTTTGATGTTGGAGGTGTAGTTGATGACATCGATATTTTCATTGCATAACTCGCGCACAATACCGTGCACACGACTTCCTTTCACACCTACGCAGGCTCCGACGGGGTCGATTCGCTCGTCGTAACTCTCGACAGCCACCTTTGCACGCTCGCCAGGCATACGTGCAATGTTTTTGATGGAAATCAGACCGTCGTTGATTTCAGGTACTTCACCTTCGAGTAGTCTCTCCAAGAACATGGGACTTGTGCGCGAGAGGATGATTTTGGGGTTGTTGTTTTCATTGTCCACACGCAGGATGACGGCTCTGATGGTTTCGCCCTTACGGTATTGGTCGGCTGGAATCTGCTCAGATTTAGGCAGAATCAGTTCGTTGTTTTCATCATCTACGAGCAACACTTCGCGTTTCCACATCTGATACACCTCTCCGCTGACGATTTGTCCCACGCGGTCTTTGTATTTGTTGTAGAGCGAGTCGTGTTCGAGTTCCAGGATTTTTGAGGCGAGTGTCTGTCGGAGGTTGAGAATAGCCCTGCGTCCGAATTTGGTAAAATCGACACGCTCACTCACATCCTCTCCGATTTCATAGTCTTCATCAATTTTTTGTGCCTCGGAAAGTGATATTTCCTTGTTTTGGTCCACGACTTCACCATCGGGAACTACCATACGGTTGCGGTAGATTTCGAAGTCACCTTTGTCGGGGTTGACAATAACGTCGAAATTCTCATCACTGCCGAAGATTTTTGCGATTACGTTTCGAAAACTCTCCTCGAGGACGCTGACGAGCGTCATTCTGTCGATGTTTTTGTTTTCTTTGAACTCTTTAAACGTCTCGATCATATTCGGTGTCGAATCTGAAACTTTTTTTGCTGCCATAGCTTTATTTGAAACTGATTATGTATTTTGTATATTTTACTTTATCCATTTGAAAATTCTTATCCACGTCGATTAATTCTGGGCGTTTTTTCCCCTCCAATTTCACTTTCTGCCGTGTTGTGACAGTGAATTCGTTGCCATCGACGGATTTTAGTATGCCTTTGGTCTTTTTGCCATCAGCATCGAGCACCTCTACTTCTTTTCCAATATAGTTGAGGTATTGTTGTAAAACTTTGAAGGGTTGTCCGAGTCCTGCCGAGCCCACCTCGAGTTCGAAGTCCTCTTTGTCACGGTCCAGATGTTCCTCTATGTAGCGGCTAAGTTCCACACAGTCTTCTATCCATACACCGTCGGCATGGTCGATTTCCACCACAATTTTGTTGTCTTTGCTGATTTCAATGCTTACGAGGAAATAGTCTTTGTCTTTAAGCCATTCCTCTACTAATTCTTTTACAATGCTTTTCTCTATCATATACCTATTTTCATGTTTCAACATCCCTGAAGTATGGGTATGTAGGAGTTTGCAAGACTTCCTTACTTTTCATCTCCAACTCAAGATAGTTGAATACTAATAAAAAATGAAAATGAGGGGCCTTGTCAAGCCCCTCATTCCACTGAACGCTGCAAAGGTACGAAAAAATGGTGATTCCACAAAGATTTTCGTACCTTTTTTAGTTTTTTTTGATGATTTCAGTAGGAAATACTTGAGTTTTTTTGCTTAGGAGTTTCATCAGTTCAGGAGTTTCAGGAATTCTGACAATACTATTTCTATCATTTGCGCATTCGTCACATTTACCCCATTCGTTTCTCCGTCTGCTGTAGCTACTAACATCAAACATTCAATCTCATTTCACTCCACTGAGTATTTTGTCGTATTCTTGACGGTTGTTGAGGATTCGACACGCCTCTTCCATCTGCTTGTCACCAATGAGGCTGTTTTCGATGGTTCCCCGCTGGTAGTAATATGCTGCTACAATGTCGCTTGCAAGCAATCTTTTGATTTGTTGCTTGTGGAAGTCAAGGTCTTTGGCGAGATTATGGGTGAGTTTTTTCTCCAAACTTTCAAACTCATTTTTGGCATCCTCATAATAGCCCTCAAATTTTGCAAGCTTTACTAAGTTTTTCAGGTATTTCTCACTTTCCCTGTCGTATGTGAATCCACTTGCGAGCACACGCTGTTTAAAGTCTTCGTAGTCGGTATCCGAGATAGAGAACTCCGATGGCTTGGCTATAGTTGGATGCTTGGCAATATAGTCGATTTCGTAGTTCAGCATCACCTCTGTGGAGTCAAGACCTGATGTGGCAAGGTAATACCCGATATTTGACAACGAGTCGGACTCAATGATGACATCTGGCTTGATACCTCCTCCATCACGTACCTCACGCCCATGTGCGGTATAGAATACCTTGGTGAGCGAGTCGGGAATATGCTCCGTATATCCGCCCTTGGAGTGTTTATAGTCGATGGCCTGGATGCAACGCCCGCTGGGAATATAGTATTTGTTGGTGGTGAGTTTCAGATTTCCATTATAGGGTAGGTCAAGACTGATTTGGACTAAGCCTTTGCCGTATGTCCGTGTGCCGACGATGACAGCACGGTCGAGGTCTTGCAGTGCACCACTGGTAATTTCGCTGGCACTTGCCGTCATATCGTCCACCAACACCACCACTGGCATGAGCGAATCCACAGGTTCAGTAGTCGTGCTGTAGTCACGGTTGGAACGCCCCATCTTACCTCTGTTCGACACAATGAGAATGCCCTTGGGTACAAAGAGGTTCACGATTTTCACAGCTTCGGCCTCTGAGCCTCCACCATTGCCCCTTAGGTCAAGCACCATGCCTTTCATTCCCTTTTCTTTCATCTCAATGAATGCGTTGCGTACTTCTTTGGAACAATCCTCGGTAAACTGGCTCAGATGCAAATAACCGATATTGTCAGGGCGCAGTCCATAATATGTCACTGTAGGTGTCTGGATGACCTTACGTGTGATTTTTATTTGCATTTTTTTGCCAGTGGAAGGACGTTGAATCTTTAGCATGAATGTGGTGCCTGGTTCTCCTCGCAGGTGACTGCTCACATACGATACGTCTTTGTCGGTCATCAAAGAGTCGTCAATCGATAGGATGATGTCGCCTTTCTTTAGCCCTGCTTTGTCGGCTGGCATTCCCTCGTATGGTTCGTCGATGACCACCCGTTTTAATTTTGCGTTGTAACGGATAAGGGCTCCTATGCCAGCGAACTTACCGGTGTAGATTTCCTTTAGGTTGTCGGCCTCTTCTTCTGGGAAGTACTCGGTGTAGGGATCAAGGCTTTTGAGCATGGCATCGATGCCAGTGCCTATCACCTCCTTGGCATCCAATGTGTCAACATAGAGCATGTCAAGGTTTTTGTAGATGGTATTGAAAATGTCCAATTGTTTTTTTACCTCGAAATAATGATCATCATCTACCTGTGCCATCACGGTAAGAGATAGCATACAGGCGACAAATGTGAGAAATATATGCTTCATTTTTATTCGTTTACAAATTTGCGTGCAAAGTTACGAAAAATCGAGAGCAGAACAAAAAGAACGTTCTTTTTTTATAAAGAGATGAAAGTAACTTATTTAAAGATACGAAAATCCTCACTCCCAACTCCTCTCCGTCTAAAATCTATCTAACGTCTATAAGACAAAGATTTTCCGTCGCACCCCATTTTATCTGCCCCCTCCAGGTTTTTTCTGATAATCTCTATGTCGAGGTAATGAACTTTCAGTGCCGAGGAATTTGGAAAGCGGTTGAAATAGGGGTTGTTGCTCATATAAAGCTCCACTGTTTTCACTTCACGGTTGGCTAATACATTGTTATAATAGTAGAGTATTCTTTGTAAGATGCGTGGTAGCACTTTGATGCCAGTCTTTCCATTGTGAAATGTCACTACAGCTATTACATGATAGTGTGGCTTTTGGTCAACGAGCTTTTCACGTTGTTCTTTGGTGCTTTTGTGGGATATGCTCAGATTCCTGCCGAGTTTGGTGTTAATTTCATTCATTATCTGCCTGAAAATCTGTCCGTGTGCAGAGGTGTCTTTGAGTTGGTGAAATCCGATATAGTAGTGTATCATCTCATGGATGATGATGTCTTCCACCTCACGTTCGGGCAAGTCCAGTCGGGTGTTGATACGAAGTTTGAAATCATACTTCTCCACACTGCCATTTGGCTTTCTGCGTGTACGATATACACATTGTCCCAAGAATGTCTTGGCATCGCTCAGTAAAATAGGAATATTTGGTAGTTTTCCACCAAAAATCTGCCGATTGAACTCATCAAATTTTTTCTCTACAAATTCAATAGTTGCTTTCATATTTTGTCAAGTCACTTCTTGAGTACAAAAATACGAAATAAAAGCGAAAAACACCATTTATTCCTCCCAAGATTGTATATTGTGGACATCATGCATATGTGGGTAGAGTAAAGATGGGTAATGAGAGGAGAGCAAAAATGCCCCATCCGGGGCATTTTTACATTTTCCACCAAGTTTTTCACATATGGACCATTATAAAAGGGCCATCTTACTTGAAAATCTTTTGGGCGAACATGGTGAGGTAGATGCGCCAGTTGCGCCAGATGTGGCCTCCTTCGGTTTCTACATACTCATACTTATAGCCTTGGGAGTCCCAATAGTTGCGCAGGTCAACCGTACTCTGATATAGGAAGTCTGTCTTGCCCATGCCCATCCAATAGAGTTTGGGCTTGCTGCCGAAGAGTCGGGCTGATTGCTGGGCAAAGTCGGGGTCATTCTTGATTTGCTCAGCGAAAGGTTGGTTACCGTTGAAGTTTTTGCCGAGGTGCAAACCTGCTGAAAACAGGCCATAGTAGTCGAATGTTGTGGGATAGGAGAGACTGATGGCGAAGGTATGGCCTCCACCCATTGAGAGACCACAGACGGCACGGTGGGCGCGGTCTTTATAGGTGCGGTAATTGGCATCTACATATTTCACGATATCCATAAAGCTTGCGGGGATGGTAGCTGCGGCAGGAGCAGTGGGGCCTGTACCACTATCACGGAAACCAGGTGTGTACATACCGAACGACCATTCGCCGGGAGCAGCCTGGCAGTTGGGATTGCCATTAGGCATCACCACAATCATAGGCTTAGCCTTTCCCATGGCAATGAGGTTGTCGAGGATTTGTGCGGCACGTCCGAGTTCGCTCCAGGCATTCTCGTCACCACCGGCACCATGCAAAAGATAGAGCACGGGATATTTTCCACCCTTGTCATAGCCTGGTGGGGTATAGATGGTCATGCGGCGTTGCATCTTTAGCGTGGGGCTATTGTACCATACCTTGCTGAGGTTGCCGTGTGGGACTTCGTTCACGCGGTAGAGGTCACCTTTGTCGCCTTTCTCTTGACTGACAATAAAAATGTTGGTGAACGACACAATGTCGCGGTTTACATAGATGTTGGCGGGGTCTTTCACACCCGTCATCCCGTCGATGTTGAATGTGTAGCTGTACATCTCTGGAGCGAGTTTATCAGAGGTGTAAGTCCATACACCATTTTTGCCCTCTTTCAATTCGGCTACACCTGGGGCGTCATACTTACCGAATCCTTCAACTTCTATGGTCTGAGTAGGAAGGAAGTCGCCAGTAACCTCTACTTTCACAGCTTTGGGAGCATAGAGGTTGAATGTGACAGTTCCATCGGGATTCACGATGGGCGATTGCACGCTGGCACTGTTGAATAGCTTCTCTTGTGCCTGAGCACCCATGCAGCAAAAGACTGCGAGTGCCAAAGTCATAAACAATATCTTTTTCATGTTTTTGAGTTTTTAAAGTCTCCCCCCAACCCCTCTCCAAAGAGCGAGGGGAGTAGTATGATGAGTTCTTGAGTTTATGAGTTTTTAAGTTTTCTGGGGGTGGGATGGATTGGGAAGAATTGGGATGTAGGAGGAGTAATCTCTCACCTCTCACCTCTTCTAACTCCTACTTGGTTCCTAACAGGGAAATCTTTACCTGTGGTTTGAGCACATTGGAGACTTTCTGGCTCATACCTTTTACCTTCACATCGACAGTCTGGCGGATGTCGCGGCTGGAGGCTCCGATTTTCAACTGATAGGTACCTGCATCGGTTACCCAAGCGCTTTTCGCTGTGTTGAACGAGGCAAGGTCGATGGGATTGATTGTCATTGTTACATTTTCACTCTCGCCAGGAGCCAATTCACGAGTCTTGGCAAAGGCTTTCAGTTCTTGTGCTGGTTTGTTGAGTTTGCCTTTTGGGGCAGTGACATAGAGCTGTACCACTTCCTTGCCGCGATAGGAACCAGTGTTCTTCACTGTGACAGTGACGATAACTTTATCGCCGGCGACGGTAGCTGTGGCATCGCTATAGTCGAAGGTGGTGTAGCTAAGACCAAAGCCAAAGGGATAGCTCACCTCTTTGTCGAAGGTGTCAAAATAGCGGTAGCCCACATAGATGTCCTCCTCGTAGTTGGTGTAGCCGATATTTTTCTGCTCCTTGGCATTTTCACCAGCATCCATCATATTGCTCAACTTAACTTTCACGTCGAGTGGGAAGTTGCGGGTAGAGTAGATATCGTCGAGGTTGATAGGCCATGTCATAGGCAGTTTGCCTGATGGCGACAATCGGCCGCTGATGATATCTGCGATGGAGTTTCCGATTTCCTGGCCACACTGCCAGGGCAGTAGAATGGCATCTGGAACATCTTTCCAAGATGCTGTTTCCATGGTTCCACCAACATTCAGTACGACGAGCACTTTTTTACCCACGTTGTGGAAGGCGCTGCAGACATTGTTGATGAGTGATTTCTCAGCATCGGTGAGGCGATAGTCACTGGCGAAACGGTCTTCACCTTCTCCCGAGATACGACCGATAACCACGATGGCTACGTCGTTGTTACGGGCGGCAGCAGAAACATCCTTGATATTCATTTCATCAGGAAGTGAGGGCACTTCAAGGGTGTTGGCATTCAGTGTGCCGTGCTCTTTATTCCATTTATCTAAATGGTCCACATATTGGTTGAGAATGTCATTATCTACTTGGTAACCGCTGGTACGCAGCCCCTCGACCAATGACACAGTATATGCACGATTGACGTTGCCGGAACCTGTACCACCAGCGATAAGTTCATAGCCAGAGCAACCATAGAGAGCTACATTCTTAATATTTTTGTTGAAGGGCAACAATCCATTGTTTTTCAGCAGTACAGTTCCCTCTGCTGCCGAAGTGCGTGTCACCTGAGCATGAGCTTTCAGGTCGGGGGCGTCGCTGTATTTATATCCTTTAAAGCGTGGTGAGATGACAACCAACTGGAGAACCCTGCGTACACAGGCATCGAGGTCCTTCTCCGAGAGACGGCCGGCTTTCACAGCATCTACAATTTCTTTGCTGTCAGAGTCCATGCCTGGTTCGATGAGGTCGTTACCAGCCATGATATTTGCGGCACGGTCGGTTTTGCTACCGCGCCATACGGGGTCGAGACCACCAAACCAGTCGGTCATGACCAGTCCCTTGAACCCCCACTCATCACGAAGAATGTTGGTGAGCAGTCCACGGCTCTCCGAGGTCATCGTACCATTAATGAGGTTGTAGCTCGACATTACCGTCCATGGCTGAGCTTTCGTCACTGCTATCTGGAAGCCTTTCAGATAGATTTCACGGGCAGCACGCTGGCTCACTCGTGCATCGTTGCCCATACGCTGTGTCTCTTGGTTGTTGAAGGCAAAGTGTTTCAGCGATGTGCCCACGCCCTGGCTCTGTATGCCATTAATATAAGCTGCTGCAATCTCTCCGGCAAGTACGGGGTCTTCGGAGTAATACTCAAAGTTACGCCCACAGAGTGGGTTGCGGTGGATGTTCATTGCTGGAGCTAATAGTACATCAACGCCATATTCGCGCACTTCGTTGCCCATGGCGGCAGTTACCTTTTGTACCAAGTCGGTGTTCCACGAACTGGCAAGGCTTGTGCCAATGGGGAAGTGGGTGCAGTAATAGGTGTTGTGGTCGAATTGGCGGTTGGGGTTGATGCGTAGTCCGGCAGGACCGTCGGCCAATACCACAGGGGGAATGCCGAGACGAGGAATGGCTGCAGTGGTTCCAGCAGCACCGGGTACGATACTGGCTGTGGAACCAATGACGGGGGCTTGTGAGAAACCGCCCATGCCAGTGCCGACCACCAATTGTGCTTTCTCTTCGAGTGTCATCGCCGCGATAACCTCATCAATATTATTAGCACTCAACTGTGGTGCCTGTGCCATGGCTGTGGCAGATGCTGCTACCAAAATCATAGAGAGAATTGTTTTTTTCATTATGGTTTATTTAAATGTGATAGATATTAGCGTTACTGTAGATTACTTAAACAGCAATGGAACAAACTCAGAAAGGTAGATGCGCCAGTTGCGCCAGATATGACCACCATCGGTCTCGAGATAGGTATATTTGTGGTGCTTACTATCGAGGTAGGCATCCACCCCTTATTATATGACGAATGACATAGTCTGTTTGTAATAGGTTTTTAAAATGTTTTTAGGCCATTTCGTTTGTAGGTTTTAAAGCAATTTTAGAGCCCACTTTAAAAAGTCGGCGTTGACAATCAATGTAAGGGTATGTCCCTATGACTAATCACTTTTTGAAGTGGGCTCATTTTTTATTTAACAAATCGATTTTTCGATATAATTTTATGTGTTTTTATTTGGTCGTTATTCATAACAACAGTACTTTTGGAAAAAAATTATAGAATGGGCGATATAATTTCCTAAAGATGCCGTATAACAAATAGAAGTGAGTCAAGCAACGAATGTAATGACGGAATCGGAAATCATGGAGGCCTTGTGTGAAGGTCGACACGAAGGGCAGATAGTGGCAATCAGTCGCTATGCAAACCGCGTATTCGCCATGATTGTTAGGCAGGTGCCAAACGAAATGGATGCTCAGGAACTGACGCAGGACACGTTTCTTAGAGCTTTTAGCCGTATCGAGAGCTATGATGCGAATAAAGCCTCACTTGCCACCTGGCTCTGCCGAATTGGTTATCACCTGACACTCGACTTCCTGAAACGCCGACGACCACAGATTGTTCCCATCGAAGACAGCCAAGCATGGCAGAAAGATATCAGTGAAGAAGAGTTGGAGGCGGAACTCTCCACTGGACGCGAGGAACGAATCGCCCAATTGGAGGAATTAATAGATGAACTGTCTGACGACGAGAGGATGCTATTGACACTCTACTACTTCGAAGACCGTCCACTGACAGAGATTGCCTATATCACCGGCATTGATGCTAAAGCATTGGCGAACCGCCTGTATCGGACAAGAAAGAAACTGTATAGAAGATTGAAAATTGAAGATTGAAAATTGAAGGGTAGTTAAAGGGATAATACCTATTTCCCCTTCTTGCCCATCCGCCCATTCATCCCATATTACCCATTCTGCCCATTCCTCCATCGCCATATAGCGCAGTAGTGGTAATCTCTCACCTCTCACCTCTTACCCCTCATCCCTAATTTCTCACCCCTCTCCTCTAACAAAAACATGAAGATGAAAAAATCATATAAAGACACGGATTTACGCGAGGCTCTGAGACGCAAATACTCAGACTCACCACAGCTGCCAGCCGACTTTATGGAGAAGATGCAGGAGCGGTTGACTCAGCAGGATGAAACATCCTCACCAAAACCTGCCACACAGAAAAGACTCTGGCGTTGGGTGGCTGCAGCAGCATGTCTTCTTATATTAATAGGAGTAGGTATAACGATGTTGCCCAAAGACCAAGCCGAACAGGCGAAAGACTTATACGCCCAAACAAAGAGTACACAGATTGAAGAAAAAAAATCAACACAAGAGGAACAATTGGTTGACAAAGCACAGACAAACAACATACAGGAACACACTCCAAATCCTGCTGAAAACATAGCTTCTCCGGCAACTTCAAAAAGCATCAAATCTATTGTTGCAGAAGCTTCTCTTTCAACGGAAACAGCCTCGCCTGCAGATACTGTCACTCCTGTAGAAATAACTCCTCCGATGGTGATTCCGGCTACCAATTACACTATGACAAATGCCAATCTGCACTATGCTTCACAATCGCTGACAGAAGACTCTACCTACCTAGAACCGAGTAAGATGGATGAGTTTATTGCCAAGATAGCGGACTTTAATAAGGTCAAGGCGGTGCCGCTTGACTGCATTTCAGAAAATGGCGATAACGCTGTCGTCAACACGGCTTACGTATTCCCAGACACCAAGGAACTGAACCTCTTTGGACGACTATTACAAGCCGCATGCTCGTACGACAGCAAAACCCCAGGATATCTGCTGAATTTCTCACACCAACAGTTCTTCTTCACCCTGAAGGATTTGCGTAAAGGGGAGAAATACCTCTGGATTGCGGAGCGCATCAATGGCAGTCGCATCCTGCTCTATACCACCCACTCACCTGTCGAGGCCAATGTCTCAACAGCTTGCTATCAGAATTATCGCGAACAACTGACGCATACATATTTGAGTTCATTACAATACTAAAAAGCGAAAAAACATGAAAAGAAATATAATTACTTGCCTCTTGGTGCTGACAGGCATCACCCTACAGGCTCAAACGAATAGAGTAAGCCTCACCTATCAGACTCAGACGAACGAGGTGATAGAGTATGCAAAAAATGTGGGTATTTTTGTGTCTCTTCCTGATGTCAAAACAGACAATAAAACGAAAAAGACCACTGCGGCCTGGCACCAGACAAATATGGAGTGGATTAAAGATTATTGTGAACCAAATGACTTCACTATAGAGAAAGATTTCCTAAAACTTTTCCCGGAAATAGCCGATATGTCGTTAGACGGACAGCCATACCAACCGATGAGTTGGCGATTGACAGGGGAAAACGGTGAGACGGTGTTGCACTGCTACCTACGCATGCCTGCCGATGAGGTGACTAACCTGTGGCTGACGGGCGAGGAGGCATGTCTCCTGGACCGCGAAACGGGGGTGCAGTACCGGGTGCGCCGCACAGAACCAGACACTTACCGCAAACATTTTGACGCAAACGCGAAGAAGGGCGATGTGATAGATATGAAAGTCATCTTCCCACCACTGCCAGAGACAACCACGGAAGTTGCCATCTATGGAATACCTAACTGGGGACTGATGGGTGCCACCACCACCACCATACGTCATAGATATGAAGGTACCGTCGTCTATTACGATACCATCCCACAGTTTCACCAACCCCGTCTGGTATTAGAGCACATGAGTGAGAACAAACCATACGACCGACAAAACTGGAACACATGGAAGGTGCTTGACAATGCACATCTCATCAAACCATTACAAGACGGCACTATGGCATTATGGCGCACACCTGAGGCTACATATGTTGCTGTGGGCCATGAGCAGAATTGGACAACCGAGTATTTCTTTTTTGACCAAGACATGATGTTGGTCGACGAGTTGGGGAATCAGTACAAACTCCGCGAGACACAAGGCATTCCCAAGGACGAGTTGTTCTTTATGAAAGGCAATTCGGGCGACTATGTCGCATTCCTATTGGTATTCGACCCTCTACCCCTAAGTACTTCTACCGTTACCTGCATCGTACCCGACGGTGAACCCTTCGACGCATGGGGCGCCAACTGGTCGGGTAGCGTGACACCTAACATCAGCATTCAACAACTTCGCGAGAATCAACGGTTGTTTGAATATCATCCGAGAGTGGTTGTCGAGTGATTTCTTCCTATCTGTCTCTTTTACTACCGAAAGTATAGCGAATACGAAACTTCCATAAAATATATATGAATGAAAACAAGAGAATGTCCATACTGTCATCAAATCATTTCATTGAAGAGATGTCTTAAATACATATATAGAGGCACCAATTATGCTACGATATGCAACCATTGCAACAGAAGCGTAAAGTTGGAAAAAGAGCCTATACCTTTTAAGTATTGTGTGTTTGTCGGTTTCCTGAGCATATATGTGCCTATGCAATTATTCTTGTATGTATGCAAGATGAGTTTTATTCAATCTCTGATTTATAGTTTACCAATTGTTGTAGCATGTATTTTAGTAGTAACTTTTTTGACTTTCCGCCGAATACACTTTAGTGGAGATATGTAGTATTTTTAGCAATCATGAAGAAGAAAGTTATTTATTTCATTTTATTCCTTTTGGTTTGTTGTGTAAACGGTTACTTTCTGGTTAATCCAAAAAACATAGTTAACATACTTATATGCATCCTTCTCGTTTGTGCGGCAAGTTGTTTGTTAAACAAGGCTTTCCCAATCAACTACAAGAAAAAAGAAACTGACAAAGAAAAATGAACATGAGACAATATATTTTCACCATGCTCCTATTTCTCATCGCCATGCCCGGACAGGCTCAGCAGGAGAGAACCGAAGCACCAATTCATTACCGACTAGAAGGAACCGTGGGTGATTCCACGATGAACACACGGCTGTTGCTTATACACTGGATGAGCGCCATGCGTATGGTCAATGCACCTATCGATACCTTGGAGGTGGTCAACGGAAAACTGATTACCAAGGAAGGGGTGCTCGACGAACCAGGAGTTTTCAACCTACACTCACTCACCCAGCGCGACGGCATACCGGAAATCATGTCGCCGTATTTCTTCTTAGAGCAGGGAACTACCGAATTGTATATGGATATACAAAGTATTGCCAAAGATGATTCCATTCGATTCCTTAGCTCTCCATCGGGCACACCGCTGAACGAGGAATATGGAGTGTTCCAAAACAAATACGCTCCTTTGTTGTATGGTGATTCTGTCAGACAAGCTCACCTCGACAGTTTGATGCGTAGTGAACTCGCCCGACATAACGACGATGTCTTAGGGATGGTGGAACTGGCATTCGCCATTTCCCAAAAGCCACCACAGCAAGTTGCCTCATGGCTTAACCTGATGAGTCCGCGCATCAAGGCGGGGGATTCATGGAACGAAATGAAATTGGCACTCAATGCAATGAGCGTCAATATGGAGACTGAAGAACCCAACTTTATCCCTGCCGTCGGTGAGAAATTTGTGGACTTCGCCGTGGAGTACGATGGCAAGATCACACGACTCTCGGATTATGTGGGTCGCGGTCAATATGTGCTCGTTGATTTCTGGGCATCGTGGTGCGGACCTTGTCGGATGGAAATCCCCAATCTCATTGCCGCTTACAATAAATACAAGGACCGTGGGCTTCTGGTTGTCGGCATCGCAGCATGGGACAAGCCCGAGGCTTCACTACACGCCATCAAAGACGATGGCGTGCCTTATCCTCAAATTCTCAACTCTCAGGACATTGCCACCGACGCCTATAATATTCGTGGCATCCCTCACATCATCCTCTTCGCTCCCGATGGCACTATACTCGTCCGTGGTCTTCGTGGTGAAGCGATTGAGAGGAGGTTGACGGAAATTTTTGAGTAATGAGCGCAGATATTACTCTCCATCCTATACGCAATATGGGTGGCCATATGCATAACAATCCCTGCATACTCGGAACTGAGGATGTGGGGAGTTTTTAGTTTTGTTCGAAGAAAAAAGACTAAATTCTCAAGTTTATGACATTTTTTTACTATTTTTGCAAACAAATAGTTTAGTCGTTAGATGTTAGTTGTTGGGCGGCTTCGGTATAGTCTGAACTCCTGAACTTCCAAATAAATACAATAAACTCACAAACATGAAAAAATTATTATTAATGATTTTGGCGGCGATGGTCATGTTACCATGCGCTGCCCAGCGTCCAGGTCTGGTGAAGGATGAAGACGGTTATACCAACATCCGTAAAGGTCCAGGCACGAATTATGAGATTGTGGATCAAGTGCCTGATGGTATGTTTATCAACTATGGCCCTGGTACGGGCAAGTGGTACAAGGTCTATACCAGCTATACCGATGGAACCCCACAGGATTTCATTGGTTATATCCATTCCAGTAAAGTGGTGGTGCCCAAGCGCCAGGGTCCCTGCAAGATGGTAGGTTTAGTGATGGACGAGGATGGCTATACCAACATCCGCAAAGGTCCAGGTACACGTTACGTCATTGTGGGCAAAGTGCGTGATGGTGGCTATATTCTTTGCAGTGGCGACTACAGTGACGGTTGGTTTAAAGTTTATACCCAGACGGGAACCTTCCGTGGCTATATGAGTGCAAAGAAAATACAAATAACAGAATCGCCGTGCTTCTGATAGAAGTTAGATGCTAGATTTTAGATAGTTAGGAGTTAGAAGTTGTTAGTGCACTTCTAACTCCTAATTTTTTTAATTATTTTATAATTTTGCGTGTTATCACGCTGCCGTCGGCGAATTGGAGTCGCTGGATGCTAATGCCATGTGTAGGGGTTGTGTTTTGCATACCCTGGATGTCGTAATAATTGACGCCAACCACACGGTCGTAACCATTGTTGCGGATGCCTGTGGCATCAATAGCTATTCCTCCAAAGGTCACATCCGAAAGGCAGATGGTCTTTCCTGTGGCAGCACCTGTGTACCAGGGATAGACACGTAGCAACAACTCCTCGCCATCGTTGAGGGTAATGACAGGTGACACTTTTACTTCCTGCATATTGTTGGCAGGCATCTTTTTCATTTCAAAGATGGTCGTACGGGTTTCAAAATTGTCGGTGGAGTAATAGATATGGCAGCACATGCCGTTGCCGCCACATCCACAGACAAAAAGACTGATGTTATTGATTTTAAGTGTGTTCCCAATGTTTGGCTTGATGCCAAACTGGATGTATCTGTTGGGATTGTCGTCTATCTCGTCGGCAGGCCATGCGTCACCTGTGAGCAGGTTGCGCTGTGTCTTGCGTGAGGCATCAAAACCCGTCCACTCTGGCCACACAGTATTGGCGTTGGGAGCGGAATAGCGCTGCACATACATTCCTTCCCAACTCTCATCGATGACGGTGGCAGGACCCGTCAGTTCATAAGTGGCATCTTTCTCCAGACGCCAGTATGCCTGTATCTCTGTGCCGCCTTCCAGCGAGACGGCGGTGGCAATGACGGGAATCTCCAATGTTTTGTCGCCCTGTTGCACAGTAATAGTGCCAGTGGTTTGTCCATCGTCTTGTAGTGTGAGTTGCACATAGAAGGTTTGTACCAGGGTGGAGGCCTGATAGGTCACACAGAGTGATGGTTGCCAGTTGGTCTTGTCGGTGGAGAGTAGAAGCCCCTCTGAAGCTGAGATGTTTACTGCTCCCGTCTCTGGAGTGAGACCGAATCCATTGAGTGTTAGTTCCTTTGTCAACGTTTGTCCTTTGTAGGCCTCACCGAAGTCGGCTACGGAGGGTGTCACGCTGATGTCGGTGGGTATAATGATGTCGTCGGCCATAATACCCTGTGCTTTCATCAGACGGGCGCATTCACGTGCCACAAGCAAGGCACCAGTGGCATTGAAGTGTGTGGAGCCTTCCCCGTCGAAGAGATATTCATGACATTTGGCATCGCCATAACTCTCATAGAGTGTGGCCGTGGCGCTGGTCAGGTCGATGAATGCTATGCCTTTTTCCGCTGCCAGTTGCTGGGCATGCCAGGCGTAGTCCATCGTATGGTCACCTTCAGCTACCTTATGTCCAGGAGAAGGTCCGTTGTCTGTCAGTATAGAGTAAGAGTCACCCAAGTCGTGACGACCGTTACGACGTATTTTGTTGCCAGTGAAATAGCTACGGCACACAGGGGAGGCAATGATGGGGATGGCTCCTCTTTCTAAAACCTCATCGACAATTTTCCCTAAGTATTCCTTGTAAGTGGTGGAGGGCACAGTACCACGCTGGTCAACAGCAGCAGCCTTGGCATTGTCACCAATACTTTTGTAGTATTCGTAGAGTGCCACACCGTCCATGCCGTCGTTTTTCTCGTCATTATGGGCGAAAGTGATGATGACGTAGTCGCCAGGTTCCACGTTCTTCTTGGCTGTCTGCCACAGCTCGTTGTAGCCTCCGCGGGAGTCGCGACCTCCGCGGGCATAGTTCACTGATGTCCATCCATTAGTGAGGAAATTGCCGAAATACATTCCCCAGCCACGTGTCACCGTGGCCGACTCGTCGTAGTTGGCCATAGTGGAATCACCGAGGGTATGCACTTTCTTGGCCATACTTGATATGGCAAAGAAAATAAAGGTCAAAACGATGGACAGTAATCGTTTCGTCGTCATATCTACTGAAGTTTGAAGGTTATAGGGAGAGTAAAAGATACACGTACGGGACTTCCATTTAGTTTGCCGGGTTTCCACTTTGGCATATTGTGAACTACCCGTAAAGCTTCATTGTCGAGTGAGGGATCTTTACTACGTATCACCTTCACATCGCTCAAAGAACCGTTTTTCTCAACCACGAACTGCACAACCACAGTACCTTGTATGCCATTCTCTTGTGCGATGGGAGGATATTGTAGGTTCTGGCTCAACCACTGAGATATTCCACCAGGGAATGAAGGCAATTCGTCAACACTATTATAGACGTTATTGTCATTTACTGGTTTAGGAGTTTCCACTGGTTTTGCGGGTGGGGTTGCCTCTTTTGCTTTTGCTTTCTCTTTCGCTTCTTCTGCTGCTTTTTGGGCTTTTTCCTTCGCTTCTTCTGCTGCTTTTTGGGCTTTTTCTTTTTCCTCCTTTGCCGCATTTTCTGCTTTCTCTCTTACATCTTCTACAGATTTTGCTTCTTCGGTGGAAGCTTCTTCAGTTTCTTCAATAATTTTTTTGGTATCTTCTACTTCTTCGTTATCATTTTCCGTGTTGTCAGCTATAACCTCATAGTCACGGCTATTGTTGTCATCTTTGTCTTTTGAGCCACCACTAAATAGTAGCACTCCTCCAAGTATCAGTAGAGGGATGAGAGCTATTAAACCATATTTCCAGTATTTTTGTAGGAATGAGCGTTCCTCTTCCTCTTGATATGGTGATACGTCATTATTATATGGTGGTGTTTCATTATTATATGGTGGTGGCACCTCATTATTGTAAGGAGGTGGTGTTTCAAGTTCTGTTTCTTCGTGCTGTATTTCTGTTTCTTCGTCATGCGGTTCCACAACTGTTTCCTCTGTTTGTGGAACAATCACAGTCAGCGCATCTATCAGCTCACCGACATTTTGGTATCTGTTTTTCTTCAATGGTGCCATGGCCTTTTCCACAACGCCAATCATATCCTGGCTCACGCCGGCATTTTGAAGAAGATTCATTGGTAGTCCTTCGTTGAGCACATCTGAGGATTCTGGGGGTACTTGCCCCGTAAGCATCTTAAAGAGGGAGGCTCCCAACGCATAGACATCAAGAGTTGCAGGCATGGTGCCGTCGCTTTTGTATTTCATCTGCTCCACAGGGGCATAGCCGCGGGTGCCCAATCCTAAGGTGGTGCTCGACTCAGGTTCGCCATTTTCATTATATTGTTTGGCCAGTCCGAAGTCTATCAGATAGATTTTGCCATTTTGGTCGCGCATCACATTCTTAGGTTTTAGGTCTAAGTGTAGCATGTGATGGTCGTGCATGTGGCGGAGTGCACCGCAGATATCAAGGGTAATAAGTCGGGCTTCTTCCTCACCAATCTTTCCGTTGCGTTTGATGTAATCGTCGAGTGTCTCACCTTCGATGTATTCCATGACGTAGTAAGAGGTGTTGTTCTCGTTGAATACCTCCAGCACTTTTACGATGTTGGGGTGATTTAACTTGGCAAGGTTCTCAGCCTCAGTATAAAATTTTTTGGCATATTTTTTCACAATCGAACTGTCGGTTTTCTCCAGGGAAGTTCCATCACCGGACCTACTGTTCAAGTCGGCCATGAAAAACTCCTTGATGGCAACTTTCACGTCCACGTCCATCTTCCCAAAGTCGCCTTGCATCGGTATTTTGGTAGCAGCTAAATAGGTGATACCGAAACTTCCTTGTCCCAATATCTTATTAATAGTGTATTTCCCATTTTTAAGGGTAGTACCTGGTTGTAACGTTTTCATTATGGATAGATGTTAGGTTTATATATACAATGATGGTGCAAATATACTAATTTTTTTTCGAAAAATAGTTGTCAATTGTCCACATAGATGTATTTCAATAGAAAAACAGAAATAAGTCTCACACTCATACTAAATAATTCTTGCAGAACTCAGTGACGTAAGTTTTCAGTTCTGGTGCCTCAAGGATTTTGATGTGGTTTGCCAGTCCCATGTAGAAACGTCCGATACCCTCCAGCTGATAGACCTCCGTGTCGAAATACCAGATATTGTCATCGCCTTTATGTGGGGTGATGTAGCTTTTGGATGAAGGGAATTCCTCTATCAGCAGGTTCTTCGCCATTAAGTCCAACTGTAGGGAGACGTGAACGGGGTTTTTGCCTGTCATATGGAAGACGTCCACCTCTATTTTCTCGTGTGAGGCAGGGTATTTCCAAGGCTCCTCTTCTTTTATTTCCACATATCCTATTCTGTTGATGTTGAATACTCGGGTAGTGAATTCCTTTCTGTCGTAACAGATTACCAGTCCGTCTTCTGGCCGCACGTCGTATGCTTCCACGAAACGATCAGCGACTTTTCCGCTGTTTGATGAAGCGTAGTCGTGCAAGATGACACACTTCTTTCGCGATTGTGCATGTTGAAGCAAAGATAGGGCAGCCGCTTTGCCCTCATTAGTGAGCACTTTTCTCCTTAGTAATTCCTGCCTCATCCGCTCCGGCATCTCCCTTGATTCCGCATTTACCCTGATGTATGCTTTGCTGTCGAGTTCTACAACACGATAGGGATGTGGTTCCACGTGGATAGCAACAACAGCGTTGTCATATTGGGGTTCGATGTGCAGATAGGGTAGGGTGTCGAGACCGAAATACTTCTTTGCTGTATCCTGTACATAGCGCATATAGGTGTCTATTGTGTGATAGTTCAGGTATTTCATATCGTTTTCAATTCCTACTACCATTCCTTGGTCATTTACACCAAGGTAGAGGGTGCCGCCTGTGGTTGAGTTAAGGAAGGCACATACGCCCTTCAGCACATTTTGGTTTTGGGTGTATTCATCTGGTTGCATGTGGTTGTTAGAGGGATAGACCATAGAGGTCTTAAACTCCTGTGTTCCACTCTCTATGCCGAGGTAGATGCCGCCGTCTGCTTCAAGGTCGGCATCGTTTTCTGTCTCTATTGAGAGGGTTTTGATGATTTCGCGACGTAAGACGTTGAGTGTGGCTTCCGAGAGTGTTCCTCGCATAGCATTAGCTGTCTGTACAAGTCGTGCAAGCTTGACCAGCATTGGCTGTTTTTCTTTGAAGGAGTAAATAGTGTCCGACAGCTTTTCTGAATCCTCCTTTTTGCCGTATTCCTTTAGGATGTCAATCACAGACAAGCGGATGAGGGTGGGTATGGCATCGACATATTCCTTTTCAGGTTTCAGCTGAATAGTACCCATGTCTTCTTTCCTGACAAAATGTATGAGAGCACGGAGATATGTCCTGGTAAAGCGGATATAAGATGAAGAAGTTACATCGCCTATAAGTTCGGCCAATACATTGGCATTGGATAGGAAACGGATACGGTCGGATGGTTTGAGCAGTGATTTTTGGTGTTTGAACATTTGGATAGTGAGTAGTCGGAGAACGGTAGGACTTAGCTCACCCGTCTCCTCTTCCTCCTGTTTGTTGTCAGGAACCTCCGTATGTTCAGCAAATGCACGAATACAATCATAGCGTACGGTTTTTTCGTCGAAGGTCTCGTCTGTGTCCTCTTTAATCCATGCGTCAATTTTTCCATATTTGACACCTGTTCCATAGTTGTTCACAGAGAGAATGGCAAAGTCACCACGCCCATATTTTCCTGTATTTGCCGAGTAGAAGGCTACACCCCATTCGTTGATCCATCCATAGAATTTGGGACGTTCATCAATCAGTTTGCAGAGAAATAAGTTCATGTTTTCTTTTTCTGCAGCCTTGGTGTCTTTTACAAAGAAATCTATCAACTGATCCTCGATACTAAACATTCCATTCACAGTATCTATAATGGAGGCTTTCATACAGTCGCCTGAATGGAAATACTCATAAAGAGTGCTGGTGTAGTAATAGACGATGCTGGGCTTATCAAATTTGATGTAGCCAATTATGGGTTGGTATGCAGGGTCGATGGTTGTGACGTGCATCGTACCGTTGCGGTCGATAGAGTCAATTCTGATAATGGCTTCGTCGCCCTCAAAATATTTTTTAAGTGGAACTTCTTGAACCTTATCTTGAACTTTTTTCTGTAGGGCGATGAATTCATTGGTGAATTCATCCATTTCCACGGGGTTATTCTCCAAACTCTGTTTCAGTTTCTCTGACGTAGGTGTGCGGAGTGTTATGCCTATACCAGTGTCAAGTGAGTTGGCACCATTTTTGGCCAGTTTCTTTGAGGCAGATGGTGGTTGATAGGTGAGTAGCATCCCTTCTTTGGTGAGGAGTGCGGTACCGTTTTTTGAGAAAACCAATGGTTTGGTGATAGGCGACTCAAATTTTACTAAGTGGCTGGCATTGTAGGCAAATAGTTCAGTCCCGATTTTTTGCAGGTCGTTCCATCCAAATCCGAGTGTCGCGACTTTCTCATGCCGCAGCCGTTCGAAGGAAGCCTTGATAAGATCGTCCGACAAACGAGGGTTCATTTCCCTCAGTCCACCCATGAAAGCAAGATAAGCGGGGAGGGCAAGTGAATGGCTACCGTCCACTAAAAGGTATGTGGCAATCAGACTGACATGAAACTCCAGCGTCTTTCTGTCCATCTCTTCGTGGTAGAGTGGGCGCATGGAGATAGTTGACAACAGGTCGTCCACACGTTGTCTCATGAGGTCAATGGTTATGCTATAAAACGAGTCGTTTGTCTGTTTGACGGCACATCCTTTCAGGTATTCCTGAAGTTTGGCAAAGTTGTCGTCGATATACTCTTTTCTCAAGTCAAGCCACAATGGCGTATTCTCCATGTCGTTATTCATTTTTGTCTTTTTTAGTCTGTTAGAATTTCCTCTTTTGTATGTGTTGTGTCCATTTTAGCGCGATTATTGCGTTTTTCTGAGCCTCTCACGAACATACTGTACACTCGTCATGTATTCTTCGTCGGTTGTCAGATGTTCAATAATCATAGGCATGTGAGTATTTTCTTTGGTGGCTAATTGGGTATAAAGTTCTATATTTAATGTACCTTTACCACAGGCGCACTCCTGAAGCTGGAAGGTATAATCCTGTTTTAGCAAAATGTCCTTCAGGTGGCAGCTCACAATGGTTCCATGGAGTTTTTGGAAACATTCTTTGAGGAACTCATCGTTGTAAAAATATCTTTTCGGCGTGGTGATCATGTTGACAACATCAAGGTGTGTACCGAACTCCGCACGATCGACATCCTCTATCAGGGATTCCGCCTATAATAAGCCACGAGCGGTATTTGCCCCAGCGGGGGTGTGATTTATCGACGAATGCTCCCACCATAGGGTCCCAGATCACATCAATGATACGGACTACAAGAAACATCACTGCCACTGTAGCTGAATCCAGCCCATAGACATTATTATAATAGAATAGCAACCAGATGCTTACGGTCTGATAGATTAGGTTCTGAGCAAGGTCGCCCGAACAGAACCCGATACGCTCTCTCCACGAGAGTTTGTAATATCCGTTGATGGCATTTCCCATTTGTCAATATAGTATATGATCTGGTCCTAAATTCATTTTATGGATACTAATATATGATGTTTTATATTTCTTCACTCAAACACACATGGTAGGGTGAGGAGTTGATACATGATGGTGCTGGCCATACGCTGATGCCCCCGGTCATTGGGGTGGAGCAGGTCGTTCTCGTGATGGAAGTTCACCACTTGCGATTTTGTCATGGGGTAGAGGCCTGATGTGGCATTAAGGTCGATGACAGGCACGGCCCAGATACGTCCTGCTTCGCATACGCTTTCTACATAAGCATCAATCCATTCGCCACACTCGTTTTGATAGGCTTCGGTGGGTTGGATGTTTTTCTCATTGCCATAGAAATAACTGCGATGGATGGGGGTGATGAGCACTATCTGCTTGGTGGGCCACATCTCCTTGAGTTTACTCATGGCGATATTGATACGCCCACGATAGGTGTCTTTGTTCATCGATGGCTCGCGGTGACGGCGCAATGCCAAAGCCTTGTCACGGTGTACGGCGGCCATCACCGAGTCTTCTGTTATTGTCCACCATTCTCCGATGGGTACAGCGGCATTGAAGTCGTTGGTGCCAATAAAAATCAGAATGGCATCGAAATCGTCACCATGTTGCTCTTTGAGTTGGTCAGCTTGGCGTGGAATGTCATTCCACTGTCGACCGCTGACGGCATAGACGAAAGGCTCAATACCCAACCATTGTTGTAGAAACTGCCACCATTTTGCTTTCGAACCACTGTTGCGTGGGTCGGTGATACTGTCGCCGAAATAGGCTACTTTTTTACCCTGCCAGGGATGCTGAAACAGCGTTTGTGCGCTAGTTGTCAATGTGGCGGCGAACAGTGCCGCCATAATCATTAGTTTTTTCATGTCTTTGTATATTTTGGGTTATTGCGACGGCAAAACCGTCGCCTGCAGAGAAAACACTTCAATCTCAAACCTCAAAGGGTATTGTCCCTTTCACTCCCTTTTAACTCCCTTTTAACTCCCCTTTAATCTTCAATGGTAATCTTCACCCCTTCCATATTCAGTTCTGCGAATTTGTTTTCAAAGGGATTTTTCACTTGGATTTCGCAGTTTTCGAAATGGAAGATATCAGGTGTAAAAGGTTGCTCTTCGTAGCCAATGAAGTGGCCGGCATTCTCTGCCTTGCCGCAGATGTTACGGAAAGTGATGTCGCGGAGACGTGTAAGTGGGGAATAAGGTGGTTCGGTGGCCCCTTTCATGCGCCATGTCATATTCACCTCAAAAATGTTGCGTGCTTGAGAGATGTTGATGTCCTCAAAAGTGATTCTTTCCACAATACCGCCCCGTGAGGGCTGGCTTTTAAAGCGGATGGGGTTCCAGTTTTCGCCGCTCATGTCGCAGTGGCGTATAGTCACGTCACGCACATCGCCCGTCACCTCGCTGCCGATGGCCACACCGCCGTGACCATAGTCGAAATGGCAGTCTTCGATGAGGATGCGCTCCGACGCCAAGTTGACGCGTCGGCCATCGGTGTCTTTTCCGCTCTTAATGGAAATGCAGTCATCATGTGCCTCGATATGCACATTTCGTATGACCACGTCTGTCGAAGAGTCGATGTCGATGCCATCGCTGCTGGGGATATAGTCCTCGGCACAGATGTTGACACCATCGACGGTGAATCCACGTGTATAGAGGATGTGGAGACACCAGAATGCCTGGTTTTTGACACTGATGTCACTAATCGCACCACCGTCGCAATGGTCGAAACAGATGGTCTTCGGGCGTCCGTATTTGTCTCTGGGCACTTTGTTCCATTTCAGTCCACGGGCATCGATGAGTCCTTTGCCTGTCAGAGAACATCCGTCATTGTTGATGAAGTTGATGAGAGCCGCATGGGCATCTTGCATTCTGCCCTCCCACCGTGTGCGGATGATGGGATATAGTGATGGGTCAACGATGCTGATGAGTGTGGCACCCTCGTCAAAATGCAGGTTGACACCGCGTGTTACAAACAACGACCCCGTGCGATGTTTGCCCTTTGGGATTACCACAGTGCCGCCACCATCAGAATGGGCTTGGTCGATGGCAGCCTGGATGTTCTTAAAACGCTTGGCATTGTAAGTTGATGTACGTTTCTTCACCACAATGATACCCGACTCCCAAGGTTTTAAGGTGAGTCTCACCCTTGTCTTGTCATCTACTACGGTGAAAGGAATATTGGTAATTTCGCCTGTCCATGCATCCCATAGTTGGGGTTCTCCCATACAGTCGAGGTCGATAGTCAGTGTTTCTTGTGAGGAACGTTGATTGAGGATGAAGAAGATGCGTGCGTCATCGGTCTGGCGTGCAGTGTAGGCGATACTGTCGCTACGGCCTTCCACCACCTTCAGTTCTCTCACAGGCATCATCTCTGTCCAAGCCTCTGTCCATACACTATCGGCCACGTGCATTGTGTTTTGCTGCGGGATGTTGATGGGTTGCTGGTCCATCATCGTCTTTTCGGCGGTGGCACGGGGTAGGTCACCAAGGAACACCACCTTGCCGCCACGGCGGGTAAACTCTTCTATCTGCTGCCAGGCATCCTGTCGGATGACCTCGGCGTTGGGGATGACCAGTGTTTCGTATGCCTGCCCGCTCTTGTTAAGCAGACGGCCGTTGCTCACGTTGACGGCCTCGACGAGACCATCGTCAGTGATGAAGTCGTAGTCATACTGATGGGCTGTCAATAGATGTGCAGCTGCCCGCATGAAATGGTCGGAACGCTCGTTGCCCAACCATAGCGACGGGATGGGCGCATAGATAGCTACACGCGCTGTAGGCCTGCCTTGCGACATGAGGTAGGTGGCGCGGTTTGTGTATTCGTTGAGCGTCTTCATGGCTGGGTCGGCCATGTATCCAGTCGGTCCACGCTTGCTCATCATAAACATAAACTCAAAGAAGTTGATGCCTCGGGCAATCTGGTAATCCACCACATATTTCACTGCGGGGATGTCCAACTGCTGGGTATAGGCTGCGAAACTCTCGCTAAATGCCCGCTGTTTGCCATAGACGTGTGCGGTGGAGGAGGAAAGACGTGGAAACTCAGTGTAGCTGCCATACCATATCTGCGACCAGATGACATCGATGCCAGGCACCTGCACACGACTCAGGTTGCGAAAGGGGTCGCCTTCCATCTTCACGCACCATGCCAGCATGTCGTCTTTGTCCATGTGGGTGATATGCCGCACACCATTGGCCTCGCACCAGTCGGCTTGCATCTTGAAATAATGGTCGGCGAAGAGACGACTCCACACGTCCCAATAGTCTGCCTTGGCACGTCGCTGCTCTTCGGTGAGCGACGGATGGTGTAGCGATGTGCGTTCGCTCATGGTGAGGGCTTTCAGCCATGGTTGGAGAGCGTAACCCTTACAAGCCTCGAAGATACTATCGATGCCTGTGGTCCATGGTACTCGTTGATAGGCTGGTTCGTCGCCGCGAAATCCAAGCACAGTAGTGCCTAAATGATGTCCTAAGGTATTTTTATATTGTTCGTGTGTCCAGTTGATGTACTGCCTCACAGCTGTGGTGTCGAGGTAGTCGCAGAGGGAGTTGTTCTCGTCCTTGCCACCAGTGGGATTGTTCACACAGCGGGTGTTCGAAGACCGTCGCACCGCTTTTACCGTGTCACCCTCTACTATTAATGCTTGCATACATAAGTCGGGGCGCTCTTTGGAGAATTTGCCTCCAGCCATACCGCTGGGATATTTGCCTTCGTCGATAATCCACATTTTCATGCCACGACGTTCCACGGCATTTGCCATAATCCGTACGTTGGAAAACCACTGCTGACTGAGATATGGTTCGCCCATGTTGTAGCCAGGCTCGATGATGACGCTACGGAAACCACAAGCCTCAATAGCATCCAAGTCTCGCTCTATTATAGTACTGTCTATCTGTCCGTCCCAACCGAGGATGACATGGTTGCTCATCTCTACAGGGGGATGCCAGAAAGCCTCTTCTGTCTGCGAAAAAGCCATCACGACAGACAGCAGTGCGAAGAGTGTCAATGTAATTTTTCTCATGGATAGGTCGTTTTAGTTGATTAGTCTTGCAAAGTTACGAAGATTCGATGAAAATACAAAAATAAAAAAGATGGAAATAACAAGAGGGGTGTAGAGTTGATAGAATACAAAAAACCTGCTCTCAAAGGGCAGGTTGTTTGTATTCTTTTGATGATGGCATCTCTTTAATAGTTGTATCCTCCTTTTCCATCACATCCAGCGCATCTTCCTGTGCCTTTGCATACACCGCAACTGTAACCACTGTGTCTGTTGTTATTGTTACCCAATCCATCGCAATGCTGGCATCTGCCACTACCGCTACATGCGTGACAATTTTGCCATTTTGACCGCAAACATCATCATTGTCATCATGACAAACAAAAATTTAATCTTTTTCATAATTGTATAATTTTTAATTGTTAATAATTTGTTGTTGTTTGTCTTTATAGAGTAGGATATGTCTCAAATCTATCACCAATCAAAAAATTATTTTATTATTTTTTTTTGTAATTTTGCATTCTCATCTGAAGGACGTCGCCTCTACCATCCCTTTCGAAAGCATAAACTAATAACTCCTAACTCCTAAAAAAATAAAAAACTCCAAACTTATCAAATAAATGTTTTCCAATATAATATTTGCCTGCTTATTGTTGATAGTTCCCGACTTGCTTGTCTGGACTGGAATGGTGGATGGTGCTGGTATCGGCAGTAAGATTATTTGTAGTTCCATCTCCTTGGTGCAGGTGCTTTTCATGCTGAATGTGTTTACGAAATTTGCAGGGAGGATTACCAGAACCAGACTTTTTTTCATTTGTTTTTTGATGCTTGTTGTGCCCAAGGCTTTCTTCGCCTTGGTGGGATGGCCATGTGGTTGGTGGGCCGGTGTAGGGGCTGCTGTCGTATTGATACTGATTTTCGCCTACGGATTCATCTGTGGGTGGGTGCGTCTGAAGGTTCGTTACGAAGAGATAGCTTTTCCAACGTTGCCCAAAGAGTTTGATGGGTATCGCATACTTCAGTTCTCAGACCTACATGCAGGCACATTCTTACGTCAGCCGTGGTTTATTGACAAACTTTTTGGTGAGATAAGGGCACAGCATGTCGATATGGTGGTCTTTACAGGCGATTTGGTGAATCTTAAAGCACGAGAGGTTGGTACGTTTGTGAATGTTTTGTCACGGATTTCTGCACCAGATGGTGTCTATTCCATTCTTGGCAATCACGATTATTTCGACAGACCTGGTGCTGTCACCCACATGGAGGAGAGTCTTGGATGGAAGGTGCTCAACGATACGCATCAGATTATTGAGCACAATGGTGCACAGATGGCCTTAATAGGAGTGCAGCATGTGGGAGAGCCTCCATTTATTACCCATGGCAATCTTCGTGCTGCGATGGAAGGTGTGCCCGACGGTATTTTTAAGATACTCCTTTCACACAATCCTTCACATTGGAGGAGGGAAGTTGTTGGCAATACGGATATTCAACTGACACTTTCGGGCCATACCCATGCAGCGCAGATACGCATTGGTCGTTTTTCGCCTGCCCGACTGATGTATAGAGAGTGGGGAGGATGGTATGCTCAGGGTGACCAGCGGCTCTATGTCAGTGCCGGACTTGGCGGCACAGTTCCTTTTCGTCTGATGGCATGGCCGGAAATCAATGTGATTACATTGAGAGCAAGAGTGTGAGAATTTATACTTTAGACTTTAGGTTGCTTAGAAGTTTGGAGGTTGTTGGTCATATTCTTTTAAAATTGCTTCGCTATTTCAGCAGTATTTTGTATTTTTGCAAGGTAAACCGTCTGAAAAGCATCTGATATGAATACCATCGACCTAATTATTTTTTTGGCTTTCACTGCTGGGGTGGTGATATTCGGTTGTTCGTTTTATCGGAAAAATAATCGTTCAGAGGATTTTACACATGCAGGCCGTTCTTTGCCTGGCTGGGTGGTGGGTATGTCGATATTTGCCACCTATGTATCTAGCATTAGTTATATCGGTTATCCAGGCAAGGCTTTTGCGTCGGATTGGAATGCATTCGTGTTCTCTTTGTCGATACCCGTGGCAAGTTTTTTTGCTGCTCGTTATTTTGTACCGTTCTATCGTAAGAACGGTAGTGTGTCGGCTTATACGTTTTTAGAAGAAAAATTTGGACGGTGGGCACGTATCTATGCTTCAGCCTGTTATTTGCTGACACAAATTGCCCGAATGGGCTCCATCCTCTATCTGCTGGCTGTTCCCATGTATATCCTGATGGGATGGAATATATACATGGTTATCATTGCCACCAGTATCGGCATCATTATTTATTCGATGTTGGGCGGACTGAAGGCAGTAATTTGGGCCGATGCCATCCAGGGGATGATATTAATTGGAGGGGCTGTACTGTGTCTATGTGTCCTGCTGTTCTCCATGCCCGATGGTCCCTCTCAGGCTATCGACTTGGCCATTCATTCACCACAAGGCAATAAGTTCTCGTTAGGTGAACTATCGTCAGACCTCACTACTTCTACGTTTTGGGTGTGTTTGATTTATGGTATTTTCATCAATCTTCAGAATTACGGCATTGACCAAAATTATGTGCAGCGTTATCATGCTGCGAAAAGTGACCGCGATGCACGCTTTTCTGCATTGTTTGGTGGATACCTCTATATCCCCGTCTCTGCTATCTTTTTCTTGATTGGCTCTGCTTTATATAGTTATTATACGACCAATCCAGACTTGCTGCCTGCTGAGATAGCTGCAAAACCCGACTATGTGTTCCCTTATTTTATTGTACATAGTTTGCCTGTGGGGTTGCGAGGATTGCTGATTGCCAGTATTTTCGCAGCGGGAATGAGCACGGTGTCCACTAGTGTTAGTTCAGCTGCAACCATTATTCTGACCGACTATTACAAGCCTTTGGCAAAGCATTCGGGTGACCGACAGCATGTGCGTGTCTATCAGTTGTCGAGTGTAGTGGTGGGGTTGTTGGGATGCGTGATAGCCATCGCCATGTTGAGTGTCGATAGTATTATCGATGCTTGGTGGAAATTGTCGTCCATCTTCTCGGGTGGTATGCTCGGTCTTTTCCTCCTAGGGTATATGGGGCGGCGTGTTCGTCGGCCACATGCAATGGCAGGGGTTATCGTTGGCGTGCTTGTGATTGGTTGGATTTCCCTTGCTGAACCACTCAAACTACCTGGTCCTCATCTACATGAATACCTCGCTATCGTTCTTGGCACAGCTGCCATCTTCCTCACAGGATTCCTGCTGGCTACGGTGTTAAAGAAGATTTAGGAATTGCTCGGCGCACCAAAGTTGCCATTTCTGGTTGCCAGTGAGTTGTCCCATGGGGATATCGCGGCGGAATTCCAGGCGCGTAGGTCCTGCCCAGTCTTTGAACACTTGGTCAACGGGTCGTGGCATGGGAATTTTGAAGGGAATCTCCAATTCGGGGTATTTCATGGCATATAGTTCACGGACCAAATATTTCGGTTCACCATTGCGAACACGTTCCATATCAAGTGGCTCCGACATGACCAATTTGGCGTAAGGATCATAATATGGTAGCCAAGCTGCACCAAAAGCATTAAGATAGGAGCCACTGCTCTCAACTGCAAACACCTCGTCCATGAATTTCATATAGTCGATGGAATTCTCGTCTATACGGTATCTCTCGTATAATTCCATCTGGCTAACAGGATTCGTGAGCACTAATTCTGGTGAGAGGAAAGTATAACGCTTGACAAATCCGTCGAAAGTCCATTGTGGAGAAATCAGTTTGTCCATGCCCCCAAAGATAAGGTCGGCACTTTCGCCAACAATCATCAGTTGTACACCGTCTTGCTTTGCTTGAAGGGCTGCCTTGTAGATTTGTGGTTCGATGGAATGGACAGGCGCAAACTTATACTTCATGACAATGGGAGTATAGGTTTTGTAATCTTCCATCGTAATGTCTATCAGGTGGTGGTGAAGTCCCCATTTTTCACAGTATTTCTTTGCCCGGTTGATGTCAGCGTCGAATACACCCGAGGCTGAGTTGAAGGTGTAGGCATGGCTGCCAGGGCGTAGGTAGGAGGCCAAATTGGCACTGTCCATGCCACCAGATAGTAGGATTCCTATGTTGTCGTATTTACTATAGATTTGGTCGAACTGTTTTTGTATCTCCCTGTCGATGTCTTTCGAGGTGGCGACGGGGATTTGCTCATCTTTAGCCACGGGTAGGTAATTCTTATGCTGGAATCCTTCACAGAAGTCCATTCCGTCTTTCCATATATATCGAAATGCTATATAGGAACTCAAACAAAACTCTTTGTCGATCATGATTGATTGAAGATTGAAATGAAGTTAAAAGGGAGTTATAAAGTAGTTAGGTTGTCGATGCCTATTTCACATCCTCCAGATTTTGGCCTCTCACGGCATTGAGGGCCTTGGTGATTTGTGTGGATGAGATACCCTTGGTGTAGGGGAAGTAGATGATTTTGATACCTTCAGCCTCAAACTCTTTTTCGTATGCCTTCCATTTTTCTGTGCCATACCAGTCGTCACCGACGAAAAGGTAGGTGGCACCAAGTTTTTTACAGGCTTCGAGTTTGTTCATGTCGTATTGTGGCACAGCGGCATCCACATATTTGATACTTCGCACAATTTCGATGCGGTCTTCGAATGGTATCATGGCTTTTTTGCCTTTATAGGCCACCAATTCATCCACAGTGACACCAACGATTAATTTATCGCACATACCTTTTGCATTCTTCATCAGGTTGAGATGCCCAATGTGGAAAAGGTCGAAAACACCGGTTGTATATCCTATTGTCATATTTTTTATTAGTTGACAAGTGATTTTTAGTTGACAAGTGATTTTTAGTTGACAAGTAAACGAGTAGACAAGATATTTGTTGTTTCAGTTGGCAAGTAAACGAGTTGACGAGTAGACAAGATAATTGTTTTTGAATGTAGGGAAATTTATAATGTCCCTCTAACTCCTTATTAACTCCCCTTTAACTCTTTATTTACTCCTCTTCAATTATCAGCCTTTTAGTATGGCTTTGTAAATTGTTAAGGTCGGGCAATTGCATATAGTCGCCAAATTGCTTTTGGAGCATACTGTGACTGTTGCCTGGCACCGACAATGGAATGCCCTCAAAATCGTGCGTGGTAAGAGGGAATATGTCTTTTTCGTCGTAAACCAAACGGAAAGGGATGCCATAGTCGTAGGTCAGTGTCTTTCCAAATGTAATCCTGCTGATGAAACGGAGCACAGGAAAGGTGAGATGTCGGTTGAACCAGGTGATGGCCCTGATTTTGCGCATGGCACGTTCACGGTTTTTGGCAGTCCGGAAGATTTTGAATGTATGTCCTTGTAGTGGCTCTGCTATCCGATGGGTCCATAGCCGCATCTTTTCAAAGGGGAAAATATCAATGTAAATACCCTTTTCTTGGAATACTCTATCATAGGGACTTATCTCCTCAAGCAATGAACGGCGGTCACGCAGCTTGGCAAAGAAGTAGAAATAGTTCTTGTCTGTGTCGTTGGTTTGCAGGGCAATATGCTCTGGTAACTCCGCAGGCAACACTTCGAGCAACCGTTTATAGTCCTTGCGCAGCAGTCCCACGTCGAGGTCATCATCCCAGGGTATAAACCCATTGTGCCTGATGGCTCCTAAAAGCGTACCGCCATAGAGAAAGTATGGTATGTTGTACTTTCGGCAGACTCTGTCAAGTAGGGTCACCATTTCCAACATTCGCATCTGCTGTTTCCTCAGTATCGACCCTTCGGGGTTGAAACGGGCTTTTAGTTCTTTTGGCGTAGGCATTTTTCGTTGACAAATTATTTGTCTCGATAAAGACAATGGTATTGTCCCTTTAACTCTCTTTTAACTCCTTTTTAACTCCCCTTCCTTTACATATACCCCAACCAGCGGAGAATGTCGTTGAGGTTGGCGACAATCATCAGCAGAACGAGGATACCGAAACCGATGTATTCTGCACGGGTGAGGAATTTCTCACTGGGTTTGCGCCCAGTAATCATCTCATAAAGCAGGAAGAGCACATGGCCGCCATCAAGGGCGGGGATGGGGAGGATATTCATGAATGCCAAGATGATGCTCAAGAATGCCGTCATCCGCCAGAACATCATCCAGTCCCATGTGGCGGGGAAGAGGCTTCCAATTGCTCCGAATCCTCCTAATGACTTGGCACCCTCACTGGTGAAGACATATTTTAGGTCATCTACATATCCACGTAGCACGTCAATGCCGTATGTGATTCCTGCAGGGAAACTTTCAAAGAAACCGTATTTGATTTCTGTTGGTTTATAGTAATTCAATAAGCTTGTTTGCACCACACCGAGTTTCAAGTCGCTGGTAAGCGTCACTTTGACAGTATCAACTTTCCCTGTTGTTTTGTGCATGAATGCCACCGTGACATTACGCACTTTCATGCTGTCGGCGAGTGTGGCTTTTTCATTCGCTGTGATGATATTGTTTAAGACGCTTATTTCGGTGGTGAACTCATTCCAAGAATCTATAGACTTACCATTAATGGCTAATATCTTGTCGCCTTTAGCCATACCGACTTTTGCCGCGGGCATGTCCGGCATGATAGAATCAATTTCGGCGGGGATGAAAGGCTGTACAAATGTCGGCTGTTTCTTGAGCATATCGAGCAAATTGAGGTCACCTGGGAGTGTCAGTGACATCTTTTTGCCATCGCGGAGGATATCTACACGTTCTGCGGAAGAAAGGCTTCGGTAGAGGTCAACGTCAAATTTTGTGAATGTCTTCTCATTGGTGCCTAACAGAATATCGTGGTCTTTGAATCCTAATTTTTTGGCGTCATCATTGAACTTCATGCCATAGGTCATGTCCTCGGTCTTGATATAGGAGTCTCCCCAATAGTAGAGCACCATGGAATAGATGAAAAGGGCGAGCAGGAAGTTCACCAACACACCGCCAATCATGATGAGTAAGCGCTGCCAGACGGGTTTAGTGCGGAATTCCCATGGCTGCGGCTCTTCGCTGAGTTTTTGGTTGGTCTCGTCGATCATACCAGAGATAGCACAGTAGCCACCAAGGGGTAGCCATCCGATACCATATTCTGTGCCAACATATTCTTTCACTTTGTGTTCCTTGCCGTCGTCGTCTTTCTCAATTTTCTCGGGCACTACCACGGGGTTTTTCTTGAACAGTTTACGAAACCATTTGTCGTAAGTGCTAAAGAGGTGGAACTTGGGATTGAAGAATATATAAAAACGCGTAACCCTCACCTTAAACAATTTGGCGAAGAAGAAATGGCCGCCCTCATGCAACAGCACGAGCAGCGAAATAGATAGGATAAACTGTACTAATCTAATTAAAAAAACACTGTCCATTTATTATGTGAGTTTGTAAGTTTTTAACTACTTTTTCCATATACAATTCACAATTCAACTAACTAGTAGTTCTTCTGCTACTCGTCTTGCTTCCTTGTCTGTTTGTACATAGGTGTCGAAGGATGGCTGCGGGTCGTATGCTACTCGCTTCATGGTCTGTTCGATGATTTCTCCCATTTGCAGGAATCCGCATCGATCCTCTAAGAAACCACGGTTTACTATCTCGTTGGCTGCATTGAGGATGCAGGGCATGTTGCCGCCGCGGTGGATGGCCTCGAATGCCAGTGCCAAACAGTGGAATTTCTCCAAGTCAGGCTCAAAGAATTCCAGTGGATGTCGGAAGAAGTCGAGTCGCTCACTACTTAGTGACAACCGTTTTGGGAACGAGAATGCATATTGAATGGGTAACCGCATGTCGGGTACTCCCAATTGGGCTTTCACCGACCCATCGGCAAACTGCACGGCACTATGGACTATTGACTGTGGATGTACCAATACCTGTATGCGCTCGGCAGGTACACCGAAGAGCCATTTTGCCTCAATTACCTCGAAGCCTTTGTTCATCATTGTAGCACTGTCGATGGTGATTTTGGCCCCCATGTCCCAGGTGGGATGCCGCAAGGCATCTGCCTTTGTGACGGTGGCAATTCGCTCTATGGGAAGCAGACGGAAAGGACCTCCGCTGGCGGTGAGTAGGATTTTCTCAATCTCGTTGTCGTCTTCGCCAACCAAACTTTGGAAGATGGCCGAATGTTCGCTATCAACAGGTATGATGGGTGTATGGTTTTCCATTGCCAACTGGCATATCAACTCACCAGCCACCACTAATGTCTCTTTATTCGCCAGACAAATCTTCTTTTTTGCTTTGATAGCATGGATGGTGGGTGAGAGGCCTGCAAAACCCACCATGGCGGTAAGCACCATGTCTATGGGACCAGCTTCTACGATTTCGTCGAGAGCACGTGCTCCGGCATACACCTTGATGTCGGGTTGGTCGTCGAGCAGTGCCTTCAGCTCGTCGTAATGACTTTCGTTGGCAATGACGACGGCTGCAGGATGATGGCGACGTGCTTGTTCGGCCAGTTCGTGCACCCGGTTGTTTGCGGTCAGGCAATAAACCTCATACAGGTCGGGATGTTCCTCAATCACCTGTAGGGCTTGTGTGCCTATCGACCCTGTACTGCCTAATATGCATATTTGTTGTTTCATTGTTCTTTTGAAGTTGACAAGTTAACGAGTTGACGAGTAGACAAGATGTTTGTTGTTTCAGTTGACAAGTAAACAAGTTAATAGTCTAAGAATTGTATCAAATCTTCAATTATCAATTATCAATCTTAATTTTTAATCTTCAATAAGCCCCTCCGGTACTCGCATGGTGATGGTGCGATTTTTGCGGTCCACATCGTCCACCAGTTCGTCGGCAGCAGGGATGAGAATGGGATTACCATCAGTGGTGTTTACTTCGAAGAGTGTATTGATAGTGGTTAAATCTACATGGGCGATTTCACCCACTACTTGATGGGTATTGCTGTCGATGAGGGTAAAACCCACCATCTCGTTCCATGTCAGTTCGTCTGAGGATTCTTCCACCAAATTCCGTGGAAAATAGACATCACAGCCAGTGAGTGATGAGGCACGATCGGCATCATCGATGTCGCAGAATTTCATCAATACGGTGGTGTCGCTCTTGAAACGGTATTCTTCCATGAAGAATGGCACTAACAGACCTTCCACTTCCACTAAAAGGTATTCGGCGTCCACACGGTCGAATACGTCGTCGGTGATATGGATGGCCACTTCGCCTTTCACTCCATGGATACGACCAATGGTTCCTATTTTGAAGACACTCTCACGGGTAATCATATTATTAACTTTGTACGCGCATGATATGTGCGCCAATTTGGGTGAGGCGATTCTCAATGTCTTGATAGCCACGGTCTATCTGAGCGATGTTGTCGATGCGGCTGGTGCCCTTGGCACTAAGTGCAGCGATGAGCAGGGCAATACCGGCGCGGATATCTGGGCTGGTCATGCGCCCGGCACGCAACTGTATTTTGTGGTCGTGGCCGATGACTACGGCACGGTGTGGATCGCAAAGGATAATCTGAGCTCCCATATCGATGAGTTTATCAACGAAGAACAGACGGCTCTCAAACATTTTCTGATGGAACAACACGCTACCCCTGGCTTGTGTGGCTACAACCAATAATACCGACAGCAAGTCGGGAGTGAGGCCTGGCCAAGGCGCGTCGGCGATAGTCATGATTGTGCCGTCGATAAAGGAATCCACTTCGTAGGTGTTGTGGCGGGGAATATAGATGCCGCCGTCCTTGATTTCGATTTTCACACCCAAGCGTCGGAAGGCATCGGGGATAATACCGAGTTGTTCTACCTGCACATTTTCGATGAATATGCCATCACCCACCATAGCTGCCATGCCGATAAACGACCCTACTTCAATCATGTCGGGATTGATGGTGTGGGTGGTGCCATGCAGTTTTTCTACACCCACGATGGTAAGCAGATTGGAGGCAATGCCGCTGATTTCTGCTCCCATGCTATTGAGCATGTGGCAGAGTTGCTGGATATAGGGCTCGCAGGCGGCATTATAGATGGTGGTGGTACCTTTCGCTAAAACCGAAGCCATAATGATGTTGGCGGTGCCTGTAACTGAGGCTTCATCGAGAAGCATATAACAGCCCCGCAATTCTTCAGCCTTGATTTCAAACACATCTCGTCCTTCCACACGCTGATAGTCGGCACCTAAGTATTTGAATCCTAAGAAATGGGTGTCAAGGCGGCGGCGACCAATCTTGTCGCCTCCAGGCTTGGCCATCACAGCACGATGAAAACGTGCCAACAGAGGACCAAACATAAGCACACTGCCACGTAGCGAGGAGCACTTCTTGACAAACTCATCGCTCTCAATATAGTCGAGCTTGATGTTGGCTGCTCGGAATGTAAAATCGTTGGGGGCATTCCTGGTCACTTCCACTCCCATGTCTTTGAGAAGCAAAATCAGGTTGTTGACATCAAGAATATCTGGTATGTTCTTGATGCGTACTTCCTGGTCGGTGAGCAGACAGGCGCAAATCACTTGCAGTGCCTCGTTTTTTGCTCCTTGTGGCGAGATGGTTCCTTTTAAAGGATAACCACCCTCTATAACGAATGATTGCATGATTATTTCTTTCTTTTCTTTTTTTCCACAAAGTCGCGTTCGTTCATCTTCTCAAACACAAATGTCTCAGGGTCGAGTTGTATCACCCCGTCGGTAAAGCGCGCAAGGTCGCTGATTACTTTTTCGTCATCGGCAGAGCCATGACTCCATTGGTAGAGGCAGCGCTTCATTTGGTTGGCTGTGATACGTGCCAGTTCATCACGCTCAGGACTTTCAGGCATGCTCTTCAGTTTTTCGAAGACCTCAAACATCATGTATCCATAATGGCGCACGGGGATGTCCTTCATGGGGTAGGGCATCGGCTCAGGTTTGTCGGTAATCTTCAGCGCCTGACTGACATCACACGGATAGTCGATGTCAAGTTTGAAATCACTCATCAACGCCAGATGGTCCCACAATTTCTGATTGTGGTTTTCCGGTGTGCCATTCTGTGGAAACATCCGTTGCATAACGCCGATAATGGTCTCTGCACATTGTTGGCGCTCCTCTTTGGTGGGAAGTTCGACGGCATAGTCCACCATCTTCTGTATCTCGCGGCCATATTCTGGCATGATGAGACGCTCACGCTGGGTGTTGTAGTCCAATCCTTCTATATTCATCTGTGTATATGTAATTTACCTATGTTAATTCTTAGGTTAGCAAGTAAATCGTGTGTTAGATGTAATGCAAACAATTAACTTGTCAACTTGTCAACCTGTTTACTTGTCTCTTTTAAAGATTCCAGTATTTTGTTCTTTGCTTTCTTAGCCACATAGTCCTTGAGGTAGAAAGGTGTGAAATAGGCCACATCTTCAAACTGCTCCATGGCAATGCGCTTCTCTGCCAGCGGGAACATGTATTTTGCCAGTGGTTTCTTGCCCTCCAGGAAATGGGCATTGGGGTGTGTGAGGATATCTTTGCATTTGGAGGCACCATTGCCAAAGAAATACACAGGATGGTCATCCAACCATGGCTTATAGGTCTCTGCATCTACCACGTCGGCTTGGATGGGGCGCAACTCTCGTAAACCACGGTCATAGACAGCGGCATAGACTTCCATCCTACGAGCATCAATCATAGGGCATAGCAGTGCATCGTCTTCCATTTCCATTTGTAGCAATACTGGAACGGCAAGCAGTTGCAGGGTGGGAATGGCTATGAGCTTCAGGTCGAGGGCATAGCAGATGCCCTTGGCCATGGAGACGCCAATACGCAGACCCGTATAAGACCCCGGGCCACTGCTCACGGCAACAGCGTCGAGGGGGATAGCATGACTATCGGCAAACGACATGGCTTCATCGACAAATGGACCGATGTTTTCGGCATGTTTGTGGCCATCGAAATCTTCTTTGTGGAAAATACACATTCCATCCTCGCTCAATGCTACTGAGCAGACCTCTGTACTTGTATCAATGCTTAATATGCAAGACATTATTATAAAATTAAAGTGCAAAATTACTGTTTTTTCCGAAGAAATTTGTATTTTTGCATAAAATTTGTATTCAACGTCCCAAAATAGAGAGAAAAACGACACTGTTGACAAGTAAACAAGTTGACAAGTAAACAAGTTGACAAGTAAACAAGTTAATTGTCTCTGAGTTGTCATTAATTAGCAATCTCAAATCTAAAAAACAATAATAATGATCCTATCAATGACTGGTTACGGCAAGGCTGTCGTGACATTCAAAGAAAAGAAAATCAATGTCGAAGTGAAGTCGCTTAATAGCAAGTCGCTCGACTTATCCACACGTATTGCACCACTTTACCGTGAGAAAGAAATGGAAATCAGACAGATGATTGCCAATGCTCTTCTCCGTGGTAAAGTTGATTTCTCGATATGGGTGGAAAAGGACGCTGGCACCGATGCCACTCCTATCAATGCCGCATTAGTGGAGAATTATTATCAGCAAATCAAAACCATAGCAGCAAAGACGGGAATCCCTGAGCCACAAGACTGGTTTTATACCTTGCTGCGGATGCCAGATGTTATGGCACGAATAGACACTGAGGTGCTCTCCGAAGAGGAATGGGAGGCTGCCCATAAGGCCATTGAGATGGCTTTGGAGCAATTGGTGGACTTCCGCCAACAGGAGGGTGCTGCCCTGCAAAAGAAATTTACCGAGAAACTGGACAATATTGCGGCCTTGCTTGTTGCTATTGAACCCTATGAGAAGTCGCGTGTGGAAAAAATACGTGCAAGAATCGTCGATGGACTGGCTACCATTCCTGAAGTTGATTACGACAAGAACCGTCTGGAGCAAGAACTGATATACTATATTGAAAAATTGGATATCAGTGAGGAAAAACAGCGACTCGCCAACCATCTGAAATATTTCCGTGAGACAATGGAAGAAAGTACCAGTCAGGGCAAGAAATTAGGGTTTATTGCTCAGGAAATGGGTCGTGAAATCAATACCACAGGTTCAAAGAGCAACCAAGCCGAGATGCAGAATATCGTCGTGCGAATGAAAGACGAACTCGAGCAAATCAAAGAGCAAGTGCTCAATGCATTATAAATTTTTGTCGTTATAACAAGATGACGGAATAACGTTGTTTTTCAATGGTATTGTCCCTTTAACTCCCTTTTAACTCCCCTTTAAAAAAGACAAATATGAATCATGAAGAGCGGCCACGACGTGGCAAATGCTTAGTGGTGTCTGCCCCCAGTGGCAGCGGAAAGAGCACCATCATCAACTGGCTGAGGAACGAACACCCTGAGCTGGAACTGTATTTTTCTATTAGTTGCACCAGTCGCCCACCAAGAGGAACAGAACAGAATGGGGTGGAGTATTTCTTCCTAACACCCGAGGAATTCCGTAAACGGATAGACGAGGGAGCATTCTTGGAATATGAGGAGGTGTATGAAGACCGCTTCTATGGAACTTTGAAAGAACAGGTAGAACGCCAGTTGTCAGAAGGTCAGAATGTGGTGTTTGACGTCGATGTCAAAGGCGGTTGTAGCATCAAGGAACATTATGGCAACGAGGCGCTGAGTTTGTTTATCCAACCTCCATCGATAGATGCTTTGCGTGAACGACTTGTCAACCGTGGCACTGATTCTCCCGAGGTAATAGAGGACCGGCTGGCACGTGCAGCCTTTGAACTTACCTTTGCAGAGCGTTTCGACCGTGTGGTCATCAACGACGACCTTGCTATGGCTGAAAATGAGGCTTACGAGATTGTCAAGGAGTTTTTAGGGTGAGAAGGATTCGTACAGGTATTTTCGGGGGATCGTTCAACCCGATACACAATGGACATGTGGCACTGGCTGAGAGAATTCTCAAAAAAGCCAGGCTTGATGAGGTGTGGCTTTTGGTTACACCTCAGAATCCATGGAAGAGTCAGTCAGAACTGCTCGATGATAGCAAGCGACTGGAGATGGCCCGACTGGCTTTGGAAGACCATCCTCGTTTGGTGGCAAGCGACTATGAATTCCATCTGCCACGGCCGTCCTATACGTGGAATACTCTGCAGTCTTTGGTGCAAGACTTCCCCGATAGAATTTTCTCGCTTATTGTTGGAGGTGACAATTGGGCAAAGTTCAACTCTTGGTATGAGCATGACAAAATTCTTGCCCATCATCGAATAATTGTCTATCCACGCCGTGATGCTGAAATCGATATCGATAGCCTTCCCAAGAGAGTTCGCCTTATTCCGATGGATTTGATAGATATCAGCGGTACAGAGATACGTCGCCGCATTCAGGAAGGTCTTCCCTATCAAGACCTTGTTCCCCGGAAAGTGGCGGAGTATATTGAAAAGAATAAGGTGTATTGAAGATTGAAGATTGAAGATTGAAAATTGAAGATTGAAGATTGAAAATTGAAAGCTCCTCACTACCTATGCTTTCCCTTTCCCATCCAAATACCGATACGGCGGGAGAGAGCCTTGCCGATGTTTTTGAAATTTCCGTAGCGGAGATTGAGGAATAGCTCTTCAAACGAACGCCCAATCTTTATCCATGGATGTCCCCAAGCGTGGTTTTTATATACACGCTCCTTATATGCCACATTTTCTATCATATATTTGGGATGGCGGAGAGGAAACTCCGTCTCATGGCGTTTCATTGTGAAAATCCGGCGATATCCCCGTGGAGTGGTCTTGATACTGCCAGAGAAATGGGTGGAGTCGGCGGAAAGGCCTAAATTGTTAATCATATTTTTAGTAGGCATGATGGCAAGACCAGAGTGTAGTAGGTTGCTTGCCCAGAAGATGCTCTCGTAGTATTCTTTGCCACTGTCACTGTGCTGACGGCACATATCCATGAAATCTTTGCGGTAGCGACGATGGTGCACCAATGTCTGAAGTTGTCGGGTATTGTATTCATCTTTGAGGAAGGCATAGTCGCCTTCCCAGCGGTCAATAACCCTCCGCCATGATGCCCATCCCCAGATGGAGAAGACAGATGTGAAGAAGTAACTATCGGGAACATCTTCTGTAATTTCGTCCTCATTAAATCCCGCGATCATTGTGATGCGTTCATCATGTTCATAGCGGTCGAGCATCTCCTTGCAGAACGGAAAGAATGACTGTGAGGGCACATCGTCATCTTCCAGAACGATACATTTGTCGGTTATGGAAAAAGCCCATTTCTGCGATAGGTATTCCGAGGGATCGCAGCCGTAGTTGTTCTCTTGGTATTTCCGATGTACTTCACATTCCCAGTCTATCTGTTCCACCACTTTGCGGCATGCCTCTATGCCTGGGAGGTCTTTTTCGTCTCGTGGTCCGTCTTGATAGAGAAATAGCCGGGCAGGCCGTGCTTTTCTAACCTCCGTAAATACCTCACATAGATGGTCAGGTCGATTGAAAAACAAAATAAGTACTGATATATCGATGTTCGAAGGATTCATGTTTTTAGAAGTATGAGGTAAGAGGTTAGGGGTAAGAGATAAATTTTGTGGGCTACATGGGGATGCGATATCGCATCCAAAAGAGAGGTTGTAATGGAGTAAAGAGAATACAAAGATAATGTATTTTTTATTTTATTCCTATTTTTACAACGTTTTTTTAATGATTTCGGTATTCTGTGGACTCTATGCTCTTTGGAGGATAGGTTCCTACTATTTCAATCTACAAAAATCCCAGAAAGATCGGCCTTTCTGGGATTCTTTGTGGTATAAAGATTGCGTTGTTTCAGTTTTCATCCCACAAGGAAGAGGATGAAGGCATGGAATTATCTTCTTCGAAATTTTGCATATTATTGGAACCCACTATTTCTGTCTCCTCATTGGAAACAGATAAAACGAGTTCCAAAAGATTGTTTTCATACGCAATTTTGAAGTTGTCGCACTCAGGGGCAATGTATAGCATTTTTTTCATGATGAGTCTCTGATTATTTAACAACATATTTCTTCCCATTTACAATATAAATACCGCGTGAAGGATGCTTGACCCTGCGGCCCTGAAGGTCGTAGATGACATCACTCGACAAGTCTATAGGCAGTACAATACTGCGGGTATTGGTCTGCTCGCCCTCTTCACCGAAGGAGAATACCATATTCTGCAACACAGACTGTGCCTCCTCTGGCAGGTATGCGTAGGCTTTATTGTCGGGAATGGACGTACCTGTTTTCAACTTATAGAATCCCATACCGATGCTGTTGCCAACCGAGAGGACATAGATAGTTCCGTCACCACTCTTTTCACCGTGGACTACCTTGATATTTCCCTGAAGATAATTGTCGGTCAATTCGTTGATTTCCGTATTCAACGGCAAGGGCAAGATTTTGTTGCTGGCCACATCAGTGGCGTCCAGTTCAAGAATCACAGCTGAGTTGGCTGGTACTTTGCCATCTGCCACTTCCTTGCACACTACTCTATACTTCCCTTCATCGCCGTAAGGTTCGATGCTTTCATGATTGACAAAATAGGCTGTTCCACTCTGCAATTCATAGGGGAAAGTGGTGTATAGCGTGGTGTAATACTTGCCATCGCGGGTGATTGCAGCGTTGGGCTTGGCACCGAAATAATTCTGCGAGAGGGTGGAACGGCTCAGTTCGAGAATCTCCCACTCAGAAGTTGCCGAGCGCACACCAGCCATATCGGGCGTGCCGTTGTTGTCACGGAAATATAGAGGGATATCAGCGCTTTGGCCACTTTGAGTGGCATGATAATTGGAGGAAATCAGATAAGTGCCAGCAGAGGCAGGTTCGATTTTCAGACCGTCTTTATTATCATTAATAATTTTGGAGTTCTGTATGAAACCTACAGATATACTCTGAGAGATAAGAGACGCTTTGTTGACAATGTGGTTCTTTGCCGTTCCTGTGAGAATGAACACACAGCCAGGGTCAGAAATGGCCTTGCCGTCGGTATTGTCAACCAAAGTGAAGGAACCGTTGAACGAACTGACAGGATTATTATTGTCGTTGGGTTTGGAACAATCGTTTATATCTGATAATTTCAGATATTTTCCTGTCGATTTGTTACGGATAAAACAATAGTATTCGGTATTGGCTTTCTCAAAATAAGCGACATAGGTGAGGGTGACTTCTGTGGAGGGCACTGTGACTTTCAGTTCCTTCTCATTTGACACGGCAGTACCATTGAGCTCCCAGTGGCTGAAAGACCATCCATCAAACTCGCTGCCATTGATGTTGGATGCAACTAAAGTAATCTCATCTCCTGGGGCGAAAGTCTCTTCAAGAATATCCGCAGAACCCACACTTTCCTGTCCATTTGCCACCTTTGCTATGACACTGCCAAGTTGACCGAAAAAGGCGGTATAGGAAAATGAACGCAGTGTGGTATATTGCTTATATGGGAAGGCACGTAAAAAATCCCACCAAGGATATCTTGTATTGTAACGGGCCCCAGTTGCATTATAATCTTGTGATGCTGTAGTGGAACTAACTCTGGAAATGACGTTATTCGCTCCATCTTCCCATCTGAGGAAACGATATCCCGTCGCGGGTGTGGCCGAGAGCGTGACTGTAGTGGTAGTAGGATCATTCCACGAGGGAATAGTTGCATCATAGTTTCGCTGGCTACTTGTGGCAGTCTGTTGGGTTCCATCATACGTGGCGTAAGCCGTTCCTGCTCCAGTGGGATTGACTTTCACTGTCGTGCGGAATGGGAATTCATTCTGATGCGCAAATACTTGCATCACCCCAAACAAAATAAACATGCAGGCGAAGATTATCCGTCTCCCTGCTTCTTTCATCGTAAACATTTTCATTTTTTATTTGTCGGTTGAAAATTATCTTTTTTCATTAAATATCTCATCGCATGACTTCCACATCGTATGGCCAACATGCCCGTGATAAGTTGGTGAGTCCAGTCAAGTTGAGCGATAAACGGTGTTAATGCAATCATAATGACAAGGATAGCTGTATAGAGTAGAAAGACCCGCCCATATTGCTTATGTTTTCGCAGAATGAACCATAGCAGGAGGGGCAGTGGATTGAAAGGTATGAGATACCAGTTCCATAGCCTTCCGAAAATCTCCGACACACAGGTGATATAGAGTAGCGCTATACCCAATAGGCTCTGCGCTATAAACAAAGTCACATCGAACCATCGTGCTGGCCGGAGCCATTGCCATTTCCACTCCGCGAAGGTTACAAAGACAACTATTAGTAAGAGCACAACAAACAAAACTGTAGGTGTGAGGATTGTACCGCTGAGCACCCTGCTTTCAGGCAGGAGCACCTGCTGTCGACCTGTAAGCACCGGTCGCCGTAAACCTGTCTGTTGGTCAACAAGTGCGGCCTTACTCAAAACATCTATGAGAATCTCCGGGCATAGACGTGTCTCTTGGTCATAATAGTCATTGTAGCCTGTTCCTAAAAATGACACAAAAAGAAACTCCGCCCATGGAGACCGCCGTGCATTGTGGCGTACAAGGTCACCATTGTTGAGAAGCATCGATCCCTCCCAAGGTGCCCATTCCAAATGATCTCCGATGCAGCTCTCTTTGATTTTCTCCACAGTTGTGGAGACACAGTTGCTCAATAGCAAATTGAACTTTCTATGTGCGCCCTCCACCATGTCGATGTCGAGATTCCGCCAAAGTTCTTGCTTTTGGTGGTGTGACAGATTCAGTTCATATTGCTGGATTCCGCGTTGCTGTCTCTGTATGACAGCCTTGAATTCCTCCGTGGGCACCGCGACGAATGCTGCTTCTGCCTTGCCTGCGAAGAAGGTGACAAATCCACCGATGCTCGTGTCGCTCTCGTACGTGAAAACATAGTCAAGTGAGTGTGTCGGGCATTCCATACGGAATGCGCAGTGCCCGAAAACCGAATACACCTCGTCTGTAGGACTAATAATTAGCAAACTGGCAATAATGTAATTACTGCTGTCTTCTGCTAAAATATATGATGGCTCATCCACTGCCCAAATGTTGGTGAATCCACAAAGAGCTAGTAAGATAAGCATCCACTTCCTATAGCAAGTTCCTATTTTTAAGGAATTCATTTCTGTCTATACCTAAATTTGTGCAAAATTATTAAAAAACAGACATTTTTGCCCTTTATCCCAATTATAATTAACAAATTTTCACAATATACATGCCCTCTGAAAATACGTAGTACTCAATATTCAAGGAATGGTTTATCTTTTTCGTGTGTTATCGATTACCTTAAGGTTCGCTTCTATTGCTTCTATTAGATTTGTTTGCGAACACAAATATTATTTCAGACATACATAAGGTACATGGGGTATGTCTCTACGACTAATCACTTTTAAAAATGGATTCAATAATAATACAGAAAATGAACGAAACAGTTACTCCTAATTCCTTAATCTCCTCAGATACCTCATCCCTTCTTTAAGGATAGTGCTACCCAAGAACCAAAGGATGCCAATGTAGGGGATCGCCACAATGAGGATTTTTGCGATAAAGCGTAGGTAGATGTTGCCGATTTCGATTGTGAGAAAGTGTGCTACCATGCAAAGTGCGGTGGCAAGCAGGAAATAAGGCGAGATGTCGCGGACAAATTCAAAGAAGGTGATAGAAGTCTCTCGGTGTGCCATTCGCAGCCAAACCCAAGTCCAGGCAATGCTTATCACTGTATAAGCAGCCACCATGGCGTGGATGCCGTAAGATGATAGTAGCAGTGCGGTGATGGTCTGCAACACACAGAGTCCGATGGTACACCACATATAGGTGGAGGAATGACCACGGCTGATGATGAGGTGTGAGAAGAGCATCGAAATGGGCAGGAAAGCACCCGCTATACAGAGCATCTGCATAATGGTGGCACTCTCCAGCCATTTTTCAGTAATGAGAATGACAATAAATTCTTTTGCCACGAGAGCCAAACCTAACATCAGTGGAAAACATACCAATGCCGTGAATCTCAAAAGCTTGCGTAACACTTCCTTTTGTCGGTTGCGGTCGTCTTCTACGCGTGTAAAAACTGGTTGGGCAATGCCATGGAGCATATTACTGATAAGCGATGAGCCCATCGTGTTCCACTTATTCGCTTGAGTGTAGTTTCCTACATCGGAAGGAGTGTAGAGGCGTCCTAAAATAACGGAAAAGACATTCTGATTGATGATATTGAACACATTGGTGATAATAAGTCGGCTGCTAAAGCCTATCATCTCGCGTATTGGCTGTAGGTTCATCTTTAGGCTTGGTCGCCAATGGGCAAAATAGAAACTTTGTGTGGCAATCAGGGTGATATAAACAATGGTTTGTGTGGCGATGCCCCAATAGGCCATACCCATGTAGGCCATTGCCACCGACACAATGCCTGATACAGCCAGGCTGATGATGGTCATGATTGAGGTCTCGCGCACCATCATGTTGCGAAACATATATGCGCGGGGGGCTGTGCTTAAGCTGGAGATGACAAAACTAAGGAAGATATAGCGCGACAGAGGAATGAGGCGCGGCTCGTTGTAGAAGTTGGCGATAAGGGGAGCAGAGAGAAAAAGGATGATATAAATGGTCACGCCAATGCCAAGGCTTGTCCAAAACACGGCATTGAAGTCTTCGTAGGAAGCATTGCGCCGTTTGTTAAGTGCACTGATAAACCCACCCTCCTGCAAGGTGGTGCCCAAAGCAGTGAAAATGGCTAACATCCCCACCATACCATAGTCCGACTGCGACAGCAGGCGTGCCAAAAAAATACCAATGACCAAGTTGAGCAACTGCTGAATGCCGTTGCTCAGTCCGCCCCAAAGCAGACCTTTTGCAGTCTTGTCTTTTAATGATGACATTTTATAGTATCATTAGTGGCTTATAGTCTAAAGTTTAAACCCTAATTCCCATTGCAAAATTATACATTTTTCTCGCTTTTTGGATGAAAAAAATATCATTTAATGTGTTTTCGTGTGATTTTGAAAGCATTTTTTAAGTATTTTTCTGACAAAGTATCAAAATGTGTCAAAATAGTACCATGAAAATAAATTATTTTAATATACTTTTGCAACTTGAAAACAAATGATAAGTTAACTTTGATGCATAATCAAATCAACCTAAAAAACCGAGCATTGATTGACATTCCTCTTAGAATCAAATACACCTTATTATAATAAATGTTGGTGTAGTTAGCTTGTGGGCTTTTTTCAAAATGACACAATAACTAATAACTTACGAACTCAAAAATAAAAGGATAATTTTCCCTAATTTAACCTAATATACTTAAGTATGAATTTGAATTTCAGAAAAGCAGTGCTGCTATTGGGTGTCTGCATAGGAGTTGGGGGGTGGTCCCCGGCCTTTGCTGTATCATCCGATGGAACCACTAATGTGGTCCAGCAGACAAAGAAGGTCAGTGGTGTCGTTACCGACGCAGAAGGCCCCGTCATCGGAGCATCTGTAATGGAAAAAGGCACTAGCAATGGTACGGTTACCGACATCGACGGTAACTTCTCTCTCGATGTGCGACCTGGTGCTGTGCTCGTGATTTCTTACGTGGGTTATGCCACACAGGAAATCCCTGTAGGTAACCAGTCGATTTTCAACATCACCTTGAGCGAGAATGCTGACATGCTCGAGGAAGTTGTGGTTGTGGGTTACGGTGTGCAGAAGAAGAAACTCGTTACAGGTGCCACCGTGCAGGTGAAGGGTGAGGACATTGCCAAACTCAACACCACCAACGCACTTACCGCCATGCAGTCTTCTACCCCTGGTGTGCAGATTACACAGAGCTCTACACAGCCGGGTAAGGGCTTCAAGGTCAACATTCGTGGTGTGGGTACTATCAACCAGAGTTCTCCACTGTTGATTATCGATGGTATCTATTCAGGTACTGCCGACGATGGCTTGAACGGTTTGAACCCCAACGACATCGAGAGCATCGACGTGCTCAAGGATGCTGCCTCGGCTGCTATCTATGGTGCACGTGCTGCCAATGGTGTGATCCTCGTTACCACCAAGCAAGGTAAGGAAGGTTCACTCCAAGTGCAATACGATGGTTATGTGGGTATCTCTAATGCCTACAAAGTGCCTGGTCTGGTGAATGCTCAGCAGTATATGCAGTTGATTAACGAGACCAACTTCAACACCTACGGAACTCCGACCAAGTGGTCGAGCATTGTCCCACAGGCTATCCTCGACAAGGTGGCTGCCGGATGGGAAGGCACCGACTGGTTTAAGGAGTATGAGAACAAGAATGCTCTTCAGTTTAGTCATGCAGTGACTATTGCCGGTGGTTCTGAGCGCTCAAAATTCTCGATGAGCTTGAACTACAGTTCCAATAAGGGTATTATGGGTGGTGACAATGCTTCCGACTTCAGACGTTATGGCGGACGTATCAACTCTGAGCATATCCTATGGAAAGGTAATACCCATAATATTCTCACTGTTGGCGAGAATGTCTCCTACTGGTATCATGCCAGCCACGACCTGGCCGAGAGCAATGGCTACTGGAACATCATGCAAAATGCATACGTGGCCTCACCATTGGTGATACCATACAACGAAGATGGCTCACTTACAAGCTATAAAGAGAATGGCACAGGCTACAGCGACATGATTTATACCAATCCTCTCAACCACTTCCTCAATGGTGGATACAGCTCACTCAACCGAAACCGTGACTTTGGTGTGGGAGCTACTTTCTACTGGATTGTAGAACCAGTGAAGAACCTACGTTATCGCGGACAGTTTAATACTGGCTATAGCGGAAGCAACTACCGCTCAGAGTCGAAACCCTATTCATCCAGCTCCACCTCATCAAGCAATGCTTACAACATCTCACAGAGTCAGGGTCAGAGCTCAAGTTTCTCTCTGGAAAACACATTGTCGTATATCTTCCCAACCTTAGGCAAACACAATTTCGATATCCTCGTCGGACAATCAATCGAGCGCTCCCATTGGAGTACGGGAATGTCAGCAAATGCCACGGTGGGTGTGGATAACATCAACTCTCTGATTCTCAAAGGATGGCCTTACGCTGTGTTGAGTAATGTCGAAACACAGTATCTCCAGGGACATGGTGGATATGATACTCCTATGCAGGGTAGTATCGCCTCCTTCTTCGGACGCCTCAACTGGAATTATGATGAGAAATATATGGCCACTGCCATCCTCCGTGCCGACGGCTCCAACAACTTCGCACGTGGTAACCGCTGGGGTTACTTCCCCTCAGTCTCCGCAGGTTGGGTAATCACCAACGAGAAATTTATGGAAAATGCACGCTCATGGATGAGTTTCCTCAAAATCCGTGCAAGTTGGGGACAGAATGGTAACTGTAATATAGGCAACTTCTACTACCTCTCCAACATCGGTTTCTCGCCAACAGCATACGCTGATTATGGTTATAAATTCGGTAGTGATTTGGCCAACACTGTTGGACGTAATATCTATACCACAGGTGCTTACGCACGTAATGCCCCAAATCCCGACGTGACTTGGGAAACATCAGAACAGCTCAATATTGGTTTTGATGCACTCTTCTTCGGAAGCCGCCTCGGACTGAACTTCGACTGGTACAAGAAGACTACAAAAGACTGGCTTGTTCAGGCCGACAGAGACGAGGTGCTCGGTTATGAGGAAGCTCCTTACCTGAATCTTGGTGACGTGGAGAACACCGGTTTTGAGGTGGCTCTCACATGGCGTGACAGAATTGGTACTGACTTCAACTATTTCATCAATGCAAATGTTGCTACTAATAAAAATAAGGTGACACGTTTGGCTACCAACTCTGGTGTACTCGGCGATAGCGAGGGCGACGGCCTCTTCGAGAATTCTGGTTACATTTCACTTGTAGAGAAGGGCCAGCCTATCGGTTACTTCTCGGGTATGTCATACTCTGGCATTTGGCAGAGTTGGGAAGAAATCAACGCCGCTAAGGCTGCCAACCAAGCCGTGCTTGATGGCGCACAGCCTGGTGACTGCCGTTGGGACGACTGGAATGGCGATGGCGTTATCACACTCGATGGCGACCGCCACAATATCGGTAACCCACATCCAGATTTCACTGTTGGTCTAAGCCTTGGCTTCGACTGGAAAGGCTTCGACTTCAGTGTAACAGGTTCAGGCGCATTCGGTATGCAGGTGGCACAGTGCTACCGCACCGCTTTGCTCGCTAACCCCTATCAGAACTATACTGTCGATGCCTTTGACCGCTGGCATGGCGCTGGTACCAGCAACACAATGCCACGACTCAGCGTGGGTAGCACCAACGAGCAGTGGATTTCAACACGCTATGTGCAGGATGCCGACTACTTCCGCATTCAGAATGTAACACTCGGTTACGACTTCGGTCGTTTCCTCAAGAGCAACTCTCCATTCGAGAAGTTCCGCATCTATGTACAGGCTCAGAACCTCTATACCTTCACTGGCTATACTGGTGTAGATCCTGAGGTGGGTTCCTCTGGTGGTAAATGGAACTGGGCACGTGGCATCGACGTGGGTCTCTACCCACAGGCACGTACTTTCCTTGCTGGTGCAAGCATCACCTTCAAAGACAAGAAAGCTTCCAAGCCAGCTCCTGCAATCGTTCCACAGACTCGTATTGAGTATGTAACCGATAATACCGAGATTGACCGTCTCAATGGTGAAATTAACAAACTACGTGCTGACAATGAGCGTCTGAAGAATCAGCAGCCTGTCAACACCAATACGGTTATCACTAATGAGAAGGTGATTACTTATCCATACTTCGTAAACTTCGAGATTGCCAAAACTGAAATCGTCAACCGCGAGCGTGTCAACTTGAGCACCATCGCACAGATGATTCGTCAGAACCCAGGCAAGAAGTACAGTGTGATGGGTTATGCCGATAAAGCAACTGGTTCAGCAGAGCGCAATGAATGGCTTGCAGAGAACCGTGCTAAGAACGTCTATGACATGCTCGTCAATGAGTATGGCGTACCCGCCAGCAGCCTCGTGCTTGACTCAAAGGGTGGTGTGGAGAACCTCTATTTCAATGATCCTCAGATGAGCCGCTCAGTGATTATCTCCGAGATTAAGTAATATACGTTGGCTTGATTAAAAACATTTTAGCATAACAGAAATTATGAAAAAAATATATTTAATGGCTATCGCGGCTGTCTTCGCTTTCGCATCGTGCGAGGATTTCCTCGATTCTACCAATTACACCGAGGCCAACACCGGCAACTATCCCGCTTCTGCCGGCGACCTTAATAAGGAGTTGGCTGCCCTCTATGGAGTGCTCAATCAGTTTAGCACCAATCCACTGGAGACACCTTGGTTTGTTTATTATATTATGTCCGACGACGCCAATGGTGCTGGTGGTACTGGTGATGTTGAGTCTCATGCCGTGGCTCACCTGATGACCAATAAGGCTACTCTGTACGACGACGCATGGCACAACACCTACGTGGGTATCGCACGTGCCAATGCCATCATCGCTGCTGTCGATGCTTTCGATTGGACAGGACAGGAAACCACTCGCAACCAATTGCTGGGTGAGGCTTACTTTATGCGTGGACTCTTCTATCTTTGGGGAACACAGTTCTGGGGTGACATCCCAGCATACTGGGCACCCGCTGCACCATCACCATGTCCACAACTCTCTGCTGAGGAAGAAATCTATCCTCATATCCTTGCCGACTTTGTCAGTGCAGCCAACTTGATGTCGCATGGTGCTACTACCATGGGTGACGGACATGCCACCAAGGGTGCCGCTGAGGGATTCCTCGGACGTGCATACCTCTTCTATGAAGGCTTCTACAAGAAAGTGGGTGAAATCGGAAATGCCAATCCCGCTCCCGTGGAACTTCCCGAGCAGGAAGGTGTGACCAACCCCAGCCTGACAAAGGACATCGTGGCAGGATACCTCAAGGATGCTATCGACAATAGTGGCTATTCACTCGTCGAGGACTTCCGTCTGCTTTGGCAATACTCCAATGAGTTGACAGCTCCCGACTATGAATTCACCAAAGACCTTGCTGCACAGGGCAAATTCTGGGCAGGCAACGGAAATGTTGAGGAAATGTTCCAAGTACAATATATGAACGCTGGTTCATGGAATGGTACCATCGGTATGGGATTTGCCAACCAGGTTTCTCTCTACTGTGGTATGCGTTGCGATGACGACGGCAATGGCGGCGTCAATGGTAAGGCAGAACAGTTCCCATTTGGACAAGGATGGGGACAAGGTGTCATCAACAGCAACCTCTGGGATGAATGGCCATCAACTGACCCACGTAAGAAGGCTACCATCCTCAATGCTCCAGAGGAGTTCGATGGTAAGTTCTATTATTGCACCTCTTGCTCTGAGGAGACAGGTCTCTACAACAAGAAATGGATGCCTGTGACAGCAAAGGCTTCATCATTCGATGACTTCAACGTCAACTATACCTGGTGGGGCGTATGGAGAGCACAAAACACTAGCGAGGAAGCACCTAATGGTAACTCCTTCCAGGGCGACCACTTCTGCGACATCATTCTGTTGCGTATGGCAGACGTGATGCTGATGCACTCTGAGTTGACTGGAACCAACACCGAGATGAACAAAGTGCGCCGCCGCGCTGGCTTGCCCGATATTACTTACTCATGGGAAAACATCAAGAATGAGCGCCGTTGGGAACTCGCTGGCGAGGGATTGCGCTTCAACGACCTGCGTCGCTGGTCGGGTAAAGACGGTGGTGCCAACTGCGAGGCCGCACAGGCACTGCAGCACCAGACTACATCAATCATCTATTATACTGGCAAGAACCAGCATAATCTTAAGCATGGTTCCACAGGCTGGGCACAGCGTTATGCACGTACCGATGGTTTTCTGCCGAAACCTCCCTCACAGATCAGTTATTATAACGATGAGACCATTCTCAAGCAGAATCCTGGATGGTATGACAGTGATACCGACTGGAATATGTCAGGTACACCCGCTTATTAATCTAACATTAAACATTCAAGAAATATGAAAAAAAGTATTATTTGCTTGGCTGTGGCTGCTGCCTTCCTGGCTTCGTGCGATCCCATCAAGGAGGAGAAGGATCTCACACTCTATAATACCACTACCTCTGAGCTCGATGGTGCTGTCATCATCACTCAGGCCGACGTGAATGGCAATCCTGCTGCCGACGGCAACTATTTCTCCTATACAACTTCCCCAGCCATGATGGTTTCAGTCTATAACCTGAACTCTGATGGCTCAGAGAACCTCTTGTCTTATGGCTACAAAGGTAACTTTGTCATTGCTCCAAAGCGTGGCTCCGACCCCAATCAGACTTACTTCTTGCGTGTGGTGAATACCGATGGTTCTATTACCTTGGTGGAGAAACATGCTACTGTCTTTGTGAAACAAGAACTTGACCCGGAAATCCGTTATCTCGCCAGCGATGAGTATGGCTCAAAGGTATGGAAATGGGACCCTTCTGTCTCAGGAACTGTTTGGGGTAATATGGGCTACTGCGGTGGTAAAGGTTCCGACGTAGGTCTCACTGGCAATGGTCAGTGGTGGGGTGTCACCCCCGATGAGAATGGTGAGGTGACTGCTTCGTTCCTGGAGCAGTTGCAGCATACTCCTGACGGCGCTCCTCATGGTGATGAAAGTATCTTTGCTTCCATGGTCATTGATGAAGATGGTGCGATTACCTGCTACGATAAAGACGGCAATGTCATTCGTAAGGGTGGCTATACCGTGGAAGGCTTCAACGAGAGCGATCCCGATGCATGGAAGGTAGGCGACTTGGTTACCTCTTCTATCCTCTGGCCATACGAGATCAACTCTGGTGGTAGAATTCCGAGCAAGTTTGAGATTTGCTACCTGACAGCCGACAAGATGACCCTTGTTTATCCCGATAATGGCGACTTCGGTGGCCTGGGCAACTGGGGTGAGGCTACCTACTGGCACTTCTGCAGCAATAGCGATATCGCTGGTATGGCTGTGGGCTATGGCAAGACAGCCCAGAAAGATTGGACTTGGGACTACGATGGCGAGCACACCGTATGGGGTAACATGGGTTACTGCGGTGGCAATGGTGCCGATGTTGGTCTTAGCCACGACGGAGAGTGGTGGGGTGTCAAGACTCCCGATGATTTTGCTGGTCAGACCGGTCACTCCAACACTGGCGCGCTCAATGGTGACGAGGGCGAAGGTGCATACTTCAGACTTACTGGCGAGGGTAATATTATCCGCGTAGCTGCCGATGGTTCTACTATCAATAGTGGTACGTATGAAATTGACACCTCCGTTGCTAATGACTGGAAGGTGGCCGACCTGAAGACCACCGCTGGTACTATCCTTTGGCCATTCGAGATTAACTCAGGTGGTAATATGCCAACAACCTTTGAGATTGTCTATCTCTCTAGTAACAAGATGTGTCTCGTTTATCCCGACAAAGGCGATTTCGGTAGCTTAGGTAACTGGGGCGAGGCCACATTCTGGCACTTCAAGGCTAAATAAGTTCTTTAGTTTTTAAGTTCTTTAGTTTTTGAGTTCATCTCTGCTTAAGATGAGAAAACAAAAAAGACAAAAAAGGCGAGAAAACTGAAAAAACTGAAACTTGAAACAATGGAATGAAATGATTTTTCGTCCTGCCATCGACAAAGGTCTTGGCAGGGCGAAATTTTTGACGTTTCTTTTTGTTCTCCGCTTGATTTATAGTACCTTTGCGTCACCAAATTATACCTCTCACCTATAGCCTCTCAAACCCCTGAATTATGACCAATCTTCTCAATAGATGGTGGAAACTGGGTCTCAGTTTGTTGTTCGGACTGATGGTCTTCTTCTTCTGGTGGCAGTGCTATCCTCATGCATTGTCGTATCAGGAGCAGTACCAGCTATTTCCATGGACAACCGACTACTTCATGCAAAATCTTTGTGTGCCAGGTGGGCTGTCCGCTTGGTTGGGTGAGTTTATCGTCCAATTCTACTATATTCCTTGGTTAGGTGCTTTGTTGTTAGCGGCACTCTTTGTGCTTCTCCAACGTCTCATTTGGTGGAATATTGGTTCTGAGAGACAACAGTGGTACTTGTTCTCTTTCATTCCACCACTTTTGTTGTTATGGATGATGGGCGACGAGAGCGTTCTACTGTCCTATCCTATGGCAATCTGCCTTACACTTGCTACGGCATTACTCTTTTCTTGTCAAAAGACGACAATTCGCATACATATATTCGATGCAATATTCCTGCCTGTGCTATACTGGGCTGTAGGCCTCGTGGTATGGCTCTATGTGGTTTTGCGTATCGTAAGAGGCGGTTGGAAATCCCTCTGGACCATCGTTTGGCTGGCATTGTTGATGATGGTGGCCTATCATTGGCTATTGTCACAGTGGTCGTTCACTTCTGTCCTTATGGGTATTGTCTATTATCGTATCCCAGAGAAAGGCTGTATGTTGATGTGGCTGTTGCCTGTAGTCATTGTACTCTTGGTCATGTTGCCACGAAAGTTGAACCACCGTCTGCTATGGGTGGCAGAGACCATCATAATAGCCTTGGTGGCATGGCTTTCTGTGACCCAGAACTATGACCGCGAGAAATATGAATTGATTTATCAAGACTATCTTGTACGTAACGAACGTTGGGACGACATCATCGACCGTGCAACGAAATATCAGGTGCAGACACCTTTTAGTTCGGTATGTGTCAATTTGGCCTTGGCACAATGCCGACAGTTAGCCGACCGTCAGTTCGATTTCTGGCAGAGTGGCCCTGATGCCTTGATTATGCCACGGCAGCGTGACCTAACCTCTATGTTACCTTCGGCCGAGGTTTTCTGGCGATTGGGTATGGTCAACTCCGCCCAACGCTATATGTTCGATACACAGGAATCTATCCTCAATGCCCGCAAGAGTGGACGCTGCACAAAGCGTATTGTGGAATGTATGATTGTCAACGGGCAGTACAAGACCGCAGCCAAGCATATAGATTTGTTGAAAAAGTCGCTTTTCTACAGCCAATGGGCGCATGAGGCTGAGACCTATTTGGGCGACGAGGCGAAAATCAATGCCCATCCCGTATGGGGAAAGATACGGCAACTGCGTTTCAAAGACGACTTCCTCTATAGTTATCCTGAGTTGGACAAGATATTCTATATGCTCTTCTCCAATAATACCGACAACAAGATGGCCCTCGATTATATGTTGGCACAAATGCTCCTTAATGGCAACGTGCCCATTTTCATGCAAAACTTGCAGTTGGCACAACGATATGGCGGATATTCCTCCATGCCGCTGGTCTATCAGGATGTGGTACAATGTGCCCAGAATGGTGGTGCTGTCGAGGGGTCATCGTATATGAATTTCTTTAATCGGATGAGACAGACAAAGCAATGAGAAACTTAATAACCATATTATTCATTTTGACTTTGTGCGTCTCATGTGGAAAACGTGTTCACGATGCACAGAAGGTGGATCAACAACCCCAGATCTATCCCGACTATGTAGATGTGACCATTCCTGCAGGCATTGCTCCTCTTGATTTCGCTATGGTTGACGAACAGGTGGAGCGTATCGATGTGACCATCAAGGGCGACAAGGAGGGCGAGATGCATGCAGCAGGTGACTACGCCGACTTCGACATCGACAAGTGGCATCAACTTACGGAGCAGAACCGTGGGGCAGACCTTATACTGACGGTTTGTGCCCTCCGTGACGGTAAATGGACACAGTATGAGGACTTTCGCATACATGTGAGCAATTATTCCCTCGATGATTATGGCCTTACCTACCGTCGCATCCCACCAGGTTATGAGGTTGGAGGCAATATTGGTATCTACCAGCGTGACCTCCATACTTTCGATGAGTCGCCCATTTTTACAGAGACATTGGTGCCTGGCCGCTGCATGAACTGCCATACTGCCAATCGCACTGACCCCTCACAGCTCACTATGCAGATTCGTGGTGATAATGGGGGCACGCTTATACAGCGCGATGGTCATCAGGAATGGCTCAATACTAAGACGGAAACAACAAAAGCGGCGGGCAGTTATGCCTATTGGCATCCCGATGGCGACTATTGTGCTTACGCAGTCAATTCTGTACATCAATCATTCTATGTGGGTAAAGACCGCAGAATAGAGGCGTATCATAAATTCAGCGATATTGTACTTCTCGATACCCGTACCAACAAACTTCTGCTTTCACCGTTACTCCGTACCGATGATTTAGAGATTTTTCCAGCATTCTCCGCTGATGGGAAGACACTCTACTATAGTTCGTCGAAGCCCTGTAACGTACCTCAGGAGTGTGAGCAGGTAAAATGCTCGCTCTGTGCCATCTCCTTCGATGCTGTCACAGGCAAGTTTGGTGAAACAGTGGATACGTTGCTTAATGCCCGTGAACTCAACAAGAGCGTTACGATAGCACGACCATCCTACGATGGACGATGGCTGATGTACACTGTAGCCGATTATAGCAACTTCCCCATTTTCCATTCTGAGGCTGACCTATGGCTAATGGATCTTACCACAAAGGAGACACGAGCACTCACTAAGGTCAACAGTCTTCAGACCGAAAGTTGGCACAACTGGAGCAGCAACAGCCACTGGTTTGTCTTCTCCTCAAAACGTGAGGATGGCATGTATGCCCAGCTTTTCCTTGCCTCTATTGACGAGCAGGGCAATGTCACAAAACCATTTCTACTGCCACAACGCAATCCACGGAAGTTTTATCGTGAGTTAATGGACTCATACAACGTTCCCGATTTCACGAAAGTGAAAGTGAATTTTGATGCTCACGAGGCACAACGACTCGTCAATAATGAGTTCCGTAGGCAGGTGGAGCCTCATCTCCAACCCCTCTCCTTAAATATCTAATTTTTATTATCAACCTTCAATATATGAAAAAAATATTTCTTTTCAGCCTACTGGCTTTCATGGGATGTATCTTCTGGAGTTGCCAGAATAATAAGTCCGACAAAGTTTGTCATGTAAAAGGAACAATTGACGAGAAATACAATGGCAAACGGATTTTTATGGTGCCAATGACCGACAGCCGTAAGGAGGTTGTCGATTCCGTGGTTATCGAAAACGGTAAGTTTGAGTTTGAGAGTGATACGATGATGATAGCAAAAATCTTGGTTGACTATCATTTCCGTATGGGTACAGAACCGATTTTGATTGTTGTCGAACCAGGAGAGGTAAATGTGAAAATCGGTAGTACCAGTAGTGCGGGAGGCACACCACAAAATGACTCCCTACAACAATGGAAGGTACACAAGCAGGAGTTCGACCAACGCATGATGTTGATGTCTGCAGAGATTAATCGTCTTTCAAAAGAAGGAAAGCAGTCGGCTGCTAATGATTTGACACTGCGTAAGGATAGTTTCAACTTGGCGTTTAAGAACTACACCCGGCAGATGGCCTCGAATTTGAAAAGTGGCACACTTCATGACTTCCTTACACCGATGTATCCCAAGACTTATCGTCGCCAATTGCCTGACGGCACCTACGTTACCATAGACGCTGATACGAATGAGCAAATCGAAGAGTAAGATATCCGACAGACCTAAAAACAATGAGGTAACTGCCGAGAAGCCACGTCGTATGATACTACAGCGAATGTGGAAACCCGTTTTGACGCTGCTCTTAGGATTGGCAGCCTTCCTCTTCTGGGGAAGACTATACCCTCATGCCCTCGCTTTTCAGGAGCAGACGCAGTTGTTCCTCTTTGATGATGACTATCTCTTGAGTAGATTGGCAGAACCTGGGGGCGTGGCAAGGTATGTGGCGGAATTTCTTACACAGTTTTATAATCTTGTGTCGGTTGGTGCCATTGTAGTGGCTTTGCTCTATATGTTGATGCAACAACTTGTGTGGCGACTGATGCATCCGGCTGCCGATTGTTGGTATCCCTTGAGTTTCATCCCGGCACTAATGACTTGGATGCTGATGGGCGACGTGAACGTGATGCTCTCGTTTGTTGTTGCACTGATTCTGGCACTTGTAGCTATGCTCTGTCTGCCAAAAGGCAAATGGGGCAAGAAGGCGTTTGTTATATTTGGTATCCCCATCATCTATTGGATAGTGGGACCACTTGTATTCCTTGTGGCTCTATATGTGGCTCTACGTCAACAGAAGTCTCTAAAAGGGGTAGGTTTTGGTGTTACAACAGTAGTCTATGCTATCGCCTGTGTGGTGGTGAGCGGCTTTCTGTTGCCATATCCCTTACAGCGTCTTTTCCTGGGTATGAGCTATTATCGCTATCCCGTGGTCATTCCCAAACTGATGGTGGCAATGGCTGTCATCACTGTCATGCTGATTGTAGGAGGTCGTTGGCTGCCTTGCTTCAGTCGGAGCCGAAATCGGTTGCTCGTTTTTGGAGGCGGTGCTCTCATCCTCCTTGTAATGGCCATCGTGCTGCCTATGTGTTATGAACAGAGGAAATACGATGTTATGGAATATGACTATCTGGTGCGTCTCAACCGCTGGGATGATATCATTGCTAAGTCGGAACAACGACAGCCAGACCTGCCCATGAGTGTTTGTGCCACCAATTTGGCTTTAGGGATGAAAGGTCAACTCGGAGACCGGGCATTTGAGTTTTATCAGCATGGCGTGGGAGGACTATTGCCAAAACTTGAGCGCAACTATGCCACCCTACACCTCACCAGTGAGGCATATTTCCATTTAGGATTGGTCAACACTTCTCAGCGTTTTTCTTTCGAGGCAATGGAGGCATTGCCCAATTACAACAAGAGTGCTCGCTCTGTGAAACGATTGGTGGAAACCAATCTCATCAACGGACAGTATGATGTGGCAGAAAAGTATTTGCGGATGTTGGAGAAAACCATTTTTTACAAGAAATGGGCCGAGCGCATCCGACCTCTATTGCGTAATGAGAAACTCATCAATGATCATCCGCTGTATGGCAAACTCCGTAAACTTCGTCTTCAAGATGACTTCCTTTTCAGCGAACAAGAATTAGACAAAATCTGCGGGCAGTTGTTCATTCATGACAACACCAACTCGTTGGCAAAGCAGTATTTACTCATCTATCCTTTGTTGGAAGGCGATTTCAATAAGTTTATGGAGTATCTGCCTGTTGTACAGAACAAAGTTTACTACAACCCACATGTGTGTCAGGAAGCGCTTGCATACGTGTTTATGAGAAACAATCAGATTCCTCCACAAAATCTAGTCAGTCCAGCGGTGACACAACAACTCTCGCAGTTTGTCAATGCCTATAAGTCTAGTGGTGGCAAGAAAGAGTCAGTGGAAGCATTCAAGAAAACAGTGTGGTATTACTTAACAGTGCAAGAATGAGCGTCAGAAAAATATTTTTATATATAGCCACAGTGGTTTTCCTGCTATGCGTGGGAGCTTGTGCGCCTACTGTGGAAAATCCCAAAGTGGTGGGCGACCTGCCAACCATTTTTCCCGACTATGTCGATGTTACCATCCCTGTGGGAATAGCGCCCCTGAATTTCAGCGTCAATGTTGAGGCCGACTGCATCGATGTGACCGTAAAAGGTTCCAAGAGTGGTACGCTTCACACTGCTGGCGACTATGCCGACTTCGATATCGATGATTGGCATCAGATTGTGGAGGAAAATAAGGGTGGTGACTTGAATGTGACTGTTTGTGCTCTTCGCAATGGAGAATGGACACAATATCGCGATTTTGCCATCCACGTGAGCAACTATGCCCTTGACGAATGGGGACTGACCTACCGACGTATTGCTCCAGGATATGAGACTTATAGCCACATGGGGCTGTATCAGCGGTCGCTATCCGACTTTGAGGAGAGTGAACTTATCGACAACACCCGTGTGCCAGGTGCATGCTTCAACTGCCATACTGCTAATCGTACCAATCCCAAACAGATGGTCTTTCATGTGCGTGGTGACCATGGTGCTACGATGATTCAGATTGATGGCAAACGAGAGTGGCTCAAAGCCAAGAACGACCTTCTCGGTGGCTCGATGGTTTATCCTTATTGGCATCCGTCTGGCAAATATTGTGCGTTCTCTACCAACCAGACACGACAGGGATTTCATATGGTGAAGGATGAGCGGATAGAAGTGTTTGACCTCTCTTCCGACATTTTCGTCTATAATCCTGCCACCCATGAGATTATTTCCGACTCACTCATTATGACAAAAGACTGGTCGGAAAATTGCCCGGTATTTTCGCCTGACGGGCGTACATTGTATTTTATGACCTGCCTGCAACAAGACTATCCCGCTAATTATAAAAAAGAGCAATACAACCTATGTAGTATCAGTTTCAATCCAGAGACAGCCAAGTTCGGCGACCATGTCGATACACTCTTTAATGCAGCGGCGCAGAATAAAAGCCTTACTTGGCCCCGGCCTTCCTATGATGGTAAGTATATCCTCTTCACACTCATGGACTATGGATATTTCTCGGTATGGCATGAGGAGAGCGACCAATGGCTCCTCGACCTTGCCACTCTCGAGGTACACCCCTTGGAGAATGTGAACAGTCCCCATGCCGACAGTTACCACAATTGGAATGTCAACAGTCACTGGATTGTATTCACTTCACGTCGTGGCGATGGCCTATATACACGTCTTTACATGGCTTCAATCGATGACCAGGGAAATGCCACGAAACCTTTCCTCCTTCCACAGCGTAATCCGAAGGAATACTACGACGAGACACTTTATTCTTTCAATACACCCGACTTTACTGCAACCTCAGTTTCCTTCGATGCCCGCTCAGCCGCCCGCGAGATTCTAAGTGACCAGCGAGTGGAAACAAAAGCAAAATGAGGGTAGGGGCGTGTTACGGTTTGTCACATTTCAGCCTCAATGTGTCCTTGTGTTGGAAAAATGAAAGTCCACGCCCTCGCCCTCTAATGCCTGTTGGGTATCAGCGGCAGAGAATGGAAGGGGGCCGCATCCCAGTTCTGGGGCATTAAATGATTTGAGATTGAGGTCATAGAAATGTGGATTCTTTTGGGGTAGCACAAAGGGCTTATGGCAGAAGCCATCTGCATCAATATAGCAGAAATATGGTTTGCCATAAAGACCATCGTCACGTTTTGAGGCGAAGACCAGCCATCGGCTGTTGGACGACCAACTGTGGTAGGTGTCGCTTTTGGCACTGTTTACCACGGCCATACTGTCAATTTTACCTGTTATGAGGTTCATCATGCTTAGGTCAGCCTCTGGATGCCAGATGGGAAAGGTGCCGTAATTGGCCACGGAAAAGACGATTCGTTGTCCGTCGGGGCTGATGCGTGGATGGCAAACCGACAAACCCTGTTTTGGTCCATTGAAGAGTGTGTCCACCTCGCTGCCGATAGTTCCAGTTTGTTCATCGAAAGGGATACGACAGAGACTATAGCGCATTTCATTTAGTCCGTCGGGCAGTTGAGTCGATGGAGCAACGCAATAATAGATGTATTTGCCGTCAGGCGAGAAGGTGGGGAAGGTCTCAAAACATAATGTGTCGCTAAGTAGTGGACTCTCAATGATGGTGTTTGTGTTTAAGTCGGCCACATAGACATCTGATTTCCTGTCGAATACCTCTAAACGCTTTTTGGGCATGGCATGGAATGCTGGGATGATGATATTGGTGGAGAACGTGATGTATCTGCCCGTGGGACTGAACCCAAAATACACGCTGCCCGACACCATGTCGTCGGTTTTTATGTTGAGTTTTGACAATTTCCCATTTCGGTTGAGAATGGCACCGCCTCCTTCACCACGAACATAGAACATCGACAGACCAGGTTGTTGGTTTGCATAGGTATGGCAGTTCATACAGCGGTTGCCTGTAAGGCCATAGTGTGAAATCGACCGCTCTTCAAAATTCTCTATGCATCGCTCCTGCAAGGTCAGATTCTGGTAAATCTCATAGTCGGGTTCTATTAATCGGTAGGTCAGGTAGGGGTCGATGGAGTCGTTGGTGACATGCCATGAAAATTGCTTATATTCAGTCCACTGACCTTCTTTGAGAGCCGTTACACGAACTTTTACTTCCTTGTTCTTGGCGTTTTCAATAAATTCGTGCCATTCGTCGATTTCGAAACACACCTCATCGCCTTTCTCGTTTATTTGTAGTTGTTGGTCGTCAACTGTGGCTACCACCTCGACAGCCTCGATGCCGCCACGCAAAATGAAGTTAAGTGGCGCGATATTACGGGGAATCCAAATATCGGTATAGTCGGGATACATCGGTGGCATTCCATCGCTCTTCTGCACGTTCTCTGGGGTAGGCGTGCAGGCCACGAGCAACAAAATCAATAATAGTCCAATATGCTCCTTCTTCATGGCTTTGGTGCTTTTGCGGTATCGAAATAATACCAATATGTATCTCTGAACTGTGGGTTACCTCGATTATTGTTGTACTGAGCAAATCGCTCCACCAACGCGCCATCGTGGATATATCGCTCCCATTCCTCTTGAGGAGCATGTGTGCCGGCGAGCCAGACCATCAGTGCCTGTTGATAGAGGGGCTTGAGGCGTGGCTGTCCCGAATCCATGCAATAGCGGTCATAATCGCGCTTGAAGTTGGTGATGTCTTTCAGCAACAAGTTGCTGCAGAGGATATAGTCGAGTGCTACAATGTTGTTGGGATTGGAGTCGAGTAGTTCCATCATCACACGGTGTAGGTTATCATCAAGGCGGATGGTGTCGGCCTGGTTGACAAATTGTTGTTTGGCTTGGATGCCCTGCCAAATATTCGCATCTTTGTTGATGACTCGGTCGGCCCAGTCTTTATATACCCATGTGTTTTGCAAAATATGTAAATATTTGTTGGCTGCGAGGGTGTCGCCGCTGACGAGATTACATTCTGCTAATCGTTTCATCATGCGCACGTTGCGGTTGTTGGGCGCGAAAACGTTTGTCATCATGGCGGCACGCTCGGCCATTGTCATATCACCTAATGCCCAATATAACTCATTCATATTGATGATGGTGATGAGTGGAGTATTAGGACCTATGGCATAGAATGTACCTAGTTGGTTGGGTGAAAAATGGAGGAGTTGGTCGGGCAATTGGCCTTCCTGGGCCTGTACGAGGTTGTAGAAGAAGAGCATCGGATCGGTAGGGTGGGGGTCGTTTTCCACGATTTCCTTTACCTTGGCATAATTGCCGAAATGGTATTCGTTGTCCACGGCAAAGCATTTCTCCAGTGCTATGTCGGGCATATTAAATTTCCCCATGCCAGGATAGGTGAGTGCTGCGTCTGCCTTGAGATAGTAGCAGTTTCTTCCCAAACTGGTGATGATGGGGATGGCAAGGAGAGTGATGAGACGTAACAGTAGAGCTTTCTTTGACTCCTTGTTGCTTCTGAGTATCTTGCAGACAGCGTCTATCAGCAATAGAATGAAGAATGCCCACAACCCATAGCCAAACAACCAATAGGTGAGAGCTGTGCCGAAAATTATCGCACAGCATTGCCACCCCCAACCTTTACGAAATAGGGGGTAGAATATGAGGAACATGGCGATACCACCACCGAGGGCAAGAACCGATGATAGACGATAGGAGGTTTTAAAACAAAATATTACCTCGACAGTGATGAGCGCGATAGCGATGCCGAATGCCCACCAATGAGGTATATCTGTTTGTTGGAGTGCCCTACGTGCCAGGTCGCCTATAGTGAGCAGTGCAATAGTGAGGATGAGTGGCCCAAGCCAGAGGTAATAATAAAACTGTGTGAGAAAATCTCCTGCCAAGCATGCGAGCCATGCTGGATGTTGGAGGTAAGAGGTGGCATAGTCGCAGGTAAGCAGAAACAGTTGGTTTTGTTCCTGGTAGAAGAAATGGTAATGGTAGTAACCCTGGAAAAACACCATACACACCACACCCCAGAGCAGAATGATTGCCATCTGGACGAGGGTGCTACGTTGGGGTTTGAGGAAGATTTTTGACATGTAAGTAGGTGCTCAAAATATGTTGATGGTATTCCTACTTATTTATCTTTTACTTGCAACACACTCCATCTCCACAAGCCATTCTGGACGGCAAACCTTGCCTTGCAGCAGGATGTGTGGTGTTTCGGGGTATGCTTGACGCATGAACTGCTCCACGACAAAGCTATCGGAGGGGTCACGCAGATATATGAGAAAGTAACGTGCGTCGGCCATAGTCATGCCGCCATCGTGCAGAAGGGCGCCGATGTTTTCCAACAGACGAGCAGTTTGGCGGCTGATGTCGCCCATGTAGAGACATTTGCCGTTTTTGTCGATACTGGCAGTACCTGAAATAAAACAAGTGTCATCACCGTCGAGAGTTAGGCAGGTGCCGCGTTCGAACGATACACCATACTCATGAGTGGGGTTTAGATGGTCAAGGGCTTGAAGGTAGCGTTTGTTGCATTCTTTGATGTTGGGGAAAGTGAGAAAGTCGATTGCCACCGAGGCACTGCGAGTTTGTGAGAACCCTCCGATGCCAGTACTGGCAATGAAATGGGTGTCGGGGGTGAGACCTTGGTTGCGGAAGATATCATTACGTGCATTCACCATCCCTTGGTAGTTGACGTCAATGTCGGCCACATAAATCCATGTGCGCACACAATGCTCTTTCAGTGTTAGCCCACGTTTTCGGATATCTTCTAAATATTTGTCGAAAATGAGCATGGTCTGGATATACGAATTGGCACCGCGCGTTTCTTCTTCCTTTAGGCGGATGCTGTGGAAGATGAACTGTGGCTCGGAGGTGGACGTCTTTACTAATATTGAGATTTTGGAACCATCGAGAGGTGGCTGTTCGATAATGGTATTGGGGACAGTGGCCAGATATTCTTTGTAAAGAACTGACTTTTTGAGGTCGCCATATTGATTTTGGGCGTCGCTGAGGAAGATTTTTGCGAATTGCATCTGTCGGCCTTCCATTTGTTCTGTATCGAGATAGTGGCCAAGTGTAAGAAATAATTCGCCAAGGCGGTCGGTAAAATGTCCCCTGCCCTGTGGGGCAAGAATCGTATATCTGTCGTTCATAAAAATGTTGCTCTTCGAAAAACGCTGCAAAGTTACACATTTTTTGGAATATATTTAAAATTGAAGATTGAAAAAACACTATTGGCTTATACGGAGTAGGTTTGGTTAACATCTAACGACTAATAAGTAGGTGGTCAAAAATAGATGATTGTTACAGATAATTTTGATTACCTATTTACAATAATATGCATGATAGAGACAACTCTTCATTTTTAGTTTTCTTTTTTTCAATTACCATTCTTCAATTTCCTAATTATTTTTGTGGTTTGATTAATTTTTTTCTATCTTTGTGGCTGTAAAACTATAGTCTAAATAAATAAGATATCTTACTATGAAAAGAATACTATTGACACTGATGTGTGCTATGGCACTTTCGTTGGGTGCATGGGCCCAAGTTGATGAGGTGGTGGCGAATATCAATAAGGATGGTATATGGACACCTCGGAATTCATTTCTGAAAGATATGGAATCTACCGATAGAATGATTGCTCAAGTCTCTCGTTACAATCCTGGTGGGCAACAATTTATACTGAATGAAGTGGAAGAGGATTATATCTATGCTCAGAAGATTCTTCAGACTCGAGATGAGATTATTGGCACAACGAAGAAACTGAAGAAACAAAACAAGCTACTTGCTAAGTATTTCAAAAATGTGGATCTGGCACGGCAGTCATTTGCCCAAGCAGAGGAGACTGAGAAATGCTTTGCTCATTTCTCTGGTGCCTTAAATGGTTTTATGAAGGGTGGCACAAATGCTTCGATGCCCTCGGGAGCACTCAAGTATTTCTACTATAGTCGCAACAACGGCTTTGCAGGCTTCCGTGAGGAGTTCTCACTGAACAAGAATAAAGGAAAGAACATTCTCAAAATAACGATTGCCCGTAGGATGCATATGCCAGAGAATCCGGGTGAGACAAAATGTGAGATAGAAGTAAATGATTCTGTTTTCCAACGTGTCCGCGATATGGTGGAGGAAGGAAAGCTATATGATGTCTATCGTGAGTATCATCCAGAGGTGATGATTACGGATGCTTCTGGTTGGTCGATGACTATTTCGTTTGAAGGAGGTTCGATAGATTCTGGCGGTTATGCCACAGGCCCCGACCACCATGACACGCTGAATAAAATCCTGCAATACCTGGTGGAAGTCGCAGGGATTGAGGAGGAATGATTGAAGGTTATGAGGTTGTAAGGTTGTAAGGTTATAAGGTTATGAGGTTATAAGGTTGTGAGGTTGTGAGGTTATAAGGTGTAATATGATGGTGCAATACAATCATTTCTCACCTTATAACCTACAAGCAAAGCGACCTCACGACCTACAAGCGAAGCGACCTCATAACTTTACAACCTTAACAACTGTCTGTATGCCGAGTGCTGCGTTGCGTGATGAGGGGGCTGCACTGGCGGCAGTGAAAGTGTATTCCCCACGTGTCAGTCTGCTGCTGCCATCTTCACCCACAGTCATCATTTGTTCGGGAGCGATGTCGAAGGTAACCTCCACACTACTGCCAGCTCTTACTTCTACACGGCGGAATGCTGCTAATTGCTGAAGGGGTGCGCTTACACCAGCACCGGGAGTGGAGACATAAAGTTGTACGGTCTCTGTGACATCCCATTGCGAAGGATTGGTCAGTGTGATAGTGGCAGTAACGCCCTTTTTCTTGTTGGCGGTCAGTTGCAGGTCGCCATATTCCACGCGGCCGTAATTCAGTCCATAGCCGAAGGGATAGAAGATGTTATCTGACATATATTTGTAGGTTCGTCCACGCATGGAGTAGTCGTCGAATGCCGGAAGGAGATCACCGTCGGCAGGGAAAGTGACAGGTAGTCGTCCAGAGAAATTGGCATCGCCGAAGAGTAGGTCGCCCAGGGCATAACCACCTTCCTGTCCTGGGTACCATGCCATCACCACGGCATCTGCCAATTGGGTGATTTCGCGCATATCCACCGGACTTCCTCCTGTGAGTACCACGATGATGCCGCTTTTCTTCTTGGCACGGATGTCACGTAGGAATTTCATCTGACTCTCAGGTACGCGGATGTTGGTGCGGTCGCCCCATTCTGAGTCGATGGCCTCGCCTTCCTCGCCCTCCAGGTTTCCGTTATTGCCCATCACCACTACGGTGTAGTCGGCACCAGCGGCCTCATCCACAGCCCAGTTGATACTGTTGAGGGTGGGACTGTTTTCCATCACGCCTGGACGATAGTTCACCGCTGTACCATTGCTTACCTTCGAGACAATGCCTTGCAGATAGGTGATGTAGCGGTTGGCAATGCCGAAGTAGTTGCCCATGAGCCAGAAAGCATCGGCAGCTCCGGCACCAGTGACAAATAGTGTGTGGATATCTTTCTGCAGTGGCAGCACACCGTCGTTCTTCAGTAGCACCATGCTCTCGGTGGCCGCTTTCCGTGACAGTGCGAGATGCTCATCGCTGCAGATGACGTCTTCGCTAACATTGTTGTATGGGCAGTCGGCATCGGGTTGAAGAATACCTAATTTCAGACGAGTCATCATCAGTGGTATCAGTGCTTTGTCGAGGTCGGCCTCGGTGAGCAGTTGTTGGTCGATGGCCTCTTTCATGGCTTTAAACGTATGTCCGCACTCCACATTGAGACCAGCTTTTATGGCTATGGCACAGGCTTCTGCTGGTGTCTGTGCAATTTTGTGCCCTTGGTAGATGTCGTTAATGGCATCACAGTCGGAAACGATGTGCCCTTTGAATCCCCATTGCTTGCGTAGCACGTCGGTAAGCAGGAACTGGCTTCCCGAGGCACTCTCGCCATAGACTCGGTTGTAAGCTCCCATGATGATTTCCACATGTCCATGTTGGACTAACATTTTGAATGCCGGCAGGTAGGTCTCCCAGAGGTCTCGCCGTGAGGGTTCCACATTGGCGGTGTGACGTGTACTTTCTGGGCCAGAGTGAACAGCATAGTGCTTTCCGCATGCTGCCACTTTTAGATAGACAGGGTCATCGCCTTGCATACCTTTGACAAATGCGGTACCCATGGTTCCTGTAAGGAACGGGTCTTCGCCGTATGTCTCCATGCCTCGTCCCCATCGTGGGTCGCGGAAGATATTGATGTTGGGACTCCAGAAAGTCAGTCCAGTGTAACGGGCATAGTTGTGATTGCGCCGGGCTACGATATATTTTGCGCGCCCTTCGGTGGCGATAGCGTCACCAATTTGCTGTACGAGGGTAGGGTCGAAGGTGGCACCCAGTCCGATGGGTTGTGGGAACACGGTGGCTCGCCCGTCACGGCCCACACCGTGCAGTCCCTCGTTCCACCAGTCATAAGGCTCGATGCCTAAGCGTGGTATGCCAGGTGTGGCGTTCATCATTTGTGAGATTTTCTCATCGAGTGTCATTTGTGAGATAATCTCACTTGCTTTTTTCTCCAGTTGTTGCATTTTGTCTTGCGACATGATAGGTAAAGTAGCCATAAATAATACGAATAAAATGATTTTTCTTGGGTTCATTGTGATATAGGGAGTTGTTGTTAGTTTTTTGTTTATATGAACTGAAACCTTATGAGTTTTGGGATTACATGGAAGATGGTATAGTGTTTTTAAATCAAAAGTCTATTTCCTTAACCATATCCCCCTTTCTTGTTCTGGCATTTTCTCGATGGCGTAGCGTAGTGATGTACGTGACATCTCGTGTATATGCTGGCGCAGGAAGTCACGCAGAAGGTCCATGCTCACACGCTTGCCCATCTCACGGAGCATCCATCCTACGGCTTTCTGCATCAGGTCGTGAGGGTGCTGGAGATGAATTTCTGCGTAGCGTAGGCAATAAGATGGGTCGCCTTGTTGAGAGGTCTTCCACGAGCACACCATACTCATTCGCTGTAGCCATAGGCAGTCGCTGCTTGCTAAGGAATCGAGCACTTTCAGTTTATAGTCGGCATTTATACTCGCCTCTTTGGTGGTGCTGCCGAGCTTGGTAGGCAGCAGCAGCCATGAACCGATAATTTTGTGTACGGAGAGGTCCACCAAATCCCAGTTATTGGCTTGGCGGGCATATTTGAGGTATAACTGAACGATTTCGTCACGCTGCTTGATGGCTTGTGGGTCATTAACAAGTCTTTTTGTTGATAGTTTTTCAAATTTTCCAACAAGTAATAGCAGTCCACAGAGTCTTACCTCATGCCAACGGCAGAGCAGCAGCGTGGGGATTTCGCTCAAGGGCGTGTCTTTTGATTGTCCTACTACTTCGCGTGTTGTGGGAACCTTGATGCCAAGGAATTCGTCGCCATAGCCATATTCTCCTGGCTGTGTCTTGAAGAAGCGCATAAGGTTTTGTCGTTGACGCTCATCTTGCAACGATTCCATGTGGGTGATGATTTCTTGGGCGGTAGTCATTGTTAGAAGTTAGAAGTTAGGAGTTAGAAGTGACTTCTTTCAATTTTCATTTTTCAATATAAACGGCATGACGCTGTCGATTAGGCTTTGCTTATGTTCTTGCAAAGTGATGATTTGCTCTTCGAGTGTGTCTTTGGCTACGAAGCGATAGACGAAGACAGGACGGTGCTGGCCGATACGATGACTGCGTGCGATGGCTTGCTCCTCGGCAGCCTGGTTCCACCAAGGGTCGAGCAGGAAGACATAGTCGGCAGCCGTGAGGTTCAGACCTACGCCACCAGCCTTGAGTGAAATAAGGAAAAATTGGCATTCTTCTGTCTCTTGGAAATGTGCGATTACTTGTTCACGTTGTGTGGTTTTTCCAGTGAGCATATCGTATTGCCATCCACGTTCGTCCATCAGAGATGCCACTCTCTCTAATAGTGTGACATACTCACTGAATATCAGTACTTTGTGCTGAGTGTTGTGAAGTTCTTCCAATCGATTGAACACCACATTCATTTTCCCTTCCCCATTTGCTATTTGGCGTAGTTTCTGTATGGCAGCTAAGATGTGAATTTGTTTGTGTGCAGCTTTTATAGAAGTATCCATCCACTCGTTGCGTGCGCGTGACAGCTCTTCCGCATACAGACTGGCTTGTTCGTCACTCATCGTACATACCACAATCTCATCTTGTCGTTTTGGCAAATCATGCAGTACCTCTTCTTTGGTGCGTTTGAGGAAGAATGGCGCAATAAGTTTTCGGAGTAGGGTGGTGCGTTTCTCCTCCATCTGTTTAGCGATGGGTTGTATGAAGTTTTTCTGAAAGCTATGGGCGTCACCCAAGAGACAAGGATTGAGCACATTCATCAGACTCCATAGTTCACCAAGGTTGTTCTCTACAGGTGTACCACTCAATGCCACTCGCGCTATACTTTGCACTTGTACGACAGCTTGATGTACTTGTGATGAAGCCGTTTTGAATGCCTGACTTTCGTCAAAAACAGCAATACCCCACTGCATATCGGCCAAGTAGGCAATATCGTTGACCAGTGTTCGATAGGTGGTAAGAACCACATCGTAGTGAGTTAAAGATTGTCGCATCTTGCGCCGTCCTTCTACATCGTTGATATAGGAACATACTTGCAGTGAGGGGGCGAAACGGTGAAGTTCGTTGTACCAATTGTGCACTACCGATGCGGGAGCTATTACTAAAGATGTATGGTATTTCATCGATGTGTTGGAATTATAGTCGATTGTTGTGGCGTTTCCGCTCATCTCCTCCTCGGTGAAAAGTAGTCCTGGAACAGGTTTCCTCACATTGGTTCTTGCAGTTTCCTTGTATTTCAGAAGTAGTGCGATGGTTTGAAGCGTCTTTCCTAATCCCATCTCGTCGCTCAGACAGCATCCCATGCGTGTCTCGAGGTATCCCCAAAGCCATTCAAATCCTACTACTTGATATGGGCGTAGTGTGGCTTGTAGTTGAGTTGGCAAGGATTTGTCGCTATGTTGTTTGCTCGTTTGTGTCGGCTGGTGCTCCGGACTTTCCTTTATTTGCATTACCTGGCTACGATGGCGTCTGAAACCATTATCCTTAGGTATTCCAGTCAACAACAGATCGCCATAGCGTTGTAGCCATTCATTGGGAATCAGCAATCGTTCGCCTGTAGGAAGCATATATTCCTGTTCGCCGCGCAGGATGGTATCGCGTAGTTTGTGGAAGGGAATGAGCAGCCGTCCGTTGTCAAGTTCGATGGTTACGTCTGTTTGCAGCCAGTCGCCATGCCATACATCGCTTTGCCTCACATTGAGAGGTCCAATGTAATAGACATGCTCTGATGGTTGCACTACATCAATACCTAAAGAGCGTAGCTGTGGTCCGTATTGGCGTAGCCAGTCCAGTAAGAGTGATAGTGTTGGGAATCGAATAATTCCCTCTGCAGTCATTCTTGCTCCAGTCTGCGCCACTTGTTCCCAGGCTTGTTGTTCTCGCTGTGTGTCTCTCAATTGTCGGATAAATTGGAATCCTCCATCCTCTTTTTCGCGCAGCGACACCCTTCCCACAGGCTTGCCATCGGAAGGATAGTCCATATTGCCATATTTGAATCGTAGTGAGAGCAGATATTGTCCATTGACCGACATTTCCATGGTCAAACAAGGGGATACCTTCTCGGAGATGTTGTCGATGTCAAAACCGTTAGCGTGGATTTCCACCTTTGCGACATTTTTGAGAATGAATCGTCGGAAATAATCGTTTTCAATTCTTCGTGGTATCGATACCATGGGTTTCTGCATGAAAGGAATCAATAATTTGCTACTGAATCCCTCACGGAGCAGATAAATGTTATGGTCGAGGATGAACATGCCTGGTTGATAGGTAAGCACAGTGAGCGAATGTTCGTCAGGGTGCTTTTCCACACGTTCTCCCAGCCGTAGGTATAGCTGATAGTTTGTTCCCTCGTCATGTCGTTGGAAATTCATCACAGGTGTTACTGTTGTTTCCTTATGAAGCCACAGCCTGTCATCTACATGCAGGGCGCTTTTATCGCTTTTTGCATAAAGAATGGGGATGTCGAGTTCGGTGGCAATATTGATTACCTTGAACAATCGTTTGTCGGCCATATCCTTGACATAATTCTGCAACATCTTATCTTCGCTGTCCCAGAAGTCTGCTTCACGACAAAACATCTTACGGTTGGCATAACACATATATAGGAAACCTGCCTGTAGTTCCTCACAGAGAGACACCAGTTGAAGCAGCTGTTCAGATACATCGTCATTCAATAGTTCTTTTCTTACCTTTCTCTCAATGTCCATATATCGTCCCAATGACCCCACGAATCGAAGTTCGGCCACGATAATACCCCATTTTTTTAGTGGTCGTAGGATGAGAATGATAGGATGATTCATTGTGAAAAGATGTGTCGCTTAATTGCCTGTATTTCTATTTTGCGCTACAAAGTTAAACATTTTTCTCTAACTATAAGAAAAAGTAGGCAATTCGTTTGGAAATGCCGCCAATACATTTTATCTTTGCAGAAAGAGAATTCCTATTCATAGTTCCGATGTGTGTAATACCAACTACTATCAAATAAAACGCTTAAAAATGAATAATCTACTGAATCTTTTGCCTTTTCACGTTCCAGGTCGTCCTATTGTAAAGATGCGCCGTAAATACCATAAGGATACATATTGCATTTCTCATCTCTATATTGGTAAGGAAGAGAGGTATTTTTGTGATGCTATTGAGGATGTGGTGAGAGATGCAAACTAAGGCCCAAAGTCTAAGAATCTAGTTTCAATACAAATATTAATTTCTAATCAAAATACCTATTAAGATGAAGAGAATCTTTCTTTTGGCTATGATGGCCATTTTCGTGTTAAATGTTAGCGCACAGAATCCATACGAGAAGTTTACGCGAAACCTGCCATTCCCCATGGCACAAATCTCCGCGCCCACTATCCCCGATAGGCAGGTGACTCTGACTGACTTCGGCGCCGTTGGTGATGGCGAGACACTATGTACAGAGGCTTTTGTCAAGGCAATCGATGCATTGTCGAACCGTGGTGGTGGGCATCTCATTGTGCCGAGGGGCATCTGGCATACTGGCCCTATTGTGTTGAAGAGTAATATCGACCTACATTTGGAAATGGGGGCCGTGATACTCTTTGCCGCTGATGAGACACTTTATCCACTGATTTCCACATCGTTTGAGGGACTCGACACCTATCGCTGCCAGTCACCATTGAGTGGGAATGGACTTCACGATATCTCTATCACTGGTCAGGGTGTGATAGATGGCAATGGTCGCTATTGGCGGCCTCTAAAGAAATCAAAGGTCACCGAGAGCCAGTGGAAGGAATTTACCGAAGGTTCGGGAGTGGAGACAAAAAAAGGATACTGGGTGCCCTCAGAGGGCTATGCAAAGGGTGAGGCTTCAGCCAATATGAATGTGCCTGAAGGCATGAACACCAAGGAAGATTGGGAGAGCATCAAGCGATTCTTGCGCCCGGTGATGGTGAGCTTAGTAAATTGTCGTAATGTGCTCTTACAAGATGTTATTTTCCAAAACTCGCCAGCGTGGAACCTCCACCCACTGATGTGCGAGAATATCATCCTTGACCATGTGCTGGCACGTAATCCCGCCTATGCTCAGAATGGCGATGCCCTTGACTTGGAATCATGCCGCAATGCCCTCATCGTCGATTCAAAGTTTGATGCTGGCGACGATGGTATCTGTATCAAGAGTGGTAAGGATGCTGATGGCCGCCGTCGTGGCCGTCCTTGTGAGAATGTAGTGGTTGACGGATGCACGGTGTTTGCCGGTCATGGAGGTTTTGTGGTCGGTTCTGAAATGAGTGGCGGTGTGAAGAACATAATGGTACGCAACTGTCAGTTCCTGGGCACCGACGTGGGGCTGCGCTTTAAGAGCACACGTGGTCGTGGAGGCATTGTGGAGAACATCAATATCGATGGCATTTCCATGACCGATATAAAAACCGATGCCATCACTTTTAATATGTATTATGGTGGAAAATCGGTGGCTGAGGCACTGGCCGATGGTGACAATCCCGATAATACAGCGAAAATGCCAGTGGATGAGACAACCCCCATCTTCCGTAACATCAATATTTCGAATGTGGTGTGCAATGGTGCTGGAAGGGCAATGGAATTCAACGGTCTGCCCGAAATGCCTATCGATGGTATCACCCTACGCAATGTCAACATCATTGCCAAAAAGGATGCCGAATTCCACAATTGTAAGAATATCACCCAGAAGGATGTGAGGATTGTTATTGACTCTCACCTCTAACTATCTACAGTCTGAAGAAATTATAGAAATAGACGACGGCTACCCATTTGGTGTTTGTCATATTGCGGGCTTCACCGATACGGGAGCCGTTTCTATAGACGTCGCCGTTGGAGCGTACCTCACCTACGCGCCGTCCATCCTCATAGACGTCTCCGTTGGAACGTACTTCACCCACGCGTCGGCCATTCTTGTAGATGTCGCCGTTGGAGCGGATTTCGCCTTCACGCCGCCCGTCCACATAGATGTCGCCATTAGACCGAATCTCACCCATGCGTCTCCCATCTATATACACATCGCCATTGGAGCGTATCTCACCCACTCGTCGGCCATTGTAGTAGAGGTCGGTGGTGGAAGTGGTGGTATGGGTGGTAGTTGTAGCTTTAGGAGTAGAGGAAACGTTTGTGTTAGTTTTGGTGGCATTGCCTGTGTTGCTGCTGGGTGTCCTCTGACTTGTGCCAGTGGTGGAACCAGGATAAGTACTTGAAGTAGTATTGCTGCCGTTGGTATATACACTTGGGTAGCCAACGTTGTTGAACACTTGCTGTAGTATTGGCATGGTGGATTCACAACTGGAGAGACCAATTGCCCCGATTGCATAGCCAATCATTAGGATAAGGTTGATTCTTTTCATGGGTTATATATACTATATTCATCCCTGCTGCTCATCAAGCAGCAGGGATGAAACTATTTAAAGCAGATTCATTATTTCACCACAACCTTTTGGCCATTGACAATATAGATGCCTTTGGTGGGGTTGGTGACAATCCTTCCGTAGAGGTCATAGATGGTCGGAGTGGATGTTTCGGCCTGAACGGCAGAGATACCTGTACTGGTGAAGTCGGTATAAAAGAGTGTGCCGGCATTGGCCACCTCATTTTTGCTTGGGTCGTTTACATCATAGTCAAAAATCATGGCTACGAGCTGTAAATTCTCTCGCACATAGTCTGCCCTAAGGTCGAATGTGCATTCGTAGTTATAGTCATTGCCATTCCATTCAATCACTTCACCCCAGTCGCTGTTTACCTTGCGTGTGACATGCTGATGAATAAAATCGGAAGTTGCACCTGCCTGACTCCGTGGACTGATGTTGTTTTCTACCAAAAATACGGTGATACGTGCAGGGTTAACAGTAATATTCTCTTTCGCACGGTTTCCATTGACAGTCACCTTCACTTTGTTGGTTTCTTCATTGACCTCGGCACCAACCTTCACAGACACTAATGCAGGTTTTACCAGTCGTTCTTCAACCATAGCCTTCAGCTGGTCCAATGTATTTGGGAGGAATACCGGTGTCGCTCCACTTCTTGTTGCTCTGTCGAGCATAAGGGCAGGGGCATAAGTGGAGCCGCCTTCGTTGTAATACCACAAGTAACTGTTGTCGCAAGGTACGGTGAGGAAATCTGTATCATAGCCCGCATGATGACATACTGCCACCACAGCATCTTTATATGCGTCGTTGTCGAGTATGTCGTGAACGAAGCCTGCCACACGTGGACAGTTGCTACATTTTTCTGTGGTGAACTCCTCAAGGAGAACCATTCGAGAATAGTCGTGTTCCACAGTTTCAAACACATCCGAGGCCACATTATCCTCCATATTAAGGTCGTCGCCCTCATTGAGCTTGCTGATGGTGACGGTCACACGTCCCATTCCAACTTGTGTGATAGCCGGTGATATCTCAAAATCAAACATTTTGATACCCTGGTAATCTACCACAGTGTCGAGATGTGCTGTATAAACCTCGTCGATACCATCGATTCTTGCCTCGACATCAAATCCAGTGACTGTCTGTACACCTAGATTCTTAACGATACCCAAAATCCTCATTTTCCCCTTGTCGAGAATATAGTATTCTGGGGTTTCGATGGATGCCAGGCGCAAATTCAAGGCAGGCAGGTGGTCTCCATAGACCATACCCTCTACGCAGAGGAGTCCCTCGTCGGAGCGGTCAACCCATTCTTCCTCACCTAATTTCAAGTATAGTGCATGGGGCGTAGGTTCAAGAAACACCGACAGTCCCTGGTTGACGGAAGTCTGGTGATAGGAATATCCTATATATAGTCCCGTGGTATTATTGCCATCCAGTGCCAGGGGGGTGTTGAGCGTTATCTCATTCCATCCTTTTTGTATGTCGGCCTTTGGGATTCCTCCTTCGGCAAGGTTGTTGCCGTCGAGTTTCTCGCGCACCCACACACACATGGTGTCGATACTGATTTTCTGTGCCAGCCCGGCGCGTATGACCTTGAGTTCGTTGCCAGCACATACATTGACATCGCTTGCTGGCACCCAAATGGCACCGCTCACCCACACGTTTTTCTCCGACGAGCAGAACTCACTATGGACGGTTCTGCTTACATCACCGTCGCAATAACCAAGGTTCACACTCGTAACCTGAGCATTGCCCGCCGTGTAAACGGCGAGCAATGTCAGTAGAAGATATACGCACTTTCTCATTTCAGTGATTACTTAATGATGACTTTCTGCACTTTCACAGAGCCGTCTTGCATCTCAGAGCGTACGACATTGACACCCTTGACAAGATTCTCAACTCGCTTGCCATCGATGGTGTAGTATTCACTGCTGATGATATTCTTGTCGCCGGCGAGAGCGCCGATACCAAGTGGATGATCATTGGTCACCACGAATAAGTCGTCGAGGCGGAGCACATATTGTCCTGTGCAGTCGAAGTGACGGAATACTAAGTAGATGGTTTTTCCAGCATAACTGTTGAGGTCGATAATCTTTTGTTGCCAACCTCCTACCTTGGTGTAGTCGGAATTGTAAACAGAAGGTTCGTTGATGGTTTCCTCAATGAGTGGCTGGAAGTTGTTGAGGATATAATCCACATTTCCTTCATTGATGCAGTCGATATTATCAACAATATAGAAACTGTAGTGTTCAGCATATCTTTCAGGATGGAAAGCGCTGATGTAGAATTCGAGCTTGGCGCCGTCTGCTGGAATTACCATAGCGGGTGAGAATGCCCAGTTGTCGGGAGTGAAAGGTAAGTCGTAGTCACTCGACGATGCCGAACCGATGCATTGTATGCCACTGCGCACGTATTCTGGACGCTCTCCCCAGAAGTTCCATCCCAGTCTCCATGTTATACCATCGCCATCTTTGTCGAATACTTTCCATCCCACAGCGTCGTCCTCGAAGTCACCAGGATAGATGATACCCTTCTGTGCCTTGGTAGTAGCGACCACTGGTACCACGACATCACCGGCATTGGTTGTGATAACGACATTGCCACTGTACTCTTTCTCTTCGTCGGAAGGAACAGTTGGACTGAATGTCAGCGTGACGTTCATGGTCGAATTGTATGCCACATTGTTGTAATAGTCGTCGGGTACAATGCCTCCAAATGGTTCTCCCTCGTTCTCAGGACGAATAGACAGCACGGTGAGAGGCTCGCTTCCAACGTTCTTAAGCTGCACAGTAGTCTTGGCACTACGTCCCTCGCTCACATAAGTAGGTTCGAATGCCACAGCACCTTCGTTAACGAGTTCTACTGCATGTTCTTGGAAATCTTCCACGTGGAATTTAATATTCTTGATTTCGAATCTGTTCTTACCCGCTGTTATAGAGTCACCATCCTGAGTGTATAGGAATGTGAAATAATCGGGTCCCCAGGTGTACTCGTGAGGAATGAAAGTCAGGAAGTGTGCCCATGAGCCGTCATTATATGCTGCAAAAGCCTCAGAGCTGACATCGATGTCATAGCCATGGATATCGAGCATACCCATGTTGCTACCATTCTGGAATTCAAATCCTGCACGGTCTTTGTACCAGTAGGTAGTATAGTCGGAGAGGTCTGCAGGAGGATTACCCCAAGCATGGCCTTCCCATGAGATGTGTGCGATTTTACCCTCTGGAACCTTGAATTCGAGTTTCAGTCGAGAAACGGTGGGTACAAGGTCGCCGTCGTCACAGTTGGCATTGTATGCCACACCGTCTTCCACGATGAACGGTGCTTCAGGATCTGTTGTAACGGTAAGATATTCTAAGCCTTCGGTGATAACCTGGCTGAAGTCGGGCATATCAAAGACTTTTGCCTTAACAGGGACAAGGAAGCTTCCTGCCGATGTGTTGATAGTGATGTTGCCGGTCTTGACACCTGCTACGCTTGTTGAGAAAGTGACAGGGATGATGAGGTCGGTAAGCGAAGTGGCAGGTTGTACGGCGGTGACATCGGGTTTGAACTCCTCGTTATCAGACTCAATTGACAACAAAGTAAGTGGATTGGCACCACGGTTTTGAATCAAGATGTTGCTTGTCTTGCTTGTGCCGTAACCCTCTTCCACGATGAAGTTACCGAAATCTACAAGTTCTGTCTTCAGTACTGCTGCATCTGCTGGCAGGTCCTCATATTCGAGGCTGATGCCAGTGAGGTACAGTCCGTTTTCTAAGATACCCGAAGCATACATGTTCTGGTGCTGGAAGCGTACATAGTGGTTGCCTGGAGCCATCTCAAGTGTTCCATTCAATGGGCCTTCGTCGCTGGTAGAGAAAGCAGGGGTCTCGCTATCTACGAAGTAACCTGAGAGTACACCCCATGAATAGCGGTAAGATGGGTCGTTCTTGTGATATCCCTCAAAGCTGAAGGTTCCTTTTTTGCCTTCTGGTACATTGAAGTACACATAGAGGTCGGAGATGCCTGCCTCACCCTCAACACCTGACATGGCAGCGGGAACATCATTGAATTCTACCATTCTGAAAGGATACTCAATCGATGTGTTGAATGTGAATTCACCTTTCTTCACAATGGGTGTAAAGTCGGGCAATGGCACGATAGAACCAGTGATTGAGACGACAAAATTCCCTTCGCTGTCGCCGGTGTCGTAGTTGATGACGGCATTGGCCTCGATTTCTTCAGCGGGCTCAGGACCAGCCAGTTCAAAGACAGCATAAGCATATGACTTTCCACCGATGACACCTACAGAAGAACTGCTGATATAACCTTCTGGGTCGCTTTCCACATCGACAGCATATTCAATCTCACCCTTACCAAGGTTGATGATAGGAATAGAATCTTTTACTGCAGCCACATTGGGGAATGTGCTTCCAAGGTCAAGTGACTCGTTGAAAGTGTAGAGATCGCCAGTCTCCTTTGGTATGCAAAGGACAATCCGACGATAGGATTTGTAAAGACCATATGCCTGTCCGCCTGTGGGGGGATAATATGCCACGGCAACAGCCTGGTCGGTAGTGAGTTTCTCGAAATCTCCCTCAACGTGGAAAACGAGTTGTTCGTCAGCATAAAGCGTTCCAGTGTTGTCGATTTGTCCACAAACGAGTGTTCCAACATAGTAGTTATAGATTGAACACACAACAGTGGCATTGGCGAACACAGAGGATGCTGGTACCGTGACGGTCTTGGTCGCCTCGTCGTAAATACCAGTGAAATCAGATTCGATAGTCGGTGTATAGTCGGCAGGATTGTAGAGCGAGAAGAAATTCTTGAATGTCACTTGATTTCCATCGCGCGCGATACCGACATTGTAAGTGGAGATGTCGCCTCCGTTAGGTGCAAACTGATAGTTTGCTGTGGTGCTTTGTGCAACCGTGAAGTAATCTACTGTATCCACAGCCTCGCCCACGCGGTTCAAGGATTTCTTCGTGGTTTTGGGCTGAGCAGACCGAGCACTTTCTGGTACCATCTTCTCCAGCTTCATCAAGTCTTCTTGACTCATCCAGCTGAAAGGATGGTTGGTCGATACTGGGCGGTTCCAATCGACCTTCTGTGCGTTGACCATGAGGACAGCGAACAGTGCTCCAAATAAGCATAAAAGTTTTTTCATAAGCAGAATGGTTTAGTTAATATTAATTGAATTAGTAAAAATCAATGGTGAGACCTTTCATTCTATGTATTTCGTTCTACGGTTTTTCTGCAGTGTTACCCAGATGTCTTTTCCCGCAATGTGGTAAACTTTCATTCTGCGGGGGATATTGTTCTCTTCAATCGTACTGATACCATTAGTGTTAGTCCCTCCGAAATGGAAACTGACCGTCTGGTCGGCATTACGCTTGATGCTGGTTATGGGTTTTCCCATATATTTGCTTCCTGCAAGGTTGGGTGTATATAGAATTGCTTCTGGCATTGAATGATCGGTGAGCGAGTCGCGCTTGACATAAGGATAAGTATCACGCTGTAATGAGAAATCAGTCTTGGCATCGTCGTTATCGGCATGGAAAATCGTCATCCGTTGGTGGTCGTTGATGAATGCGCCATAGGTCTGAACGACATTGACGCCGTTGGCCTCCCATATCTGCTTGTCAAAATCCACATGGATAATCAGCAACCCATTTCCTGGTAATGCAGCATCCCATCCCACTTTCTGGCGGTTTTCAAGTAGATAATATTCATTGTGGTTGGCATCATTGTAGATGATGTAGGCATCGCCACCTTCAGAAAGCGGTTGCATGCCATCCACTTGCACCTCATCATCGCATAGTTCGATGGGGTCTAGCCATCCTAATACCATTCGTTCATGGCTGGTATATCCAGCAGGGATGAAACCATTGCCGTTGTAGTTTCCCATGCCCATCACGTCCCATGTGTACATACCAAAATTCCCTGAAGAACCGAGTGCTGTATCGTAATGCTCGGGAAATCCGAAACAATGTGAAAACTCATGGCACATCACCCCAATTCCAGAAATCATCGTCGATGTGAACATCTCGCTGCTGCAGGCATACTGATCTATCGTGCGGCTGCCTATCTGTAATACCTCTCCATAGTCACTCATCGACAGGCTATGCTTGTGGGGCCAGATGGTATAAGGGTCGGTGCTGTTGTGCTGTCCCTCGCCGGCGAAGACAACGAAAACTTGTTCAACCTCTCCGTCTCCATCCCAGTCATATTGGCTCCAATCTACGGTTTCTCCTACCAATTGGCATGCCTCAGCAATCATCTCACCAGCATGGATGTTGTGAGAGGAACCATTGGCGGCATCCTCTCCATAGTATTTGTAACTGTGAGAAAGTTGCACAGGACCAACCACATCGAAGGAAAAATCAAACTTTCCTCTGCTCTGGCTGAGGAAATAATCGCGTACACTGCCCTTGAATCCCATCTCGTTGGTGAAACCTGGGGTGTTGGCCACATTGAAGTAGAGCTCCTGATTATGGTTTTCTTTAAACTGGCAGTCGGCAAAATTTGCGAGGATGATGATACCCTTGTACTCTCCCTCGTAATGCTTGAAGTCGCCGAGTTTTGGCGTGCGTTTTGCCAATGACTGTGGAACACTTTTTGAAACCAGTTCGTTGGTGTGTATTTCGCAAAGTTGTCGTTTTTCGTTGAGTTGAAAGCATCGTCCATCGTCGGATTTCCAAAAACTGAGGTGCTCGTCACCTACCAGTCTCACTCGTAGACTATCGCCCCTCTCCGTGACGAAGACCCCATAAAGATGACCTGTTGCAGGAACCGCTCTCATGGAAAGAGGGAAGAATGCTGTTGCCATGATTAGTAATACGAACCACAGTAATGATGCCATATATTTATCTTTGATTATCGTCATTTTGTTAGGTTGTTGGTAAAATTGTAGTTTTTGCTTTGGTTTTTTTACAAAATAGCACTAATTTTGCCGCTAAGATAACAAATTATGAGCAAAATGGCAAGAAAACATCCGTTTATAAAAGTGACAATTCAAGAATTGGCACATATAAAGGGTATTCTGTGTATCCTTTCTTGCTTTTTCCTGCTGATTTTCCCATCTCTCCCAGTGTATTCCTCTGCTCAAGTCGAAGATTTGGATCAATATTATAAGCGGTATGCTAACACCCCCATAGAATCTGTTTACCAACAGGGCATGGATTATCTGAAGCAGGGGGAGACGGACAAAGCACTGGCCTGCCTGACAGTAATTACTAGTAGAAATTACGATAAGATGAATGACCAGGAGCGTAAGATTTATGATTATGCCCTCAACAATGCCGGTGCCATCGCTCAGATGCGTTCGGACTATCTGATGGCTTTTTCGCTGTTTACAAAAGCTCTTGATTCTGCCGACGACTCTGTTGCCTATCGTACTCATAACAATATCGCAGGTATTTACATTTATTATAACGATTACGACAATGCCCGCAAGCATTTAGGACTTGCTTATGACATTGGTGTCAGACAGAAAGATTGGTCATCGGTATATAACACTGTGCACAACATCCTCGACCTAAACTGGGATATGGACAGCCTGCGTAATTCTATGTCGCTCATCGAGGATTTTCGGAAGTTGCCTATTGCCCAAAGGGATAGCAACTATATGTTCATCTCGCATATAAGCAATGGCATGGAGTCGTTGTATAAAAAACACTATTCCGAGGCTATCGGCCATTTCACAAGAGCCATTAATACAGCAAGTGACCTGCCCTTCAAAGAGAATTATGAAGTACCGAGTTACATGTATATTGCTAAGGCTTACATGGAGATGGGGGATTATAGTGCTGCCTTGTCAAACCTGCGCATTTGCGAGAAAAAATCATTGGAAGGTGAGGCTCTCGACATGCTCATCACCACCTATCGTTACATGTATCTATGTCATGTCCGTTCGGGGGATTTGTCTGCTGCCCATGCTGCAAAATACCGATACATGGAACTGAAAGACTCTATCAATAATGCCAATGAGTATGGCAAGATTAAGGACATGGAGTTTTTCTATGAGTCGAATAAGTATGAGAAGCAAGTTCAGCAACTGACTTCTGAGAAGAAAGTTCGTGGCACCATCTCATGGGCTATTGGGTTGGGATTGCTTCTTACCTTGTCATTCTTGGCTTTAACAATATTCCAAAACAAGAAATTGAGCGAAAACAATAAAGATCTTTTCAAAAAGAATGTAGCGCTCATCAAATATCAGGAACATGTAGAGAGGTTGGAGTTGGAGAAAAACAAGGAGGAAGACAATTCTAAAATGCCTGAGGGTGAGCGTTACAAGTCAAGTTGCCTCACTGTTGAGGGCAAGGAGATGCTGCTTGCCCGTATTCGTCGTGTGATGCACTCCCCTTCGGATTTTTGTCAGGATGACTTCACCATCGACAAACTTGCGATGCTTGTCAATTCCAACACAAAATACGTGTCGCAAGTTATCAATGAGAAATTAGGTAAGAATTTCAACACGTTGCTCAACGAACAGCGCATCAACGAGGTTTGCAAGCGGCTTGTTGATACCGCCAACAATGGCAACAAGACCAATGATGCCATTGCCGAGGAGGTGGGTTTCAAGTCGAGAAGCCATTTCATACGTACTTTTAAGAAAATAACAGGCCTTACCCCTACACAGTATCAGCGGATGGCAAAAGAAGAGGGTATGGCGTCAAGCAATATGAATGCTGCCCAATAGTGTGGGTCGGCATAGACTTTCTTTGCGGCTGCTTTTTTTGCTCGTTTCGCCCTTGACGAGATGGCCCGTCGGTTTTTGCGGCGGCTATTGTCTTCCACGTCCATGTTACGCAGGTCGTGTTGTGCTTTACTGAAAGCATCGTGCTTGTTCATCCCTTGTGTTAGGTTATGATAGAAGAACGTCATCAGTTGTCGTGTAGCCTTGTCGTCCACTTTCCATAGGCTCATGAGCAGACTGCTGGCCCCCGCTTTCTTGAATCCCCTTTGCAGTCCGAAGACCCCATCGCCAGTCACCTTGCCAAGTCCTGTCTGACAGGCTGATAGCACGAGCATATCAACCCCGCGGAGGTCGAGCACGGAGATTTCTTTGGCCGTGAGAATACCGTCGTCGTGCAGGTCGGATGTCTGTTTGCCTGTCAGTGTGTAGTTGGCACCGGCGAAGAGCAGCCCCGAACGTGTGAGGGCTTGGTCGGCATCGTCTAAGTTGCCATACATCGACAGGAATTGCAGTTTTTCGTCCATGTTTCCCTCTCGTATCTCTTGGTCGGTCCAGTAGAAACCATGGGTGGCGATATGTAGTATAGCGGGTGCATGCCCTGAGAGGTTTTTCATGGTTTCCTCAGTGGCTTGACTCCCTAAGTGGAGATTGACTTGTATGTCATCCTCAGTGAGGCATTGGTAGATTTCTTCAGCTTCTTTTCTTGTGCCAGGAAGGTATTTGGCTGCTTTCTCCTTGGTCTTTTTCGTTGTGGCAGTCATTTCCTCGCCTTGCAACTCTCGTGTGTCATAAATGATGCCTCCGAAGATCTCTGCAGTGCTTGGCTTTTGCGACTTTTTCCCTTTTTCAATGGCGATTTCACGTGTGGAGGACAACCGATAGAGTTTCCATTGGTCGGCCATGAACCCTTCTTCTTGCCAGTGCGGAAGCGATTCAATGCCAATGTTGTAGAGCTCGCCGGCGGGAGCGAAGAATACTCTTTTTGCCTGTTTCAGATATTCGTGCAGTGGTGCCCATACCAATGATGAGAGTTTGTGAGTAGTGTAGATGTCCTTGGTGGCAATGTCGTTGAGTTGGCTTTGGGTCATCAGAGGAACCAATGTGGGGTGGGGGAGCCTTGGCTTAATGACGAGTGCTGCGTATGCCACTTCATTGGCATCATTTTTATAGGTGACAAATTCAATTGCGATGTCTTCGTGTGAGAGATGATTGGCAATTTGTCGCCAGTCGATACGCAGTGACTTCGTATAGTCGCCATAGGTTTTCGATCGCTGTACCAGTCGTCGTTCCTGCCGGGTGATGACACGTTGCAAGGAGTCTGTATTGACGGTGCGTTGTGCCTTAGGCATCTCGAAAGCCTTGATAAGTAGGGAACGGTTGGCTTGAAGTTGTTGGTAGGCATTGACGAGTGTGGAGTCACCGCTTTCCATGAGCAGATTGGTCATCTCTATTTCACTGTTCAGCAGTAGTCCCTTGGACAGCAGTGTACAGTTATAGGCGCTTGTCACCATTTTCTCTGTGGGGTGTTTGGCAGCTAATTGTAGCACCATATTGGTGAACCACGACTTCATGCGCATCCAAAAGAGGTTGCGCTCGTTTGCTGTCATGTCGGCAAAGGAACTGAGGATGAAGTTGGTATATTTCTCTGTGGCACGCTCTGCATAGACTTCGGCGGAGTCGGCCTGTTCGTTGGCAGAGAAATAGGAGGCCATTTTGCAAAGCGACCATGCGTATGCTTGATGCTCTTCGCCCAAGACTTCTCGCCGCAATGCCAATACCTGTGCTCCGTATTTCACAGCTTCGGCATGATTGCCCAACCGGTGGTGATATGCCGCTAAGTTGGCCATCGACTCTGCATATTCTGGATGTTTCTCGCCCAGTACTTCACGTCGTATTTCCAATGCTTCGCTGCCTCGGCGCATGGCCTCTGCAATATTGCCTTGCTGCTCGTAGTAGTCTGCCAGATTGCTTAATGCCGTGGCATAATCGGGATGGTGCTTGCCATAGATTTGTTCGCGCAATGCCAGTGCCTGACTCTCCAAATCGACGGCTTGGTCGTATTCTTTAAGAAAATAATGGTATTTTGCCAGGTTATTGAGTGACTCTGCATAGTCGGGATGTTGTTGGCCGAGCACTCGTTCGCGAATGGCTCGTGCTTCCTCACCCAAAGTCAGAGCCTCGGCGTAGTTGCCCATGCGTGAAAAATAGCCCGCCATGTTGCTTAGGGCCAGTGCATAGTCAGCGTTCTCCTTGCCGTTAATGGCCTCGATAGTCTCCACAGCTTTTCTGCCTAAGCGAACGGCCTCAAAATAGTTACCTAAATAGGAGTTGTATTTGGCCACGTTGTTGAGTGAGTGGGCATAATCGATATGGTTGTCACCTAAAATCTCCTTGCGTATGTCCATGGCTTCTGTGCCTATGCGGAGCGCAGTGTCATAGTCGCCCGTTCGTGAATAGTAACCCGCCAAATTGGAGAGCACATGGGCATAGGTGGCATTGTTACGGCCCAATTGGGCAGAGACAATGTCGAGGGCTTGCTGTCCTAACGTGATGGCCTCGGCAGCCCTTCCGGCATGCGACAATTCCTTTGCTTGCATATCCAAGCTGTCGGCTTGTGCCAATAGCGCCTTATCCTGCGCATGGATATGGCAGAAGGAAAGGAGGAAGGTAAGAAGTAGAAAACTACGCATATTTATTAGTGATGAGGGGTAGGAGGTGAGAGGTTAGAGATATGATTTATAAGCGGTGGAGTATTCTCTCACCCCTTACTTCTCACTTCTCACCTCTAAAAAATCACTCCAGGCCCAATTTGTCGATAAGGTCTTTCGACATGTAGGAGGCGGGGGCTTTTAAGGTAGTGATGACCCACGACTGGGTAATCTCATCCCATTTTTGGTTGGAGATGACTTGCCAGCTCTGCTCCACGATGCCCATTTCGTGGTTTTTCTTGGCCATTTCCTTACGGCGTTTATAATCGGCCTTCCAGTTGGCACGATATTGGTCGGTCACGTCACAACTTTCTTTGATATTAACGGTGAGTTTATATTCACCCGTTCCCCAGCAGTCTTTGAAATTATCTTTCTCGTCGCGATAACCCATGTATGAGCGGGGCACGATAAAACATTCACCCATCACGTGATATTTGGACGTTTCTCCCTCGTGGCGCACATAGCGCAGAAACCCATTGGCATCAAGCAGTTTCTCGTCCACAGGGATATTGATGGTAAACGTGCCCAATTCCTGATTTTTCTGCAGTTGCACGATTTCGTTCATCCACGACGAGGTGATGGTAATATCCATTTTCAGCGCAAAGTTCTTGCGTTCCTCAAACGAGTACGGGATGTGCAATTCGGTGTTGTTGGGAAGATTGGAGTGCTTCGGACTGAGGATAAGCGTGTCGAGCACGAGTTCGAATTTTGAGTGGTTGATAATACGGTATAGCTTGTCGCGGTTAATGTGACAGGAGATATAAAACATGGTGTCGTTGCCCTCCATACGGAGACATCCTATACCGTCGAAGCGCATCCCCTTGGGGTCCATCGCTCCATCGAAAGAGGTGTCATCGTAGAAGTCGCTCAATTCTGAGACGGAGTTAATGGCTGTTTGATAGACGTTTTCTTTTTTGATGGCTTCTTCCCACTCTTTTTTCATTCGCGACCTTTTGGTTACCAGAGCACCGATGGCATTCACACCAAGGTCAAAGAATGATGTGACATACCCAGAAGCCAGTCCTTTCATCGAATTGGTGGTCGCCGAGAAAATATCTCCTAAATAGCCTCGCGATGTGTCGCGTTCATCGTTGAGCTTGCTGATGGCATTGGCCAGTTCGTCGTTGGTATAGACGAAGGTTTTATACTCTATCTGCTGGGCAGAGATATGAAGCGCTGCGAAGCAGAGGGTTAGAAGTAAGAATAGTTTTTTGCACATATTTTTTCTTTAGGGGTTAGAGGGGATTTTAGTTAGGAGTTAGGAGTTAGAAGTTAGGAGTTAGGAGTTAGAAGTTAGGAGTTAGGAGTTAGAAGTTAGGAGTTAAGAGTTAAGAGTTAAAAGTGACTGGCTATGGTATTGTCCCTTTAACTACTTTTTAACTACCCTTTAACTACTTTTTAACTACCCTTTAACTACCCTTCAACTACCCTTTATTTTTCAATATTCAATATCTTCTCCAGTTTCTCAATTTTTTCCCTTCTCTCAATGGAATAGACACCGCTATGGGTATCGATGAAGCGGAAGAGCAGGTAAGCCTGGTTGTAGAGGTGTTCACTGAAGGGAGGGACCCGTAAACCTGCCTCTGTATAATAAAGTTCGGCAAGCATTTCCAGTCGTTGGATGCGCTGGTCTTCGGGATACCGCTTGATGTCTGTCATCACTTGGTCGATGGTGGCATTTTGGTAAAAGTCATATGGTCCCACGTATTGTTCATATAGTTCGTGGATGGCCTTGGTGCGGTCTTCTATTTCATTTTTTTCCAGTGCTCGCTGTAATGCGGCGAAAAACTCGCGAATCAATCGCAGGAAATAGTCTTGTTGAAGCATATTTTAGTTTATGGGTTAATGAGTTTTTTAGTTTTATTAGAGGTGAGGGGTGAGAGGTAAGGGGTAAGAGATTACTCCTGCCAATCACGGATGTTGTCGATGCAATTAACTTGTCAACTTGTTTCTTGTCAACTCGTCAACTTATTTATATATTCATACAGTTTCTTATAGAATGGATGGCGGGTCATAGTGGTGGAGTCGCCGAGGATGATGAGTTTCATTCGGGCTCGTGTGATGGCCACGTTCATGCGGCGCAGGTCGCGCAGGAAACCGATTTGCCCGTCGGCATTGGCGCGCACGAGTGAGATGAGTATGATGTCGCGCTCCTGCCCTTGGAAACCATCGACGGTGTTGATGGAGATGAGGTGGCGGTATGGTTTGAAAAATTCCTTCTTTGCCACTTGCCTTCTTAAGTATTGCACTTGTGCACGATAGGGTGAGATGACTCCCACGTCGATATGCTCTTCGAGGATGCGCTCCCGACCGATTTTCTTGAGATAGTTTTCCAGCGTGGTGATGGTCAGTGCCGCCTCGTCTTTATTGATTCGTCCGAAACTCTCACCAACAAACTCCTCCCGAAAGTCCATGCTGGCTGTGTCAATCCAGAGTAAGGGATGGTCGTAGTCGAGGATGCCTCGATGGCGGATTTCAGGTGCGCATTTCAGTTTCCCCTCGTAGAAATAATCTGATGAGAAGCGCATGATGCGCTCGTTCATCCGATATTGCACCTGTAGTAGTGTCACCACTTCAGGCTTGTTTTCCACAATGCGCTCCATCAGCGTCTTTCCCAGTCCACCTTTCAGTGCTGCGATGCTTTTGACCGTTGGTGGCAATTGGCAGTGGTCGCCGGCGAAGATAACCCTCGTTGCCTTTCTGATAGGAATCCAGCAGGCTGCCTCCAAGGCCTGGGCGGCCTCATCGATGAAGAGGGTGGCATATTTTTGTCCGTCGAGCAGCCGGTTGGCGGCACCCGTGAGTGTGGAGGCGATGACGCGTGCCTCGTCGAAGAGTTGTGTACGGATGCGGATTTCCAGTTCGGTGGCCCTTCCTTGCAGACGGTCCATCTTTTGGTGATAACTGTCGCTACGTTTCCGTTGGCTGCGTAGTTCGCGGATGGCTTTCCGGATGCTCCACAACTGCGGGTAGTCAGGGTGTGCCTCAAAGCGCCGTTCGTAGGTATATGAGAGCATTTTGTCGTTGACGCGTGTAGGATTGCCAATGCGCAGCACGCTGATTCCTCTGTCTGACAGTTGTTCCGAAATCCAATCCACCGCCATATTGCTTTGTGCACATACCAATACCTGACTTTCGCGGTGTAGTGTCTCGTTGATAGCCTCTACCAGTGTGGTGGTCTTCCCTGTTCCCGGTGGACCATGAACCACAGCCACATCCTTTGCCCGTAGCACCTTGTTGACGGCATGCTCCTGTGTGGGATTGAGCCATGGGAAGCGGATATCGTCGAATCGAAAATGTTCGGCGGGCTGTTTGGAATAGAAGAGGTCGCGCAAGTAGGCCAGTCTATTGTTTTTGGCGCTGATGACACGGTCGAGCGCTTCGAACATCAGCCGATAGGAGGTTTCATCGAAAAACAGTTGGATGCCTAAGTGGTCGGCACCTTGTATGTCTGCCACATGCCCATTGTCGGGCACGACAACTACCATTCTGTCGCCATCGGCATAACTCACCATGCAGGTGTATTTGAAGTAAGAGATTTTATCGCCGCTGGGTTGTTCTGTCACTCGGAAGAAACATACGGGGCGACCAAACTCGAAATTATGTTCGATGTCGTTGTCCTGGGTGCGAAACACCTCTACCACCTGTTGGTTGAGCGAGTTATAGTATTCTCGTCCAGTGCGGAGGGGATACCATGCATCACCACGCTTGATTTTCCGTCGCAAACCCATCGTCTCGGTCTGTCGGCGGTATTCCTCCTTCTCGCAATGGTATTCCAGTTCGAGAAGCAAGCGTTGTTGCTGGAGCGTGTGCATATCTTAGGGGTTAGTGGTAAGTGGTAAGAGGTTAGAGATATGATTTGAGGGTAGCTACGGCATCGGTTTCAGCCCTTCCCAGCGGACGTTCCATGTGCCGTCGTTAGGGAAGCCTGGGTTAGTGGACTCGTTGCCGTCCCATCCTGCGCACATCATAGCCACGGCGGTAAGCAGACCACCGTTGCCGGGCAGATAGACGCGTAGGCGGTTGTCTTGGTAGTTGTGTCCGCTCACCAGATAGGTGTTGGTTCGTTTGTCGAGCAACAGCATGTCGAGTGCCATTTGTGGCTCACCCATGCGTGCAGCGTTCATTGCGGCCATAGGATAGTCCCATCCCCATGTTTTGTCCCAGTTCCAGTTATCGTGTACCCAATGCAGCGTGTTCCGCATAATGGTGGTGTCGGCCTGTGATGTCATAGGGAGGATGCCCACGGCACCAAGTACGGCGGGATGGTCGCTGGTAAAACGAATGTCCTCATAGGTTTGTGGTGCTGTCTCTGCAGCCAGGTAGAGACTGTCTTTTGCAGCGAGTGGTGCAAGGAGATTAATGACTTCGTCCCAGTCGGTACGGCGGCTGAGTCCGCGTCGCTCCCGCCATTGCTGTGCCACTTCCAGTCCGTAGTGCCAGTAGGAAAGTTCGAAGGGTGGGTTGACAGTTTCTGCGGCACGGAGGGTTTCCTGTGCCGGGATGCAACCTTTCAGCACGTAGCGGTTGTTGGGTGCGTCGTAGGTGGCGAAGGAGCGCATCATCTCTGCTGTCTCGTCGATGAGCCGTCCGTATTTTTCTAAATAATATTTTTTGCTGTCTGTGCTTTGTGCGGCCCGGTAGAGCAGTTCGGCCAGATAGATGAGGTGGGGCTGTTGCCAGATGAGGAAACTGCCCACCTTGGAGGGTGCCTCGATACCTGAGGGGTCGGTCATTTTCATCCACCTGACGCCTTTGAACCCTTGTCGCTGGGCAATCTCGCGGGCAATAGGCTCTGCCTGGAAGTACCATTCCAGTGTATGGTCAAGGAGTTCGGGATGCCCCCAGAGTGCAAATTGTGCCTGATGCCACCAGATCATCTCCAGGTGAAATTTCCCAAACCATGAGTTGTAGGTTAGGCCTGTCTCCTGTGGTGGTGTGTCACCTGCATCGTTCACGGCGAGGAGGTATTGGCTGAGCACCACACGGCGCTCCAGTTCTGGTGCCCGTGGGTCGGTACACTCTGAAAAATCCACGATGGCACCGTTCGTCCAGTAGGCTTCCCAGTATGCTGCTGCCGCAGCTGCCACCTCGTCGAAAGTCAGGGGTTGTCGCGAGGGGTCTTTGTCGGTAAAGAACTCACAGGTCAGTGTGGTTTCTTCGTCGGGGCAGCAGAAGTGCAGACTGTTCCACAGTGGGTGGTCTCCCTGTTGGTTCTTATATTGATGGCGGCCTTTGTCCCAGTGGATGGCCACATAATAGTCGGCGGGGTCGAAGCGTGATGTGCCGTCGAGGATGCGCTTCAGTGTGTCGCAGTCGGTGGATGGCTGCCCGTCGAAGCAGGTAAGGTGTTTCTCCCATTCATTCCAGTCGCAGGCGTCGTCGCTGTGCTTGCCAGTGGGGTAGGGGAAATTGAATGTTACACGCTTGCTGCGGTCTTCGCTGACAATGCGTGTGGCGATGAGGTCGCGCTGGGGATGGCATACTGTCTGCACGTGATAGAGGTGTCCACGGTAGGTGAAACGGCTGTCCACCATGCCTGTCCATAGGTCGAGGGTTTGGTCGATATTGCCCACCTCATTGACGTCCAGCAGCAGTCCAACGGCACCTAAGTGCATGCGGTGTGGGTTTTGACGATACCATTCTGCGGCATCATGTGGTCGTCCGGGGTCATTAAACTGTGTGGCATAGAATTCGGTGTGCCCATGTCCGAAGTCGTAGGCTTTTAATGCTTCTTCAGGGCGCAACTGCTGAGGATTGGCAAAACTGTGCCAACCCCAGTCGCTCATGGTGCCCAGGGGCATGCCGTTGGAATATAGCTGTGGGAACGATTGTAAGCCTGTGGCATCAACGGTCATGGCAAAACCGCCATTCCCCACAGTAAGTGCGCCGAGGGTGTCGAGACTTGTGACATGGGGGTTGTTTCGCTGGACCACCACCTTGCGGTCTATCGTTTGGCTGGTTACACCAAGGCACCACAGCACTAACGTTATCATCAAAATGCTTTTTCTCATGTGTCTGCTTATATAGTGCTTACAAAATTACAATTTTTTTGGGAATGATGATGTTAATTCATCAAAAATGTGTTCCTTTGCAGATAAAATAGGAGTGAGAGGTAAGGGGTAAGAGGTAAGAGGTTAGAAGTTAGGGGTTAGAGGTAAGAGGTGAGAGAATACCTTTCCCAATCCTTCCCAACTCATCCCAATCCTTCCCAACTCATCCCAATCCTTCTCAATTCATCCCAATTCATCTCAATTCATCCCAACTCATCCCACTAAAAACGATGAACAAACAAATATTACTGATTAACGATATGGCGGGCTATGGCAAGGTGGCTACCGCAGCTATGCTGCCCATCTTGTCGTACATGGGACTGCCTGTGTATAACTTGCCCACAGCATTGGTTTCCAACACCCTCGACTATGGGAAGTTTAACATCCTCGATACCACCGACTATATCATGGGGGTCTTCCCTGTATGGAAGGAATTGAGCTTCAGTTTCGATGCCATAGCCACGGGATTCATCGCTTCTGAACGACAGGCGGGCATTGTCTCGAAATATTGTCTGGAACAGGCTGCCCAGGGTACCACCATCTTCGTTGACCCCATCATGGGCGATGAAGGAAAACTATACAATGGTGTGACACCATCAGCCATCCGGAGCATGAGGGAGATGATAGCCGTGGCGCATCTCACTTATCCCAACTACACCGAGGCATGTTATCTCACCAATTCTGAATATAAGGTGGAGGGCGTGAACCGTGCTGAGGCATATGCGCTTCTTGACCAACTACATGAGATTGGTGCTCGCTCAGTGCTGATTACCAGTATCCGTGTGGATAATCAGACGGCAGTGGTTGGGTATAATGACCAAAGAAAAGAGTATTTTATTCTGCCTTACAATGAAATACCTGTGCATTTCCCTGGCACGGGAGATATCTTCTCGGCAATTTTAGTGGGAAATCTGCTGAAAGGCAACCCGCTGCGTCTTTCCACCCGTATCGCCATGGACGTCGTGGCGCGGCTTATCGACCTCAACAAGGATAATGTGGATAAAAACCGTGGTATTCCCATCGAGAACTACTTGTCGCACGTGCTATAGTTAGGAGTTAGTGGTGAGAGGTAAGAGGTAAGAGATGTGATTTGAGGGCAGCAAAGGTATTCTCTAACTTCTTACCTCTCACCACTAATAAAAAATATAAAAAATAGCGGGAGGCTTCAAAGACCCCCCGCTATGCTATTTATACTTCGTCTTCTTTATCTTCATCCCAGATACCTCCGGGCTTCTCGTATTTGTCGAACAAGTCGTCGTCATATCCTCCGATATTGGAGAATGTGTCGTTGCTGCCCGGTCCACCAGGACTCGACTGTTTGCCGAGGGTGTCGAGGAGGCTCCCCTCAAGGTCAGAAATCTCGATTTCTACTATTGGTTTGATATATTTTTTCATAGTTGTATCTGTTTTATTTTAGGTTGTTAGGTTATGAGGTCGCTTCGCTTGCAGGTTTTTAGGTGAGATTTGATTGTTCAATACAAGTATATTTCACCTTATTACCTCATAACCTCATAACCTTATAACCTTATAACCTTATTTAATGACCACTTTTTTACCATTCACGATATAGATGCCCTTTTGCAGGCTGTCGCTGTTGACACGTACGCCTGAGAGGGTATAGACACCATCAGCGGGCAGACCATTGGCGAAGATGCCGTTGATACCGGTACCAATGCCGTCGAATGCGAATGCTGATACACCGTTGGCTGTTTCCTTCTCCACGGCAAGGTAAGCACGATGGGCTGGAATTTTGAATTGTCCTCCATTATCATTGCCGTCTTTGTTGTTCCAATAGAATCCGATAGAGCCTTCGTCACGGGCAGCGTTCAGAGAGAGGGAGTAGAACAGGTATTCCTTCGTCTCGTCTGGGCCTACAGTCCATTGGTCATCCTCGTCGAAGCCATAGAGCATGTTGTCGGTGTGGGCTGTCTCTGTGGCGGCGGTGGTCGTGAAGGTTACGTCTTTGTTACCGTTGGCTATCAGACTCTTGTCTTCCAACTCTATAACAACAGCACTACCTTTAGGGATGATGCTCTCGTATTCGGTCTCTACGTACTTGCCGTCATCGCCAACCTTATAGGTAGATGCTTTCACACCGTTGGGAATAATTAGGTTCTTGGTGCCGTAGTACAGGGTGGAGTAGCCCTCTGCTCTCTTGTTGAAGGTGACCACGATTTCCTCGGGTGCGATGACCACGATGTTGCCCAAACCTACATTACCAGATGTCTTTGTGGTGTAAATCCACTTGATGTAGCGGATGTCGGCGGGGAGGTCGAATGCTTCCGACTGAGTGTCACTCAGTTCGGTGTAAGTGGCTAATTCTGTATAGGTTTCGCCATCGGCAGAAATCATTACGTTGAAGGTGCCAGTGGCCACGGTGTTGCCAGCAGCAGGATTGCCCTTGATGTCGAACGACAAAGAAAGGGCTGTCTGTGCATGCTCCTCAAGTTTCAGAATCATCCAGTCGCCTGTACCATCAAATTTCAGTTTTGGAGAGGAACTGTATTTCCCAAGTCCATTTTGTGTAAGACCGGTAGTTGTTTTGATGTCATCGTTATCACCGTCGAACTCGAATGGTATCTTAGCGTAATCTGCGACGTATCCTGCCTGGTTGATGGTAATGAGGCCAGAGAAGATGTCTGCTCCCGATTCACTATCACTAGCATATACTTTCAGATAGGCTGTGCGTGCCTCGCCAGTGTTGGCTTCGATTGAATAAACCAAATTGTTCTCTGCATCGAATTCAATGGTAATCCAATCGGGGGCAGTTTCCAGTTCTGTTACTCCGTCTGCCTCATAGAATTTGACAGATGGCTCAGGATCCTCTACGAAATTCTTATAAGTCACAGTTATAGTACCATCATCACCATCAGCATCGACGGTGAGTCCATTGATGGCAGTCGTGATAGTTGGAACAAGGATTTCCTCGCCATATTTCTTATAGAAGGCGAACTCCTGATTTTTGATGTTGTTATTGATGCTGGTGTAGGATCTCCAGTCCTGAGAACTATAAATTCCTACGTATCTCAGTACGTTGTTGACTGTTACAGTTAAATAGCCTTCTGTGGACAGTGTGAAGAGTTTTGCGTCGCCTGTTCCCACGCGCATACCGTTGTTGTCCTTGGTTGAGTACAGCCATGCCGCTGTGTTACCGTCGGGATAGAAGGTATAGCCGGAGGAATTGCCGCTGATATTCCAGCGGATGTTGTCTGCCACATCGCTGGTGAGTTTGCTCTTGTCGTCGCTCAGAGTGACAGCCACGGCTGTCGGGGCATCGCTTGCACCCTTGTCGTTGGCCATGGCAAAACTGCCGGTGGCATTGGCGCCCACAATCACGAATACATCACCGGGAGCAAGGTCGGCTATGTCGGTGAGAATCCAACCGTTCAGGCCAACCACCTCTTCTTTCACCGTCACGGTGAAGGTCAGTTCTACTGGCTCGAAGACCATCGACTCCTCGCCTGTGTAGGTAATGGTGGCAGTTCCCACGCCCACGGCATTAATTGTGAGCACGTCATTAGTCTCATTCATCTCAACTGTGGCGATGCTCTCGTCACTGGAGGTGAAGGAGAATCCACTTGCTGCCTCTGTGTAGAAGTCAAGGTCCTTGCTAGTGTTCACCGTCATGTTGATATTGCCAATCTCGCCGATGTACTGCTCGTCGAGGGTTACGTTGGGTGATTTCTTGAAGACAGTTACTTCGAATGTTGTTGTTGCAGAGTCGTAAGAGTCGGTACCTGCCTGCTCGGCTGTAACGGTGGTGCTACCTTCATAGACATCTTCGCAGCGGCTGACGATGTATTTGTGTGTTGCCTCGTCGTATGTGATTTCCACCACGCCCTCTGGATCATAAGTAAAAGTGATTTCGCCGTCGGAGAGTGTTGTAATCTCAAGTGTCTCAGTATCGTCGTAGAGGCTGACATCCTCAATGCTCAGCTGTGGGTCAAGCAGTTCGCCGTCATCATCGCCATAGGTCACAGTGATGGTTTCAATCTCACTGTTTCCTCCGCTGGTGGTGAAAAGTACGGTGTTGGCTTTGCCTGTCCAGGTCTTGTTGCTGAGTGAGCCTTGTTCTGTGGTAAGTGTGAATTTGCCTGATGTAAATACAACTTGAGTGATTACCTTGCCTTCGGGTACGGAGAATGTCAGTGTGGAGGTAGAGTAACCAATACGTAGTTGGTTGTTGCCGCTTCTCTCCCAGTAGCGATATTTACCGTCGGTAACAAGTGTGACGTTGCCGGCTGTCCAGGTGTGAGGCTCCTCAATATAAGTATTACTTCCACTTGGTGTCAGGCCTGAGCCGTAGGTGAGGTTCTGAGTGAAATCGAAAATACCGTCTTCTACCACCTCTTCTCCGACGATGGTATAAGTGGCACTGGCGATGCCGCTGCTTACGCCATCCTTAATAGCGATGGCTTTCAGCGTGGTGGTCTCAGAGATAGTGATGGCTTGACTATACTCAGTGCTGTTTGCTGATGGGTCGTTGCCGTCGATGGTGTAGTAAATGTCAGCACCCTCTGTCTCACAAGTGATGGCTACACTCTGCTCCTCGGTATATGTTCCCTCTGTCAAAGAGAACACAGGTGTGGCAACGTCATTATTTTTGAGTCCGACGATGGTGATGGAGTTGATACCGGCACCAGCTGCCGAGGTGGCATTAGTGCAGGTGAATACTATCTGCACTGCAGTCATGTCGGAGGTGGGTACAAATTCGATGGGAGCCAATTCGGTTGTTGCACTTGTGTTTGATGCAATAGTGGTACCTACAGACGTTCCCCCAATTGCTGCGTCGATAATAGCCTGACTGTTACTTAAGTTTCCGTAACGGCGCGATTTGATTTGAATCTTAATCTTGTCGTAGCCCGTAAGGTTAACAGTAGGAGAAGTGACATTCTCTCCCTCATAGACGAGGACGCAGTCATCTCGTTTTTGTTCTGTTGTTGGCTCTCCCATGTATGTCCACCCTTGGGTATAGACACCATTTTTGCCGTTAAACGTGCCAGAGGCAATGGTGGTTTGCCCCCATGCACTGCTGAACACTGCGCATAGCAGCGTCAGCATAAATAATCGTAGATTTTGTTTCATAGATAATATTTTTTAGTTAATAGTTTTCTGATTGTATCGGGTGTTTTTGAGTGGTTTTCAGGAATTTGCTGCAAATATAGCAAAAATCGGATGAAGTGCAAAATAAAAATCACTTTTATTTCATTCTATTGTCCAGAGCCTCGTTTCTAACGTCTAAAAAACCATATTATGAGTTAGAAGTGACAATAGCAGTAAGTGATTTGAAATTCTATAATTCTAAAATTCGTGATAGTTTTTTCGTGTGAATTCGAGAAATTCGTGGTCGGGGATGTCTCTACGTTTTCAGACAAAAAAACTCCGGCCGGGAACCCGGCCAGAGTTTTGTATAATTAAGGTGTAAGTGGATGCTTACTCCCAGACGCTCTTAGAAGCAGAGGATGACTCATCTTCTTCGATTTCGAAGTTCTGTTCGTTGACCAGCTGCTCTGCACCAGTCGTGCTGTCGCTGATTTCAAGACCACTCATGACGTCGCCAATCTCTATGGTCTTGATTTCGGGGGCTATATATTTTTTCATAATTAGTTTATAAGTTTTTGAGTTTATGAGTTTTGTGAAGGGTGAGGGGCAAGAGGTGTGAGAACACCCTTGCTCCTCTCGGTTGTTTATAATACAAATAACTCGTCAACTTGTTAACTTGTCAACTCGTCAACTACTACTTGATTACCACCTTCTTTCCATTCACGATGTAGATGCCTGCGGGCAACTTGTTGGTGTTCATACGCACGCCGGAGAGGGTATAGACAGTGGCGCCTTCAAGGGCTGGGTTCACTGTGATGTCCTCGATGCCGTCGGGCAGTTCGAAACTGTAGGAATCTGCGGCTACAGAAGCAGGAACAGCGAGGTATGCCTTGTGTGCACCGTTCTTGAAGCCATTTTCCACTTTGTAGAAGCGAAGTCCATTTTCACCGTCGGCGAGTTTGTAGAAGGTGTACTCACCGTCGCCGGGAGCCACAGGGGCGGCAACCTTGTCTGTTCCGCAGAGCATGTTGTCGGCAGCGGGTGTACCACCGGTGGCAGCGAACTGGAAGGTGTAAGTTCCTGGGTTGGCCTTGAGTACTACAGCGCTACCGGATGGGATAACCGATGTATAGCTGCGAGTGTCGATGGTCTTCTTGCCGTCGTTGGTCTTGCAGGTGTAAGCTGTCACGCCTGATGGAATCTTCAGGTTCTTGTTGCTGTAGTACAGTGTAGCGTATCCTGTTGAGCCGATGGTCACATCCACACTGGTGGCAGGGGTCTGGCGGCGGAAGATCTGCACCTTAGGCATCGAGGTATTAGTACTGGCGTAGCAAGCAAACAGTGGAGTGCCACCGTTGTAGTTGAAGCGCAGGTCGTTGCGGGTGTTGCTGCCTTGGAAGATAACAGTTGCAATGCCTTCTTCGATAGCGATGGTAGCCTTGGCATTGTCGTCGGCTTCAGTCTTTGTCTTCAGTTGGTTGCCGGATGAACTGGAGGCATAGATATAGCCTGCGTCGCAGCCGAAGTACCACGCTGTACGTTGCTGTTGGGCTTGACAGTGCCGTCGCTGAGCAGTTCCACGATCTCAGCACCGCGGTTGTTGCTGTTCTGAGTAGTGCTCAAACCATAGTAAGTGGTCACTTCATTGGCGGTGCGACTTCCCACAAAGATAATCTCATCGTCGGCTTTAAGTGTGGAGGCATCTTCTACGAGTACAAATACATCGTTGCCTTCCACGGCTTTGTTCTTCACGGTGAGGGTATATTGGGCACTGCCTTCTTTGAAGTTGTCGTCGCCAGCAAAGGTGGCGGTGATAGTGGTCTTACCAGGTGCCAGCAATGTAATCTCACCAGTGCTTTCGTCGATGGTAGCCACACTCTTAGTGCCGCTGGTGTAGGTCACAGGGAGGTTGTTGGGGTTCGACAGGGTGGGGAATTCGTTGTCGGAGGCGTTCAGGTATACCTCTGCGGCATTGGTGCTCCATGCCAGGCCAGCCTCGGCTAGGCCAGAAACTACGGTCAGTTCGTAAGTGGCACTGCCGGCGTAGTAGTTAGCTGTCTCTGCCGATGCAGCCTTGATAGTGGTCTTGCCTTCGCCTACGAGAGTGATAGTACCGTCGGCTGCGATGGTGGCCACATCCTCTTTACTGCTGGTGTAGGTCACGGGCAGTGAGTGAGGATTGGTAAGTGTTGGGAACACATTGTTGGTGGCACCGATGGTGACTTCGGCTGTGGCTTCGCTCCATGCCAGACCAGCCTGCTCCTTTGTCACGCCGCCTTGGCCCTCAACGGTGACGGTGAGTGCCTGGATACGCCAGTGGCCTGAGCCAGAGGGACGTGTGAAGGTCACGCTCTCTGCGGAACCTGTCCAAGTGTCGGTTTCAAAGTTGTATGTGCCGCTATCGACGATTTCGCCATCGGTCGCTGTGGGCTTGTTGGTACCGTGATAGGTAACAACAATCTTGGTGATTTTCTTGCCACCAGTGGCTTCCACGGTCATGGTGCCGTCACCATAAAGGCGGATACCTGTTCCTGTGTCATAGTATTTACCGTTGTTGCCGCCGCCACCGAAGGTTACGGTGAACTGGCCGTTGTCAGCAGTAAATGGATCGGTGTATGCGACACCATTTTGCAGACTTAACTCGCTGAAGACAATGTCGCCAGTGATGCCACTGCCCTGCTCCTGCTCTTTCACGGTGAGGGTATAGGTGGCCTCGCCAGCCTTGTAGGTGTCGGTCTCGGCAGAGGCTGCCTTGATGGTGGTAGTACCGGCAGCCTTGAGGGTGATGGTGCCATTGGCGGCGATGGTGGCTACGTTGGTGTCGCTGCTGCTATAGGTGATAGCCAGTGAACTCCATGCCAGACCGGCTTCTTCCTTCTGTGTTGTGGTGGAATTAATCGAGATGAGGTAGTTGCCCTGGGCCATCTCGGGAGTGGTTACACCATTGCTTACATATTTCTGTAGTTGACCAAATACCACGACGTTATCGCCCTCTTTGATTTGGTCTTCCGCGGTGAAGTTGGCATTCTCAAGGTATTTGCCACGGAAGATGGTCAGTTCGTTAGTTGCGCCATTATCCTTGATGAGGTAGGTGGCATTGCCGTGCTCGGTGCTCACCTCTGTGATGCTGGAAATCACACCCTTTACATAGACTTTGTCAGAGGTCTTGGCACCGTCGGCCAGTGTGCTGATGACATCGAGAGCCTGTGCCACGGTATAGGGCTTACCCTCTGTTCCCGGACCATTGGGGTCGTTGACAGTGATTTTGCAAGTAGCGGTGCCTGCTCCATACTCGCTGTTGCCAGGTGCGCTGGCAGTGATGATGGCCTCGCCTGCTCCACCTGCCAAGGCTATCACGCCACTGTTGTTCACGGTGGCTACTGAAGCATTGTCGGTGGTGAAGGTCACTGTTGCCGTTGTGGCTTTGCTGAAGACGGGAGGTTTAAACTCGTCTCCTAAATTCAGTTTGACAGAGGAGGGCTCGAATTTCAGTTCTGGGTCTTGCAGTACGACGGCAGAACCAGTCTCCACTGTCACCTCAACTTTCTGCACGCGCCAATGGCCGTTGCCTGATGGGCGTGTGAACACTACCTGGGCGGAAGTGCCGGTCCAGGTGCCTGTCTCAGGGTCGTAGGTGCCTTCGTTCACCACATTGGCGTCGGTGGGCTTGTTGGTGCCATCGTAGGTGACGACAATCTTCTTGATAACCTTGCCGCTCTCTTTCGGGGCGAAGGTCATCTTGCCACCGCCATAGACGCGGATGCCTGTACCGGTGTTGTAGTACTTGCCATCGTTGCCACCTCCGGAAAAAGTGACGGTGAAGTCGCCGCCGTCGAAGGGGTCGCTGTACTGTACGCCATTCTCTAAGCCTAAGTCGGCGAAGGTGATGCTACCACCCCACGCCATGCCGAACACTGCACAAAACAGTGTCAATAGATAAAAACGTAGATTTTTTGTCATAACAGTTAGTATTTTGAGATTATAAGTTTATTAGGGGTAAGGGGTAAGAGGTAAGAGGTGAGGGGTTAGGGGTGAGATTACCTCTGCTGCTGCATCAGTTTATTCCATCTCAAATAAAGTGTCTACTCGTCAACTTGCCAATATTGCTAATCTAATTTGCAAAGATAATGTTTTTTTTAATATAATGTGTTTTTTTTGCGATTTTTTTTTAAATGATTAGATTATAGCAATGGCAAAACTATCGTCAACAGAGAAAAAATGATGTTAATGGGGATAATGTGGCTGCTGTAAATGCAAATACCTTGTCAACTTGTTAACTCGTTAACTTGTCAACTAATGATTAATCTCCTGTAAATACTCTTCGATGCCTTTGTTGTGTTTGGCGAAGAGGTCGCGGGTGGTTTTCATGTAGGTGGCTCGCTTGGCGCGTTCCGTGGCATTAAGCTGGTCGTCGGGATAGCTGGCAGGGATGACGCGGTATTGTTTGCGGCCGGAGTTGACAGGTCGCGATACATAGTAGAGGCAGTAGCCGCAGTCGGTGAGTGTGGTTTTGTCCTCGCGCTTGGTGAGTGTGATGCGCACCATCGTGCCACCGTCGGTGTTGGGTCGCGACTGGTTGGAGATATAGTTACCTAAGGAGTAGGCCAACAGATGTCGGCCGTCTTCACCCTCTCTCACTTCGATAGGCTCCACCACATGTGGGTGTCCACCGATGATATGGTCCACGCCATGTTCAAACATCCAGTTGGCGAGCCGCTTCTGTCCTTCGTTGGGCAGCAGATGATATTCGTCACCCCAGTGTGGCATACAGATGATGACGTCGGGGTTCAGTTCTTTTGCTCGCTCCAGGTCTCGTGCGATGATGGCAGTGTCGAGAGCGTTCACGATATAGGGTTTGGGCACGGGGATGCCATTGGTGCCGTAAGTGTAGTTGAGCAGGCAGATGCGGATGTTGTTGCGCTCGATGATGAACGGGTATTGTGCATCGCGCTCCTCCTGGTTGCGGTAGGTGCCGAGGTGTGGCATACCGATGGAGTCCATCATCTGGATGGTGCGGCTGATGCCACGGCCATAGGTATCTACGCTGTGGTTGTTGCAGGTGGTGAGCACGTCGAATCCTGCCTCTTTGATGGCAAAGAGGTATTCGTCGGGGGCACAAAATTGTGGATAGCCTTTGTAGGGAGGACCTCCGAGTGTCACCTCGAAGTTGGCGATAGCCAAGTCGGCACGCTCTATCTCTGGCTTCATCAGTGTGAAGCAGTCGCTGTAGTCGTAGCCCGATGCGGTTTTCGCAGCCGTGATTTGTGGCTGGTGCTGCATGAGGTCGCCACCGAAAATCAACGTCACAGTGTATTCTGTGGTGTCGATGGGATTTTCTTCACTTTGTGAGGTACGAGCATTCGAAGAGCACGATACGAGCACCGTGGCCAAAAGGATAAGGGTTTGCGGTAATTTCATTGAAAATTGAAAAGTAGTTAAAGGGTAGTTAAAAGGGAGTTAAAGAGTAGTTAAAGGGACATTACCTTAGTCGCTTGTTGGGACATACCCCGTGTATGTCCATTACTGTTTTTTGTATTTTCGGACATACACAGGGTATGTCCCTTCGTTGGGGTGTCCGAAAGAGTTTACAAAATTACACAATTATTTTAATAATATCGGTAAAACAGGGGCATCATTTCGCTAAAAATGACATTATGACACATATTTCCGACAGATTGTCATGTGTTTTATGCTTGGTATGGAAGTTGATAATTAGGAGTTAGAAGTAACGCAGGGACATACCCCGTGTATGTCCGAATCATTAAAAAACAAAAATAGTGGACATACACGGGGTATGTCCCTACAAATATAGGAGATAATAACAATGAAAACAATGAATGGAAATCTTTGGTTGCCCGACCTGTTTAAGGACTTGATGAATGTGGAGTTTCCTGCTCCGAAACATAACTGCACAGCACCTGCCATCAATGTGATGGAGAGTGACAAGGCATATATCGTCGAACTGGCTGCTCCTGGTCTGAAGAAAGAGGACTTCTTCGTACATATCAACGATGATGGCAACTTGGTCATCAAGATGGAGCAGAAGGCCGACAATAAGGAGGAAAAGGCAAATGTGCACTATCTGCGCCGTGAGTTCTCTTACACCAAATATGAGCAGACGCTCATCCTCCCCGACGATGTGGAGCGCGAGAAGATTGGTGCCAAGGTCAGCGACGGCATCCTCACCATCGACCTGCCGAAGATTGAGGAGAGCAAAGTGAAGCTGTCACGGCAGATTGAGATTGATTAGTGAGTAAACAAGTAGACGAGAGACAAGTAGATGAGAAACAAGTAAACGAGAGACAAGTAGACGAGTTAATTGCTGGTCGCTTGAGTCACCTAAAGGAGTAAAAACTTGCCAACTAAATAGAGTAATAGCTTGTCAACTTATCAACTCGTTAACTCGTCAACTTGTTTACTTGTCAACTCGTCAACAAAGACAGTAATAGCTTGTCAACTTGTCAACTCGTTAACTCGTCAACTTGTTAACTTGTCAACAAAGACAGTAATAGCTTGTTAACTTGTCAACTCGTTAACTTGTCAACTAAATAAAATTTGATTTGTGTTATTTTGATTGAGATTTGGTTATTAGGTTTTGTTCATCCGTCTGCGTGATGCAGGCGGATGTTTTTGTGTAGGGACTATGGATTTTTCTGATTAACAGAGTCCACTTTAAAAAGTGATTAGCCGTTGGGACATACCCCGTGTATGTCCGAAATTATTACTGAGCCCACTTTAAAAAGTGATTAGTCGTAGGGACATACCCTGTGTATGTCCGAAAAAATTATTTGTGGTCGCAAACAGAGCTAAAATAAGCGGACATAC
>OMXV01000037.1 GCA_900315075.1 uncultured Prevotellaceae bacterium | reverse complement strand
TAAGGTTTGAATAGGATGGAAATTTGGTGTTGGCTAATTTTTCTTCCTTTTTTAGAAAGCTTGCGTTTTTTCTATTTTTTTCTTCTTTTTTCGAAGCGAAGCGTTTTTTTATAATTATGTAATCGATGTGATTTGAGTAATTTTCAAACGTTATTTCACGATTTTTTGCCCATTCATGATATAGACTCCGTGGGATAGAGAGGGGGTCTTGATCTTGCGACCGGAGAGGTCGAAGATTTGTGGGGCGGAATTATTGGTGGAGAGGGTGGGGAGGGAGATGGCAGTATCGACGTTGATGGTGATGGTGCCCATTTCCGACTGCCCATGCTGGTAAATGGCGATGATGCCGACGGTGTGCATGCCTTCAGAGAGGTTGGTGAAAGTATAAGCCGGTGTGGTGGTCTCAGCGATTTTGGTGCCATCGAGATAAATGTCGTAGCGGATGACGTTGCCATAGTCAACGGTCTCTCCTCCGCCATTCTCCGGTCCTACAGTGAAGTCGTCGAGCTGGAGGAAGAACGTGTCGTATGAGTTGTAGTGAACGGCCAGTCGCACCCGCTCTCCGTCATAGTCTGAGAGGTCTGTCTGGTAGATGGTCCATTCGCCAGCAGGAATGTTGGTGGCAGTGCTGATGGGCGTGAAGTTGAAGGGATGGGGACCCTCTGTGGATACACAAAACTCCACCGACTCAGGATACATGATATCGTAGGACTTGAGTGTAGCCTGCAAAACATATCCTTCGTGGATGTCGATTTCCGGTGAGATGAGCCATTTGTCGGCCTGTGCTCGCTGCGGTGAGAAGAAGACGATAGTCTTGTCTCCTGTGGGAGCTGCTACCGCCATGTCGGTGGGCAGCATTGGAGGTGTGGTATTCCATGGATTGAACACAATCGGTGCAATGGGCAAGGGGTTGCTGGCTGTGCCAGAACCAGGGAACGAGACGACGTTGGTAATGTCGCCGAGTGCGATGGGATAGACAGGCGTGTGGTCCATATCCACTGTAAACCAGTCGCCGAAGACCTCTGTGGCGAAATCGTCGTAGTCCTCGAAACTGTCGTAGAACACCAGTTCCTGATTCCAGTGCAGAGACACGTCACCATTTTCGTCGTTGGTGTCGGCCGTGATGTTATAAGGTGTCACCATGCGGTCGGTGAGGGTGATGCTCACCTCCATGTCTCCCTCGACGGTGATGTTGTCGAGGTATTCGTTGAACGCACCCTCCTCGATATTGGCCACATACTCGCCGTGTGGCAGCGAGGCGATGATGGCCTTGCCTTCAGTGACGGTGATGTCGTAGCTCTCCGATGTAGCCGTGCTGACGAGGTTGATGTGCTGACCGTCGGCATTAAGTATACTCTCTGTGGTGACATGGAAGGTGACGGGCGAGAAACTGTTGGGGATGTCGATGGCTGTGGTGACCATCTCGCTTTCAGCTGCGAGGTAGGACGCTTTAACCCCCACGGTATGTGTGCCGCTTGTCACGTGGTCGATGGTATAGGAATAGTCGGTGGTGGTTCCCATCTCCTGTCCGTCGAGGAAGAGATGGAACACTTCATTGGGATTCTCCTCAGAATGGCGAGGTGCTCGTCGTGCACTGACTTTTGCCGCAGCCTCACCATAGGAGCGAGCCTGTCCCACATATACATCATCGATCATGAGCATGAACGACCCATACATATTGTAGTTAGAGATGCAGCGGATGGCGATTTTTACCTGCTGCCCGGCGTATGCGCTCAGGTCATACTCATAGTGTCGCCAACCAGTATAGTCGGCAGTCTCGTAGTTGTTTTTATCGAGTCGGGTGAAGTCACTCTGCGTCGGGTTGTCGAGTTTTGTGGTGACATACACCTGGAATCTTTCAGGGTATTTGTCGGCGGCTTTGCCCATGAATAGGAGGCTGTGGTCCATGCCCACGTTGATTGTGGGCGAGATGAGCCAGTCGTCGTTGCCATTGCCGCTGCTTGTGCGTGTGAATCCCACATATTGTTTACCGCTGTAGGGGCGCAGGATAGGGTAGTCGTACCACCATGTGGGTGTGACGGCGAGAGGGTTGATGATTTGTGCATATTGCATCACGCAGCGATTGGGATAGTCGCCGAGCAGTGGCGCTGCGGCCTCTTGGTCAGCATCGATGCCAGTCCATTCGCCGAATTCCACGGCAAAGGGGTCGTAGGTCTCGAAATCGTCGAAGAATGCAGGTGGCTCGGTGTTCCATGTCATGCGGATGCTATTTTCGCCAGTGTAGGCATTATGCAGCGTCTGAGCCTGTAGGGCAAAAGGAGTCTTTGTCTTCTCCGTGATGTGTAGGCTCACGGTAGCATCAGTGGCATCAGCAGGGATGTTGAAAGTGGTGGAGGCTGGTTCATAGCCATCGCGCTCTACGCTTAGCTCATGGTTTCCGCCATAGACACGGACGGTGCATCGCCCGTCGGCGTTGAGACGCAGTGTGCCATACGACAGCGAGTAGTCGGTCTGAACGAGTGTGACTGGTTGCGCTTCGAGGTTATCGCCAGTGTCGGTGGTGACGGTGATGGTGAGTGTCTTGTCACGGGTTTGCGCCATCGCCGTAGAGCCAAGGAGCAAGAAGAGAATGACTAATGGAAGATTGAAAAATGAAGATGGAAGATGGAAAATTTTCATAACGAAGATTTGTGGGGGTTGAGGGCGTGATTTGTGGGCCTTGAAATGGATGGATGCTGCGACGGCAAAGCCGTCGCCTACGGAGAAAATAGTGGGGTGGATGGGGTGGATGGGGTGGATGGTGCGAGGGCTGCGACAGTGTCGCAGCAAAGCAGACGCGGATGGGGTGGATGGTGGATAGGGCGGATGGGATGAATGGGGAGAGGAGATGGATGGGGAGAGGGGATGGATGGGGAGAGGGGATGGATGGGATGAATGGGGAGAGGAGATGGATGAGGGTGGTTGGGGAGAGAAGGTGGAGAGGATGGTGTGAGAGGCAAGGGTATTCTCTTACCTCTCACCTCTCACCTCTCACCTCTTACCTCTCATTTCTCACCTCTTACCTCTCATTTCTCACCTCTCACCTCTATTATTTATTATTCCATCTCTACTTTTTTGTCACACGGATAGTTTTTGTGTTGTTGCCAGATTGTATGCGGACGACATAGATGCCTTTGGCAAGTGAGCGGAGTGGGGTAGTGCCCTTGCCTGTGGCAACCATGGCGCCGTCGATGCTATAGACGGTGACGTCGGCATTGTCAGTGATGTCGCCGGTGACACCCTGAATGCTTGTTGTAGGTGCGAAGTGCTCGAATGTGAAGTCGTCGAAGAATGCCACATTGCTGGCACCGTTGGTGGTGTGGCGCACGGCTACATAGATAGCCTTGCCAGCGTATGCGCTGAGATCTACCTCATAGTCCTGCCAGCTGTCCCAGTCGAGGAAAGGCACCTCTGTGTCGGGCATAACGGTTGTGAAGGAACTTGTCTTCGATGGGTTTTGCTCTGCCACGAGCACGCTCACGTGGTGGTTGGGTGCAGGCAGTACGCTTTGCAGACATTCCCAGTTGCGCACCCAGAAGTGCAGTTTTGACTCGTTGGTGGCATTGAGTTGTTTGCTCACCAGCCAGTTGTCGGCATTGTCATCCTGTGGTGATGCTGCCACGAGTGCCCAGTGTCCAGAGACAGGGCTCATGATGCCGTTCATCTGGTCGTCGTCGCCAGGCCAAAAAGCGAATTTCTGTCCGCTCATCTCAAAGTTGATCCACCATGCTCCGAAGGCATAAGATGGTTTGTTGTCGGCGTCGATAGTGGTGAATTCTGTCCATTGGTAGTCAAGTGGATTGTCCTCGAAGGCATAATAGACGACATCCTCTGCCATAGCCTCTCCGCTGACGGGCATTGTGACGGTGAGTCCGCTCTCAAACTCCACTGTAAGTGCATCGCTCACTGGTGCTGCAGTGGTAAGAGCGTTGAACTGCATGCTGAATGGCACACCGTTCTCGGGGGCAATCTCTGTGCCCACTTCGATAGAGGAAGTGAAGTTAGGTGTTCCGAATGATGCGCTCTTCACTTTCAGTGTGTTGGTACCACGGTTGATCAAGGTGAAGATGTCGCCGGAGTTGACGGCCTTTTCGTAGTTCACCTTACCAGCAGCCCACTGTTTCTTGTTGAAGACAGCCTTGTCGCCCATCACCTCTTCGATGACCACGTGTGCGAGTGATGTGCCACCGTCGCGGCCAGCGCTATAGCTCTTATGTATCCAGCGGAACTGTACGGTCTTGCCAGCGTAAGCGCTGAGGTCGAATTTCTCGCCAATCCAGAATTTTTCGCCGTCCTCATTGGCAGCTTCAGATATGGTGGAGAGTGTAATCCATTCGCCATCGACACAGATTTGGAAGATGCCCTCGCTGGCGCCATTGTTAGGTTCCACATTGTTTTTCTGTACCAGTCCGGTTGGATCCACCTTGAGGTCGCTGGGGTGTTCGTCGCCCCATACGAATGAGATGGCCATGATTTTGTCGGCTGGCAGTTTGAAGTCCTGTGTGGTGACCTCGTTTTGGTCGCCCTCGTTCAGATAGCTGGATGTCAGTGCGTTACTCTCTACGTCTTCATTCTTATAAGGATAGTAGGTGTTGACGTACCATGTGCGGTTGTAGGAGTTTTCTGCAGCAGTTGATAGCCATCCGATGGGTAGTTCCTTTGAGGTGAAGTCCTCTACGTATGGATAGTTGGTGGTTGATGCGTCAGGCTGTGTTGTAAACGTCCATGTGGAGACATCGCGGCTGATGGCCGGGCCATAGCTGTTGTAGGGTACTACGCGCCATCGGTAGGTGGTCTCGTATTCACATTGTGGGATGGTATAGGTGAGAGCATCGTGCAGGTCGAGGCCGTCGATGAGGTCGTCGCATGCGCTATTGGTACCCACGTAGAGTTTGTATCCCATGGCGAACTGTGCAGGACCCCATTCCAGTTCCACGTTCTTTGGGTAGATATTGGTGGCTCCGATGGTAGGTTTCACGAGAGAAGCGCCGAAAGGTACTCCGTCGGCTCCCCAGATAGTAGGCAGAAGGATGCGGTCGAGGTAGAAGTTGGAGAATTCCTCCGGGCCCTCGTCATCGTATCCGATTGCTGAGTTTTTCCAGCGCACATAGGAGTTGTCGCTGCCGCGTCCGAGGTCAACTGTCACGGTTTCGGTATATGTGGCGAGGTTGTAGTCGAACATCCACTTGTCGGTCCAGGTCATACCTCCGTCGTAACTTACCTGCACATAGATGTCGTTCATCTGCAGTGTGCCTCCCTCTTCGCTGTCGAAGATGTTGCGGTAGGTGAATGTGACGCTGCCACCGTCGGTGAGGTCGAGACGTGGCGAGGTGAGGTAGTTGTCTGTAAGTGAGCCGGTAGCGTATGCAGAGACGAGGCCTTCGAGGTCGCCGAATGCAGTGCTCCATCCGTCGTTTTTCCATCCTGCTGGTGGGAAGTATTTCTCGAATGTTTCGAGTGTATATCCCTCAGGCACAACTTGTTTGTTTGCTTGCAGCTGGATGCTGACATCGCCGCCGTTGGTGTGGATGATGGCATTGGCATTTGCCGGACTGGTGAGTGTGGCCTCATAGCCCATGCGGAATACAACAGACTCGTTGCGGTCGAGGTTGACCTGTGCTGGGTCGAGTGTGGTGGTTACTCCCTCCGGGAAGTCGAATCCTGTGATTTTCAGCCCGTTGACGCCTTGGTTGGTGAGTGTAATAAAGTCGGTGTAGAATTTTTCACCCACATAGATGTCGCCGAAGGTATAGCGGTCGGTGCTGAGCACGGGGATAGGTGCTGTGGCTGGTGTGAACTGCTTGACAGATACGTTGTCAATCCACGCGACATTGGCCACGGTGGTCATCATCTTATAGACGAAGGCGATTTTCACCTTTTTTCCCTGCCAGTCGCTCAGGTCGATTTTAGAGGTGTGTGGGTCCCATGAGTCAATGGGGAATGTCATCACACCGCTTTCGCGCAGCATGGCTTGGTTTTGTATGGAGAAGATGGTCTCAGCGGCATTAAGGTCGCCATCTTCCACGATACGCACTTGCAGGTCGTAGCGTGAGTCGTCGTAGCGGTTCATTGGACTGACAATCCATGAGAATGTCAGTTCGTATGTGTTGTCAAGGTTCAGCTCAGGAGTGAGGAGCACTTCCTCGCGTGGTCCGAAACCTCCGCCAGGTGCAGTGGAGTAGGTGGGGCCGTCGCATCCTGCCACGTGCTGTCCACCGATGGTGCCCTGCTCGTAGTAGTAATTATGCCAGATGTAAGATTGTTGGTCACCAGTGTAGCTGTTGACTGTGCTCCATCCTTCTCCTACAGCGATAGGCTGGGAAATGCTTTGTGTGGTGTTTGTCTCAAAGTCCTCGTCAAGTAGGGTTTGTGCATTGGCATTGTAAGCGCATGCCAAAGTTACTCCGAGTGTCAATAAGAAAGCGTTGATTTTTTTCATAGTTTTATCGTTGTTTTGTTTATTTTTTTGCTCTGAGGTGTTGGTATCAATCTGCAAAAATAGTTTTTTTTTTGAAATGCGCCAACTAAAATGTGTTAAAACAACAATAAGTGAGATTTTTTTTGTTGGGTCATAAATAATGTTTATCTTTGCAGAATATTCATTAATTAAAATAATATGCTATGAAATTTAGAGGAATTTTGTATTCGTTTTTTGTGGCTGCTATTGTAGTAGCCATGGCTTCATGTTCGAAAATGCCCAAGAGTGTTTCCATGTTGCATGAGCATCCCGTTTTGGTAGGTAGAATCGATGTAAAGCAGTTAGCCGACAAAGGTGAGCTGTCCAAGGAGAAGAGCGCGATTGAAGACCGTTTGTCGGGTTTGAGCAAGGAAGCCCGTGAGAAGATTAAGGAGATTCTTGACGATCCAGTACAGTTAGGTCTTGACCTTCGCGACCCGCTATTCTTGTCTATGGATAAGCATGGCGATATACGTATTGTTGGAACAGTCTATGATGCCGATGATTTCAAGTCTTTCCTTGAGGCTGTGTCGAAAGACGCTGGTTTTGAGGTTGGTGATAAGGATGGCTTCACCTATGTGGATATGGGTGGTGGCTCTCTTTCGTTTGATGGTGATTGTTTCCTCCTTTCTCAGGAAGAGGGGTCGCCCAAGAAGATTTTTGAGAGCAACAGCAATTTGGCTGAAGATAAAGACTTTATTGAAATGTGTGACCGTGACGGTGATGTTCAGCTGATGCTCTATGGCAATTCTTTGGCTGAGGCTATGGATGCTCCAAAAGAGGCTGCAGACCGCTTGGAGAACATGTCGTTGCTCTATGACTTGGCTTTCAATGAAGGTGAGGTGGTTCAGACGCTTGAGGCTCTTTTCAAGGATGACGCTGCCCGGAAGCGTTTTGAGAACTATACCGCCATGGCTGGTGATATTAAAGGGGAATATGCCCCTTATTTCTCTAAGAATGGCTTTGTGGTTTTGGGTAATGTCGATGGTGGCAAGTTGTATGAGGTTCTCGACAAATTGGGTGCTATTCAGAGGGTTGCTTTCCAGATGGACATGCCTGAAAGCGAATTTGCCAGCCTTATCAAGTCGTTTGATGGCGACTTTGCTTTCGGTGTGAACGAATTAGGTGCTTATGGCACAGGCAATGGCGGCTTATATTTGAGTATGAGCTCCGACAAATTGTTACAGAAGATTGTTGAAGCCCTTGGCGGTGAGCTACGCCCTGCTGGTGTCAACCAGTATGTGTCTGCCGATGATGATTTGAATGTGACTTTGGGTTACAAGAACAAAGCTATTTATGCTACTTTCAAAAGAGATTCAGTGATGGGTGCCAGTTACCTCACCCCGTTTGAAAACGCCAAGAATGCTTTGTCGAAGTCTGATGTCCAGGGCAAGGGTTCTGGTTTGTATGCATTCCTGAATTTCAGGATGTTTGATGCAATGCCACAGGCTGAGGGCGTTTTCAAAGACTTTGATTATGCCGAGGCTTATTATGATAAGTCCATCAAAGGTGTGCTTAGAATCGTGTTGAAGGACAAGAAGAAGAACTCATTGGTGCCATTTGTGAAGCTTCTCTATAATATGGCTCCCAAGGCTGGACCTTCCCTTGATTATGAGGATTATGAATTGTCTCCAGTTGAAGATGATGAATATTTCACAGACGACGATGACCTTTGGGTAGACGACGATGCAAAGGAAGAAGAGCTGGAAGAATTGCTGGATATGTAGTTTTAGAAAGTTGGACAATTCTAATACATAGACAATCATGAGAATTAGTCATTATTTCTTTGGATTATGCATGCTGGGAATCGTTGCTTTGTTCTCATCATGTTCAGGTGCCCCGGATAGTGCCAAATTGCTCGACGAGGAATCTTTCTTGGTTTTCCGTATAGATACAAGACAGTTTTTAGAGAAGTCTGGTTTTGCTGAAGATGGAAAGGCTAAGTCGGAATTGAAAAAACTGTTGAAGGAGATGGGTGGTGATGAGACCAAGTTCGTCACCGACCTTATGGATGAGCCAGAGAAAATGGGTGTCAATTTTGCCGACCCGATTTTCATAGGTTTTTCAGGAGACAGAGATTTTGAGGTTAGAGTTGTAGGCTCTGTGGCCGATGACAATAACATGACAGAGTTCTTTAACGATTTAGCAAAGAAGGCCGACTTAGACGGCAAGGTGAAGGAGGTGGACGATTATCGTTGCTTATTGTTCGACTCACATTCTGTGTTGGTGTATAACAGTTCTAGTTTTATGCTGAGATTTTTCGATAGCAGAATGGATGACCCAGATGAAAAGGATCAGATTAAGGATGCCAAGAAGCTTTTCGAAGGTGATGGCAGCAACAAATTGCTTGAAGATAATGACTTTCAAGAGATGTGCTCACGCAGTGGTGTTGCCCAGATGCTTTTCCGCGGTAAAGGTCTTGCCGAATTGCGAGGAAGTACTGAGTTGGAGCGTGAACTCCCCGATGACCTCGAGTTGAAAGGTATCGCCTATCTGATGGAATTGTCGGTTGACAAGCGTGAGGCAGTGTTGACAGGCGAGTTCCTTGCTGGTTCTGATGAGTGGAAGAAGAATACCGAGCAATTTATGGCAGTCTTTGGTGACATTCAGGCAGAATATGCTGAATACATTTCTAAGGAAAACGGAGCTTTAATGGTCAACATTAATGGTGAGAAATTGTTGGATATGTTATCCGACTTAGGTGTGAAGAAGGAAATGGGTGGTGATTGGCGTATGTTGCGCGATCTCCTTGGTTCCATCAATGGTGATGCTGCAATTGGGTTTGACAATCTTTCAGCCCTTGAAAAAGATGGTTATCCTTCTATCTCCGCTTATGTCAGCACCAGCGACAATAAGTTGATTTCTTTAGTCCATGACCTTTTGGCAGATGACATACAATACAGCTATTCAACGCGCTTGGATGTTTCTGGCACAGATAAGTATCAATTATATGATACAGACGACGATGTTCAGTTGTTATTCGGCTTTGATGATGGTTGCAGCTATTTTGCTTTTGGTGGTTCCGAAGCCAAGGCTTTTGGCAAAGTGAAGAAAGCCTTTGAGAAGAGCGATATTAAGGGCAAGGGCGTTTATGCATTCTTAAATTTCTCTGTGTTTAAGACAATAAAGGATGTTCTCGATGAGTACAATTATGAGGAGAAAGTTGTTCTTGATTATCTCTCGAAATTATTTGACTACGGAGAGTTTTACTTAGAAGGTGATAATGGCAAGTTTGTGCTGCGCGTCACCAACAGAGATGCTGATAAGACTCCGATTGAGGCGATGTTTGAGAATATTTACTCCTTTGTCGTTGATATGGAAGAGGCTTCAAGAAAAAGCACGAAATGGGCTGATGAGGATTATGCCACATATTACGATGATGAGGATGACTATAGCTGGAGTGCAGACTCAGTCTTAGAAGCTCCTGAAGAGGTATATGCGGAAGAGGCTGCTGAATAAGCTTCTCAGCCGGAATATGAGTGTCTGGCAATTGGCGGGCTTTGTGCTCGCCAATCTTGTTGGCATGGCCATTGTGCTGGCAGCGGTTCAATTTGCCCACGACGTGATACCTGTATTCACAGGTGGCGACAGTTTCATGCGCCCAGGGCAGATGGTGGTGGTGAAACGTGTGAGCACGCTGCGCACTGTCAGTGGCAATGCGCCAACGTTTCGTGAACGTGAGGTGAAGGAGTTGCGTGAGCAGCCTTTTGTCAGCGATGTAGGAGAATTTGTGGCATCCCAGTATAGTGTCTATGCCACTATTGGTTTAGGTGGTATGCAGATGAGCACAGAGATGTTTTTTGAGGCAGTCCCCGACAAATACATCGATGTGAATCTCGACCGTTGGCATTACCATGCCGGCTCTGACTCGCTGCCTATTATTCTGCCACAGACCTACCTCAACCTGTATAACTTTGGCTTTGCCACGAGCAAGGGACTGCCCGCCATCTCTTCCGATTTGGTGCGGCAGGTGCCTGTGAGCTTGCGCCTGCGGGGTAGGGGTGGCTCAAGGAATATGACAGGGCGGGTGATAGGTTTTTCAAAAACCCTTAACACCATCCTTGTACCCTTGAATTTCATGGAAGAGGCCAACCGTGAGTTGGCCCCTGATGTGGAGGCACCTCAGCCCTCGCGACTATTGGTGGAAGTGAACAATCCTGGCGACGACCGTATCACGACGTTTTTAGAGGAAAACAATTACGACACCGAAGGACATGATGCCGATGCCTCCAAGACCGCATCGTTTCTGCGCACATTGGTGGGCATCGTCATCGTGGTGGGCATCGTCATTACAGCATTGGCATTCTATGTGCTGCTGTTGAGTATCTTCTTGCTCTTGCAGAAACATACCTATAAGATTGACACGCTGCTGCTGATGGGTTACTCTCCTGGGCAGGTGGCACGACCTTTCCATTTGCTTGCCATCCTTCTCAATGCGGGTGTGTTCCTCGTAGCACTCATCATAGTGAGGGCTCTCCGAAAATATTACATGGCTCGTTTGAGCGACATCTATCCAAATATTGAGTATGGTTCGCTCTTTCCTGCCATCCTTGTAGGTCTGCTCATCCTTGCCATCGTGGCAGTGCTCAACTACACCGCCATCCGCCGCAAGGTGGTGGGAGTGTGGCATTTGCATGAGTAAATAAAATCACTTCTCACCACAGAATAGAATTCATAAACTTACAAACTTATAAACTTACAAATTCAACTATGACCCGATTTTTAATGTTTTTATTTTTGATGTTGATACCTTCGCTCACTATAGAGGCGAAGAAGAAACCTGTTGTGGGTAATTCTCATTACGAAGACATGATTACTTTTGTTCAAGAACAGCATTTATATCGAGGCAATGAAGGCCTGACTGCTGTAGCTCTTAACTTGGAATGGCCTGAGGTGCTCAACCATTCCACCTCCCCAGGTCTCCAACAGTATCTCTGCACTACATTGTTTAAGAATGATGGAACCTCTTTAGCTGATGGCCTGGAGAAATTCCTGCGTTCGAAAGGCACTGAAATCACGCAGATGCCCGACGACCCTGGCACTGTGAACCATATCAACATCTCTTTGTATGCTATATTGTGGGAGAAAAATAAATATATCTCCTATAAATACGCTATTAAAGAGCGTAATAGTAAATCAGCTAACGATACGATTAAATACGGCTTTTTCACTTACGATATCATGAACGATAAGGTGCTGGATGTAAAGGATATTTTCAGACAGCGATTCTTCCCAGGTTCTTACGGGCATGAGGCGATGGTTGACATGGTATTGAGCCACATGAGTGATACGGATGAGTTCCTGGAAAAAGATATTCCCGGCGAGGCGTTTCTCATGCCTGGTGGTGTGATTATAGCATTGAAGGATGTGAAAAGTACGGATGGACATCTCAGTTTGGTTTCCTTGCCTTTGAGTGATGCAGAACTCAATTACATGCTCATGGATGATACCAGAAAGTTGCTGAATAGCAAACCTGAGGCTCGTTTGGCTCCTCCTGGTGGTGAGAGGGATGCCTCGGATGCTTCTGCCCCTGAACCAGGCACCGATCCAGCTTACATATATAAAGTGGTAGATGAAAAACCAGACTTAAAACATGATAGCTTGACCATCGACAGCTATATGGCAGCACATGCGAAATACCCTGTCTATGAGGAATATTCCAATATCACAGGAAAAGTGGTGTTGCAGTTTGTGGTGGAAGCCGATGGGAGTATCTCTCATGTTTCCTCGGTGCGTCCCGTTTCCCCGGGATTGGCAAGTGAGGCAGTGCGTGTGCTACGTGACACGCCCCAATGGAAGCCTGCCACCATCAAAGGCGTTCCCGTCCGCTCCCTCTGTAGTGTGACGATCAATTTCGCGATAAAGTAGTGTTTATTCGCAAGACTCCGGATTATTCTGTTTTTTTAAGTCTACGGACTTTTAGGACTTATGGGACTTAAGGGGCAATGACACTTTGTGTCAAAGTATGGGACAAAGAGTCCTAAAAGTCCCTGAAGTCCGTAGAATAAGACTAAAACTTTGCGTATTCAATGTCGGAGAGGATAGTAGCCATGGGGATGCCGACATTGTTAGTGTAGTAACGGTCGATGATGTTGATATACTGCGACTTAAAGAAATTTGTACCCATTACCTTGTTGACCACCCACTGTATCTTGGCCAGGTGCAGGTCGCGGGTGCGTTGGTCGCGGAAAAGCTCCTCAGGCAAACGGTATTGGCTGAGTAGGTAGAACGACAGCAAGTCGGGCACAATATTATCACGCGTCATCGTACTTCGTTGTTGGGCATCGTAATATTTCTGATACAAGGGATAGTCCGCGCCGAGGTATTTGTCAATACAGATGCCGATGGACTCGTCGCCCACGACGATACTTTGGTCGAGAGCACTGATTTGCGTATATATCATCGGGATTTTCAATTCCGGTACCCAACCGCGAATTTTAGTGAATGCATCTGTCAGCTTGGCATTAAGGTCATCCACATTGGCGTATGCCACCTCTGCATCTGAAATCATCACCTGCAAGATACTGTCTTGGAAGAAAGTGAGCAATGTGGCGTTGATTTCCGGGTCGTCCACATGACCTATGCGGAGCACTTTCTCTACCAGTGTGCGCGTTTCAATAGGATAGTCGGTATTCATCTGCTGAAGCGCGGAGAAATCGCCCGTGGTGAGATACAGACTCTCGATACGGTCGTACCGCTGTATCTTCACCTCGGACGCTCCGTCGGCATCGTCGTCGAATGATTTCAGCCTGAAATCACAGGCCGTCATCATGATGACCGACAAGAAGACAAATATGAAATGATAATGTCTCACTGATCCTTTAATTCTGCGTTCTTGTTTGTTATACTTCTATATGCCGACAGATAATTTCATCAGAGTTGACGAGTTGATGAGTTTCTGTGTTTTGAATTATGAGTTTCAAAGTTTTGTGTTTGAGGGTGTCAACTCGTCAATAGCAATAATACTTTTGCAAAATTACAAATTTTTGGTTAAATTCCAAAATATTTTATAATTTTTTTTAAAGAAAGGGCGTTTTTTTCTCTTTTCTGTGCTAAAATTGTTAACGGATGTTTATGGTTTATTCAGGAACTCATCAACAAACCTAAGCGTAGGGAATGCTGAAAGATGTGCTCTCCAATCAGATAAATCCCTAGTCAGTATAATTCTCAAATTCTCAAATTCGTGATATTTTTCTACGGAGTCAAGGAGCAAAAGTAGTCTATCCTGAATTGCCATGAATTGATAATAAAAAGTAGGGACATACCCCGTGTATGTCCGTAAAGCACTCCTCCTCATACTCCTTACCTCCGTAGAATTTTAGTTTTTGAACATGAATTTGCCTTGAATTGCCCGTGAATTATCATGAAATATTTTAGTCACGAATTTGAGAATTTGAGAATTGTTCTACGGAGTAAAGGAGTATAGGGAGGACGTATTCTCTAAGACCGTAGGTCTCCTCCTCATACTCCTCACCTCCGTAGAATTTTTGTTTTTGAACATGAAGTGCCAGGGATTGACCGTGAATTTTCAGGAATTAAAGACGATGCTTTCGCATCGGGATTGGATAAATATTTAGGTCACGAATTTGAGAATTGCTCTACGGAGTAAAGGAGTATATGGAGGATAGTTTCTCTAAGACCGTAGGTCTCCTCCTCATACTCCTCACCTCCGTAGATTTTTTGTTTTTGAACATGAATTACCAGGGATTGCCCGTGAATTTTCATGAAATATTTTAGTCACGAATTTGATAATTTGAGAATTGTTCTACGGAGTAAAGGAGTATAGGGAGGACGTATTCTCTAAGACCGTAGGTCTCCTCCTCATACTCCTCACCTCCGTAGAATTTTAGTTTTTGAACATGAATTGCCTCTACGGAGTAAAGGAGTATAGGGAGGATGTTTCTCTAAGACCGTAGGTCTCCTCCTCATACTCCTTACCTCCGTAGAGTTTTTGTTTTTCAAAATGAAGTTAGTATGGAAACTCAAAAACTAACATATCACTCCCCTCGCCCTTTGGAGAGGGGATGGGGGTGAGGCTTTAAACCCTTAACATCCAATTATTCCATGTTTCTTTTGCATATCTGCAAAAATGTTTGTAACTTTGCCTTGTTTTATTATCTAATAGTATGCTGAAAAAGATATTCTTGATGGGTCTGGTCATGGTGGCCATGGCACAAATTGCGGCGGCAGAGGGCGAAATCGACCTGAAAGCCATTACATCAGGTACGTATTATGCCGACAATCTCAAGTCGATGAATCCTCTGGCAGGAGATGCCTTCGTGCAAATCGACAGGAGCGGTGAAAAATTAGTGAAATACTCATTCCAGACAGGAAAGGAGACAGGCGTGCTCTTTGATGCTGGTAACACTAAAGGTGAGAAAATCAAGGCTTTCGATGACTATGAGATGAGCAAGGATGGTCAGTGGATTCTCCTTGCTACAGCATCTGAACGTATCTATCGCCACTCATTCACCGCCGTTTACTACTTGTATAATACTATTAGCCAAGAGTTGAAACAACTCTCTAAGAATGGCCGCCAGCAAGCCCCTGTATGGTCGCCTGACGGTCGTCGTGTGGCCTTTGTACGCAGCAACAACATCTTTGTCGTGGATGTGGAGAGTGGGCAGGAAGAGCAAATCACCACTGACGGAGAGTTTGGCAAGGTCATCAACGGTATTCCCGACTGGGTGAACGAGGAAGAGTTCGGTTTCAGTCACGCCATGGTCTTCACCAACGATGGTAGTCACTTGGCATGGATAAGATACGATGAGTCGGCTGTGAAGACTTACTCCCTCCAACTGTTCAAAGGTTTGCGCCCCTCCAAGCACGAGTACGATGACTACCCTGGGGAGTATTCCTACAAATACCCCAAGGCTGGTCAGGACAATGCGGTGGTGACCGCCTGGTGCCGCGACATCGATGGTCATCAGACCCGACAGCTTGCCCTGCCTTTGGATGCTGACGGCTATATCCCCCGCATTCTCACCGGTATGGAACAGGGTGACATTCTCCTCTATACTTTTAATCGTCATCAAGATGACCTGCGTGTGTATGACGCTGATACAAAGTCATTACAATGCCGTCAGTTGCTGGAGGAAAAAAACGACAAATACGTCAAGGAGGAAGCCCTCAACGCTTTCCAGTTTACAAAGAAGTATATCTTTATGCTCAGCGACCGCGACGGGTTCATGCAGATTTACAAATACGACCACAATGGTAAATTGCTACAGCGAGTGAGTGATGCCCAGTATGGTGTGGATGAAATCTACGGCTACGACGAGGCCACACAAAACATCTATTATGTGGCAGCAGGGCGTTCGCCATTGGAGCGAGAAGTGTATATGACCGCACAGAATGGCAAGAAAACCACTTGTCTCACCCCTCGGAAAGGTTGGAACAAAGCCATCTTCTCCTCCGACTATCAGTATTTTGTCAGCACCTGGAGCGATATGGAGCATCCCTATGAGTGCTTTGTGTGCGATAAAAAAGGCAAAACCATCCGACAGGTGGTGGACAACAAGGACCTCAACACAGCCCTATCACGTATCAATCTCCCCTCAAAGGAATTCTTTACTTTCACTACCTCTGAGGGTGTCACACTTAACGGTTTTATGGTAAAGCCCTATGGTTTCTCACCAGAAAAGAAATATCCCGTCGTTATGTATCAGTACAGTGGACCAGGCAGTCAGCAGGTGGTCAACTCCTGGAGCATCGGTTCGATGGGGCAGGGTGCCATCTTCGACCTTTACCTCGCCCAGCATGGTTATATCGTGGTGTGTGTGGATGGCCGTGGAACGGGTGGCAGAGGTTCAGAGTTTGAGAAATGCACCTATCTGCATATAGGCGACCTTGAAGCCCACGACCAGGTAGAGACAGCCATCTATCTGGCATCACTCCCGTATGTGGATGGCGATAACATCGGTATCTGGGGATGGAGTTATGGTGGCTTCTGTACGCTGATGAGCATGAGCGAGGGTAGGGGAGTGTTCAAGGCCGGTGTGGCAGTGGCACCACCCACCAACTGGAAATTCTACGACTCCATCTACACGGAACGCTTCATGCGTACACCCGAGGAGAATCCCGACGGTTATGCCGTCAACCCCATTGTGTGGGCTCCCAATCTGCATGGTGCCTTGCTCATCTGTCATGGCTTGGCCGATGATAATGTGCATCCACAGAACACTTTCGAGTATTCCGAGGCTCTTGTGCAAGCCGACAAAGACTTCAAAGAGCTGATATACACCAACCGCAACCATAGCATCTATGGCGGCAACACCCGTTACCACTTGCTCAGGAATATCTCAGAGTTCTTTTTTGAGAAGATGAAGATTGAAGGGTACCTCTTACCTCTCTCACCCCTAACCCCTGAATAAAACTCAAAAACTTAAAATATGAAACACCTATTTTTATCCCTTGGCATCGCTGCTCTCTTGATGCCAAATATGGTTAAAGCCAAAGACGTCACCATTGTGGTGACCAATTCAGAGCGTACACAGCGACAGGAAATCGTTGAAGTGAAAGTACAGGATGTCTATAACAGCCTTGGCATTGATAAAAATAAGACCTTTGTGGTAAAGAATGCTATGGGGCAGGAGGTGGACTATCAAATCACCTATGACGGACTACTGCTCATCGATGCTTCGGTACGTCCATGTGGCGAGGCTATCTATACCGTCTCATTAGGAACCCCACAGAAACCAAAGGTATTCGTTACTGGCAGACAATATCCCGAACGTGTGGATGACATCGCCTGGGAGAACGACCGCACCGCTTACCGCCTCTATGGACCGGCATTGCAGCGGTCGGGTGAGAAAGCCTACGGCATCGACGTATGGGTGAAAAATACCCCCGACCTGGAGGTGGAGAAACGCTATGAAGTGGAACTCTCCAACCACCAGCGCATCACCGACCTGAAGAAAGCAGGCAAAGATGCTGAGGCAAGGCAGGTGGAGATAGAGACAACCTACCACTTTGACCATGGCTATGGACTCGACTGCTACAAGGTTGGACCATCATTAGGCTGTGGCGCACCTGCACTGATGGAAAATGGCCGTTTGGTTATGCCATACAGCTATAAGGATTATAAAATCCTCGACAATGGTCCGCTGCGATTCACCGTCGAACTTACCTACAACCCCTCGATGGTGCAGGGCGACCGCAACGTCGTGGAGCATCGCATACTCAGTCTCGACAAGGGGTCGAACTTCAACAAGATGACCGTGTGGTATGAGGGACTTTCACGCCCCTGCGACTTCGCTACCGGCGTGGTCATCCACGAAGAGGATACACAAAGCATCGCCTGTGGCAGAGACTATGTGGCATATGCTGACCCCACTGACAACCCTGCAGCACAGAACTTCCAAATCTATGTGGCCGCTCTCTTCCCCAATGGCGTCAATGAGACGAAGGCCCTGATGAACGACAAACCCGCCAATGGCATCGCTGGCCATGCTGTGGGCATCCGCCGGGGTTACCAGAATGGTGAGCGCTATACCTACTACTTCGGCTCTGCATGGAGCAAGGGTGATGTGCGCACGATGGACGAATGGGTGCTCCGCATCAACAACTTCCTCGATGCTCTGCATAGCCCACTGGCGGCAGAGGTGAAATGAAGCTGAATAATCGGAATAATCGGAATACTCCGAATATTCTGATTACTCGGAATACTCTGAATACTCCGATTACTCTGAATACTCTGAATACTCCGAATACTCTGAATGCTCCGATTACTCTGAATACTCTGATTATTCCGAATACTCCGAAAATATAATTCACTCAATAAATACTATATGATGAAAAAACTCTTATTAGGTGATGAGGCGATTGCTCAGGGTGCACTCGACGCTGGTCTCAGCGGTGTGTATGCCTACCCTGGCACACCATCGACCGAAATCACCGAGTACATTCAGAATTCACCCCTCGCCGTAGAGCGAAACGTACATCGCAAGTGGTGCGTGAACGAGAAAACCGCCATGGAGGCAGCACTCGGTATGTCGTACATGGGAAAGCGCGCCTTAGTATGTATGAAACATGTTGGCCTGAACGTATGCGCCGACCCGTTTATCAACTCCGCCATCACAGGCACCAACGGAGGTATTGTGGTGCTTGCTGCCGATGATCCCTCGATGCACTCTTCGCAGGATGAGCAGGACAGCCGTTTCTATGGCAAATTTGCCATGATTCCCGTTTTCGAACCTAGTTCGCAGCAGGAAGCCTACGACATGATGGCCGAGGCATTCGACTACTCCGAGCAGGAACATCTTCCCGTGCTCATGCGTGTCACTACCCGTATGGCCCACTCACGTGCTGTGGTAGAGGTGGCTGAGACACCCCGTGAGCAAAATGCCCTCAACTACGACTCGGTGGCCGCCAATTGGGTGCTGCTGCCTGTCAACGCCCGTCGTCGTAACGACTATGTGACCTCGCAGCAACAACATCTTGAGGATGATGCTGCCGCCTCCGCACACAACCTGTTGACCGATGGTACAGACCATAGTCTTGGCATCATCGCCAGTGGCATTGCCTATAATTACCTGATGGAGTGTTTCCCCAATGGATGTCCTTATCCCGTGCTCAAGGTAAGTCGCTATCCGCTGCCGAAGGCATTGGTGAGGAAAATCACCGACGCCTGTGATGCTGTGCTTGTCATCGAGGAGGGCCAGCCTTTCATCGAGGATATGTTGCGCGGAATCATGCCAGGCAATGCAGTGGTCAAAGGAAGACTCACCGGCGAATTGCCCCGGACGGGAGAACTGAATCCCGACGTGGTGAAACGAGCACTTGGCATCCCGACGGAACAAGCCTACGACAAGTCGGAAAAGGTGGCACCACGTCCACCAGCACTGTGTCAGGGTTGTGGCCATCGCGATGTATATGCCGCCATGAATGAGGTGCTCCTCGATTATCCCAACGCAAGGGTGTTTGGTGATATCGGCTGCTACACATTAGGATTCCTGCCACCCTATAAGGCCATTCACTCGTGTGTGGATATGGGTGCCAGCATCACCATGGCCAAGGGTGCTGCCGACGCAGGTCAATGGCCAGCTTTGGCAGTGATTGGCGACTCTACTTTCACCCACTCAGGTATGACCGGCCTGCTCGATGCCGTGAATGCCAACGCAAATATCACGGTTATCATCAGCGACAACCTCACCACCGCCATGACTGGCGGTCAGGACTCTGCAGGCACCAATAAGTTTGAGGCTATCTGCCGTGGACTTGGTGTTGATGACGCTCACCTGCATGTGGTGGTGCCACTGCCGAAGAATATGCCTGAGATTACTCGTATCATACGCGAGGAGATTGAGTATCAGGGACTGAGTGTGATTATCCCGCGCCGCGAGTGTATGCAGACCCTGCAGCGCCATTTGAAGCAGAAAAAAGCAAAGGAGGCAAAAAAATGAAGACAGACATTATATTGTGTGGAGTAGGCGGACAGGGTATCCTCTCCATTGCCACCATTATCGGCGAGGCCGCCATGAACGACAATTTATATATCAAACAGGCCGAGGTACACGGTATGTCACAACGTGGAGGCGACGTGCAGAGCAATCTGCGTATCTCATCCGACCCCATCAGCAGCGACCTCATCGCTCTGGGTCAGGCCGATGTCATCATTTCCATGGAGCCTATGGAGGCTTTGCGCTACTTGCCCTATCTGAATAAGAATGGCTGGATTATCACTTCTTCAACACCTTTTGTCAATATCCCCAACTACCCCGACATGGAGGTCATTAAGGAGGAATATGCTAAGATGGAGAATGTGATTATGATTGACATTGAGCGATTGGCCAAGGAAAATGGTGTACCACGCTCAGCCAATGTCATTCTGCTCGGAGCGGCACAGAAAGCACTGGGTATGGATTACGAGAAACTGCAGGCTGCCATCGCCCGCGTCTTCGGGCGTAAGGGCGAGCAAGTGGTGGAGGCAAACTTCAAGGCACTGGCCATAGGAAAGGAAGCCCAGCGATGAGACAGACACCGATATCCAAATCACTCATTGACGATGCCATCCGCGACTTTGGCATCCAGGATTTCGCCAAAGCTACCATACGCGAAGTGAAATCGATTGCCGCCTTCGCTGAGAAAGAGGCGGGCGTGGAGTTCATCAAGATGGAGATGGGCATCCCCGGTCTGCCAGCCTCGCGCATCGGTGTGGAAGCACAGATCAAGGCACTGCAGGATGGCATCGCCAACAGCTATCCCGACATTCAGGGCAACCCCGAACTGAAGTTGCAGGCAAGTCGTTTTGTCAAGGCGTTCATCGGCATAGATATCAATCCCACAGGGTGTGTGCCCACTGTCGGTTCGATGCAGGGCACCTTTGCTTCCTTCCTCGTTTGTTCGCAGCGTGTGAAGGGGAAAGACACTGTGCTGTTTATCGACCCGGGCTTCCCCGTGCAGAAGATGCAGTTGCAGGTCTTGGGACTCAAATATGAGACATTCGACCTTTATGACTTCCGTGGCGAAAAGTTAGGTCCGAAACTTGAGAGTTATCTCTCCAAAGGAAATATCTGTGCCATTGTCTATAGCAATCCCAACAACCCGTCGTGGGTGTGCCTCTGCGAGGATGAACTGCGGCAGATTGGCGAACTGGCAACAAAATACGATGCTGTAGTGATGGAAGACCTGGCCTATTTTGCCATGGATTTCCGCAGCGACCTCAGCCGTCCGTTCCAGCCGCCTTATCAGCCAACAGTGGCGCGCTATACCGATAACTATATGTTGCTCATCAGCGGGTCGAAGGCGTTCAGTTATGCCGGAGAGCGTATTGCCGTGGTGTGCATTGGCGACAAACTCTTCAACCGCCATTTCGACGACCTGGCAGCGCGCTATGAGGGTCTGCCATTTGGCATGGTGTTCTCTACACGAATGTTATACGCATTGTCTTCGGGTACAAGCCACAGTGCACAATTCGCCCTGGCTGCTATCATGAAGGCGGCTGCCGACGGTACCTATGACTTCCGTTCAGAGATTGCTGTCTATGGCGAGCGGGCAAGGCGATTGAAAGAGATCTTCCAGCGTCACGGCTTCTACATCGTCTATGACCACGACCTGGGCAACCCCATCGCTGATGGCTTCTATTTTACCATTGGCTATCCGGGAATGTCGAGTGGAAAGTTGGCTCACGAACTGATGTACTATGGTGTGAGCGCCATCTGCCTCATTACCACAGGAAGCCGTCAGGAAGGCTTGCGTGTCTGCACGTCGTTTATCAACGACAACCAGTACGACTTGCTCGACGAGCGTATGGCCATCTTCCACGAGAACAATCCCGTGTAGGACCACGAAATTCCTCGAAGGACCACGAATTTATTAAACCACGAAATTCCTCGAAGGAACACGAATTTATTAAACCACGAATTCCTCGAAGGACCACGAATTTATTAAACCACGAAATTCCTCGAAGGACCACGAATTTATTAAACCACGAAATTCCTCGAAGGACCACGAATTTATTAAACCACGAATTCCTCGAAGGAACACGAATTTATTTACTCAACTTTCGCAAGCTCCAGTTTCGTCTGGTTTTATGGTTTATAGGTCGCTTCGCTTGCAGGTTTTAAGGTGATATATGTATGGCTAACGACATATATCACCTTATAACCTCATAACCTCATAACCTAGAAGTTGAGGACTTACGAAACTTCCTATAAAAAAACAATATGCATCCGAGAGACATAGAACTATGTCTCTCGGATGCAATATAAAAAGAGTGGTAAATTATTCTTCTACGATTCCTGCCTCAATCCACTTTTGGCATACTTCCTTAGCATCTTTGAGTGCCTGCTCATAGGGGAGGGGAGTATTCTCGTCGATCTGGTAGTTATCGGTGAGAAGTTTTGCCAAGTCGTCGTAGGTGAATTCCTTGCCCTGAACATTGTTCCAGAGGAATGCCGACGATTCGTTCATACTGATAATGTTGGTAAAATCGATGTTCTCGATACCTTCTGCTACGATAATCTGCTCACCGCAAACTTCGCGCAGGTTGAATCCTGATTTTGCTTTCATATACGTTTTTTAGGTTTGAATATTTTTAACCAAATTCTGGAGTGGGCAGAGAGGAGATAGCGACGCAGGGGAAGCAAGCGCATCCATAACCATGAATAGGTACGCCATTTCCACCCATCTGTGCGGTCGAGTTTTTTCCTCCCTTTGCGATAGAATCCCACTACAGCAGCTCGGATGTCGGAGAGTTTGCAATATTCGCAGCGAAGATTGCCATCGCCCATCAAAGTGACGTCTTCTCCGTCGATTTTCCGTATGCGGTGTAGTACGAAGTGCCCCGGCTCAATTTCTGCCAGCACAGGGTCCCATACTTTTACCTCTCCGGGGAGTGTGAGCAAAGCCGCATCGCGGTTGTTCTCTAAGAAAGGTCTCATGCTAATGCCCTTGAGTGGGATGGTGACCGTCTTCTTATGTTTGAGCAGTTCGACGACAATAGGCAGGAATTCCTCATTTTTGAATTCCTTGTGCTCTCTTTGTGTTTTTTTCTGCTTATTTCCTTTGCCGAAGAGTCTCCGGAAGAATTTCTTTATTTTTTGAAAAATTCCAATCATCACATTATTCTGAGGATATGAGGTTTTTAGGTTATAAGGTTATAAGGTGAAATTAGCACCTAAAACCTGTGAGTGTAGTAACCTGTTACCTCATTAATGGTGTGTCATCAGGATTTGCAGTCTATTTTACTGCAATAGCGGCGTTGCACACTTCGGCAGCCTCACGGTTGGGCAGGCAGTGAAGTATATAGACGCCTGTAGTTTCAACGATTTTAGTTACCACATTGCAGATATTTCGGTTGACATCGATGTCCCATTTGAGGTTTGAGCAAGATGGCAATGTGGATGTGAATGCCTCGATGGGCGTAAGTTTCTCCACAAAGTTGGTATCAGCTCGGTTGATACGTGTCATAGCGCCGAGTTTTGCTTTTGTATTGCGGTAGCATGGAGTCTTTCCGCTCCATGGCGTGCCGAAGATATAGGGTTGTCCGTCGATAATGCGCACGCATGGGTTGTCGTCGTTCATGAGGTCGCATCCTGGCAGGTGTCTGAGCCACATGCTCACCTGCGTTGACTTACCGGTTCCGCTTGCTGCGCAGAAAGCATATCCATAACCATTTTGTCTGACCAGCGAAGCGTGTATCATGATGGTCTGTTTGAAACTTCCTGCAATGGCGAATGAAAGCATGATACAGTTGGTGAGTCCGAAGCATCGCATATCGAAGTTGCCTTTCAGCGCCACTTTTACATGGTTGAACTTTCTGTCGGCAATCATCAGTGCGCATTCATTTCCTTCGAGGTCTTTGTAGATGAGTTGGTATCCTCCATCGGGTAGTTGATCGACTACGGTGTTCCCGTTGCCTCCTTCAAAGACACGTATGCGTTTGCGCTCTTCTTTTGGTCTTGGCTCAAGCATATCATCGACAGTGAGGTCCATGAGTAATGGCTCTGGTGCTTCGTCCACAATGAATGGCATGCTTGAACGTAGCAGCCCTAAGTTATTGTATGTAGTGTCGGTGAATGTTACTCTGTAATAATGCTCTGCCACGCAGAAGATTCTTGACTCTGGGTTCATTTTTGTGGTATATGCTTTTTATAATATGTTTTTTGAGAAGTTTTTTATCTCCTTGGTGGCAATGGTGGTGTCGCTGCCTCGCTGGGAGTGGATTTGTCGGACTTTAATTTGCTTTTCTCCATTTTCTTGCGTGCTTTGTCGGCTTTCTTTTGAGCTTTCTTGTCCATCACCACTGCTTCGTCGTTGAAGGTAGTGGGTGTCACGCATTCAAACTTGAATTCCTCTTCGTCCAATTCACGATAGTCGAAGTTGCGCCGTTTTTTCTTGTCGCCCATATAGCGTTTCTTCATCTTTTCGTATTTCTTGAGGATGTCTTTTTCGTTGTCGGCAAAGCAGACGATGCATGTGCGATTGAGTTGTCCCTTTCCTGTGAAGTGGCTGCGCATTTGGCTGGAATATTCATTGCGCATAAGCAGGAATCCCGTCTTGTCATCTACCCAGGCACTGTCGAGCAGTTGGATGTCGGTGATATAGACGATGGAGTCGTTGAACGATGCTGACACCCCAAAGATATAGATGGGTTGACACCGTGGTTTTGCTGATGCTGTCGCTATGCAAACCAGCATCAGTAATAAAGTTAAAAAAGTTTTGTATATTCTCATTTCCATTAGCTACTGACCCAAATAGGATTTCAGTAATTTATTTTTAGTGTTGTGTCGCAGCCGTCGTATGCCTTTTTCTTTGATTTGCCGGACACGCTCTCGAGTGAGTCCGAACTTGTCGCCTATTTCCTCGAGTGTCATTTCGGGTTGGTTGATGCCAAAGAACGCCTCAATGATTTTTCGCTCGCGGTCGTTGAGTGTGAGTAGTGCGCGATTGATTTCGTTGCGCAACGATTCAATCACCAGTTGGTTGTCGGCCATGGGGGAGTCGGCGTTGGGCAGGATGTCGAGCAGGCTGTTTTCTTCGCCGTCGATGAAAGGAGCATCAACAGAGATATGCCTTGTGTTCACCTTTAGTGCATCTTCAATCTTGTCCTCGGGCAGGTCAACTGTGGCGGCTATTTCGTCGAGGCTTGGTCTGCGCTCGTTTTCTTGCTCAAATTTGTTGAGCATACGGTTGATTTTGTTCACCGACCCCACTTGATTGAGTGGGAGTCTGACGATGCGGCTTTGCTCGGCGATGGCTTGTAGGATGCTTTGACGTATCCACCATACTGCATAGGAGATGAACTTGAAACCACGTGTCTCGTCGAATTTCTCTGCGGCCTTGATAAGTCCAAGGTTGCCCTCGTTGATGAGGTCGGGCAGGCTCAGTCCTTGGTTTTGGTACTGCTTGGCAACAGAGACGACAAATCTCAAATTGGCCTTTGTGAGTTTCTCCAGTGCCTTGCGGTCTCCTTTTCGGATGCGTTGTGCAAGTTCCACTTCCTCTTCCACAGAAATCAATTCCTCATGGCCTATTTCCTGCAAATACTTGTCGAGAGAAGCACTCTCTCGATTGGTAATTGACTTGGTGATTTTCAGTTGTCTCATGCAGTAAAGATATTAAGTGGATGCAAAAATACTACATTTCTGAATAAAAAACAAACAAATCCACAAATAATTGCAGATTTGTCTGTTTTTGTAAACATTTAAGTGGTTAGGAGTTTCTCAGGGGTGAGAGGATTTTAGAGATGTATTTTAGTTAGAAGTTAGTAGTTAGGAGTTAGAAGTATCAAATAACTTGTCAACTTTCTTTTAGAGGTGAGAGGTAAGAGGTAAGAGATTACCACTACTTCTTTGGCCCAGCAACTCCACACTTCTCGATTCTTCCCAATTTATCTCAATCCATCTCAATCCATTCTATCCCAATCAATCTCAGTCTACTTAGGTATTGTTCAAACTCCCAAGATTTACTTCTCGTTCAAATCGACGGCGAAGTATTTCTTCTTGCCGGTGGGGTAGATGCCTTGGATGTAGAGCACAGGCTCTTTGCTTGTAGATGCCTCTTTGACGATGTTTTGGAGGTCGTCGAGCGTCTTGACAGGCTCTTCGTTCACCTTTTGAATGATGAATCCCTTGGTGAGTCCGGCTTTCTTCATCACGCCGTCGTTGATTTTGATGATTTCAAGGCCGTAGCTGATTTCCAGGTCTTTCTTCTGGGCGTCGCTGATTTCCTTGAAGTTGGCTCCGAGGACGTCGAGGTCGGCAGATTTCACCAGTTCGGTGCTTCCCTGGGTATTTTTCAGTGTGACGGTCTTTTCCTTCTTTGATTTCTCGTGTAGGAATGAGATGCGAACCTTGTCGCCTGGGCGCTTGCTGGCGAGGAATTCGTTCAACTCGGCCATTTTGGTGATTTTCTTACCGTCGATGCCCACAATGACGTCACCCTCCACGATACCAGCTTCAGCGGCAGCTCCACCGTCTTCCACTTTGCTTACATAGATACCGTCAAGGCTTCCGAGGTCCACTTCATTGCCTTTTGCTTTCTGCTGGTCGATGTAGTTGTGTAAGTCCATACCCATAATAGAGAGGACAGCGCGCTGCACGGTGCCGTATTTCTTCAGGTCGTCAACCACTTTGTTCATAATGGTGGTGGGGATAGCGAATCCATAGCCGCTGTAGCTGCCAGTCTGTGAGTAGAGCATGGCGTTGATACCCACGAGTTCACCCTGTGTGTTGACAAGAGCTCCTCCAGAGTTGCCTGCGTTGATAGCAGCGTCGGTTTGTATAAACGACTCTACGCCGTTGGCATAGAGAGAGCGAGCTTTAGCGCTGACGATACCTGCTGTCACAGTGTTGTTAAGGTTGAAGGGGTTGCCCACGGCAATCACCCATTCACCCACCTTCAGTTTCTCGGAGTCGCCGATGGGCAGTGTAGGCAGGTCTTTACCATCGATTTTGATGAGTGCCAGGTCGGTGGTTTTGTCAGTGCCTATGATGCGTGCATTGAATTCTCTGTTGTCGTTGAGTGTCACGGTAAGTTCGTCGGCACCTTCCACTACGTGGTTGTTGGTGACAATATATCCGTCGGCAGAGATGATGACACCTGAGCCACTGGCTTCACGTTTTGGCGTTTGTACTTTCTGTTTGCGTTTTTCACCGCCACCAGGGTTGCCAAAGAAGCCAAAGGGGTCGCTGAAGAAGTCGCTGAAGGGGTCTTCCACCTCTACGGTAGTGATTTTTGAGTTTTGTACATATTTAATATGTACGACAGCTGGTAGCGCTTTCTCGGCTGCGTAGGTTAAGTCAACCGGTCCACCAACTGGAACTGCAAAGGTGTCGTCCATACCATAGACGGCTGGTGTGGCAGTGAGGGCAATGGCCACGACTGCCATTTTCAGAATGTTACTACTGATTTTTTTCATAACTTAATAATTCTTTATATTTGTTTATTGTCTCAATCGTATAAAAACAATGCCTCCTCACATTTCCGTATGCAAAAATAGGTGCAAAAAATGTTAATCTTCAATTTTCCTCAAATATTTGTCCTCTTTTAACAATCAAATTCCGTGCCTTAACAATTTTATAATGACAGAAAGCATTTTTTAAACATTTTTTCAGAGATGGAACAAGACAAGTGGTAAGAGGTTAGTGGCAAGTGGTAAGAGGTTAGTGGTAAGTGGTAAGAGGTAAGTGGTAAGTGGTAAAAGGTTAGTGGCAAGTGGTAAGAGATTAGGGGTAAGTGTTAAGGGGTAAGTGGTAAGAGGTAAGTGGTAAGGGGTAAGAGATAAGTGGTAAGAGGTAAGGGAATACTCTTGCCGCCTGAGCGACTAATGTCTAAAGTGTGAATTGAGTTTTTTAGTTGACGAGTAAACGAGTTGGCAAGTAGTTGCACAAACATATGTGTTGTCTCATAAAAAATGTCTCATCATAATGGGGAAAAAGTCAAATATATCATTTATGAGCAAATCAAAAACAGATTTGAGACGTAGGGAAATGAGATAGTTGATGGCGGTCAATACTTTTGCAAATGAAACAATTAGCGCACGTATTTGAAATTTGTTTTTGAAATCCTATTTACCTAATTAAATTCATAAGCAATGATGAATGTAGAATTGAAAACTAAAATCATTTGTGTGGGACTATGTCTTTTCATGGCATTGTCGTACCCCTTTAGTGCTTTTGCCACTTCTGCCGACATCGACCAGGTGGACCCGACGATGAAGGTGGAGGGTAACGTCAGCGATGCCTCAGGACCGCTGATTGGTGCCACGGTGAAAGAGAAGGGTGGCAGTGGCAATGGGACAGTCACCGATATCGACGGTAATTTTTCGCTTACTGTCACTCGTGGTGCCACACTTGAGGTGTCGTATGTGGGTTACATCACTCAGGAGGTGCGAGCAGCCAGCCGTCTCAACATTGTACTAAAAGAAGACAGCCATCGTATGAACGAAGTGGTGGTCATCGGTTATGGTTCCCAGCGTCGGGAAAATGTCACAGGATCTGTGGCTAACATTGGTGGCGAAAAGCTCAACCAAGTCGCTTCCACCAATGCCGCTCAGGCACTGCAAGGGCGTATTGCTGGTGTGCAGATGACACAGACATCATCGCAGCCCGGTGCCGAGATGCAGATACGCATTCGCGGGCAGCGCTCCCTGAATGCCAGCAACGACCCCCTGATAGTGCTCGACGGCATACCCTTCATGGGTAATCTCAGCGACATCAATCCCACCGACATCAAGTCGATGGACATCTTAAAGGATGCCTCCGCAACAGCCATCTATGGTTCTCGTGGTGCCAATGGCGTGATAATCATCACCACCACAAAAGGGATGCAAGGTTCGCCTACAAGGGTGAGTTATAACGCCTATGCCGGGATAAAGAAGGTGTTTCATCAATATCCGATGATGAATACCGAAAAGTATATGAAAATGCGTGAATATGCCGGATTATACACCAACTCACTCGATGAAGATGAGAATGTGGACACCAACTGGCAGGATTTATTCCTCAAGACAGGTTTCACGCAGAGCCACGACGTAAGTGTGGTCGGTGGAACAACGGGCGGTAGCTACAGTTTCGGAGCCAGTTATTACCACGACGAGGCAGTTGTGCCTACACAGGGTTACACGCGCTACAACCTCCGTGGCAATTTCGACCAGTCGTTGGGCAAATATCTGCGATTGGGACTCTCCACCAATACCAGCTATCGTGAGACTTCGGGCATGAACGTGGGAATGTATGGCGTGCTGTCGAAAACACCGATGATCGACCCCTACGATGCCGATGGCCAACTCAAACGTACGGTGGATATGCCACTCGACGGAGGACAGTATGTGTGGACTAAAGACCGTCTGGAAGACCTGGATGAGTCGTACATCAATGAGAACAAAGGTGTAGGCTCCTATAATACCATCTTTGCCGAAGTGAAATGCCCATGGGTGGAAGGACTGAGCTATCGCATCAATATAGGTCTGAACTATCGCACCGCCAAGACCGGTACCTTCACCGGCACCGGCATCGGTTCATCGAATGCCAACCAGCCCAACTCGGCCTCTGTCCTTCAGACAATTACCAAAAACTGGGCCATCGAGAACATCCTCTCCTATGACCGCACTTTCAATGAGAAGCACCAATTCAATTTCACTGGCCTATATTCAGCCGAGAAAACTATGTATGAGCAAAACTACATGTCGGGGCGTGACATCCCAGCCGAGTATTTCCAGTATTTCCAGATGGGTGCAGCCCAGCAAGACCTTGCCGTCAATCCAGGAAGTCAAGACTATTGGCACAGTATGTTGGTGTCGTGGATGGGGCGTATCATCTACACATACGACAATAAATACATGATTTCAGCGGCATTCCGCAGCGATGCCTCCTCACGTTTGGCCAAGGGGCACAGATGGCACACCTATCCTGCAGTGTCTATAGGATGGAACATAGCCAATGAGAATTTCATGCAGTCGCTCTCGTGGATAGACAATTTGAAACTCCGTCTGGGATATGGCGAAACATCCAATCAGAGTATCTCACCATATAGCACCTTGGGCGCCCTGAGTACGAAATACTACAACTACGGCTCTAATATGGCTACGGGTTACTACGTTTCCACCCTGCCCAACCCTGAATTAGGATGGGAGTATTCCTCCACATGGAATTTCGGACTCGACTACTCATTGTTCAATGGCCGCCTCTATGGTACGATAGAGTATTATATACAAAACACCCATGATTTGTTGCTCAGTGTCAATCTTCCACCCACCTCGGGCGTGGGAAGTTACATGGCCAATGTGGGAAAAACGCGCAACCGGGGATTTGAGTTCTCTGTCAATGGCGTCATCCTCGACAATTACAAAGGATGGACTTGGGAGGCAGGACTCAACCTATATGCCAACCGCAACAAACTTGTGGAACTGGCCTCTGGAGCAGAACAAGACGTTGCCAACCGCTGGTTTGTCGGGCATCCCATCGATGTCATCTACGATTATAAGAAGATAGGACTCTGGCAAGCAGGTGAAGAAGATTTGTTGGAAATCCTTGAGCCAGGCGGAAATATCGGTATGATAAAGGTGGAATACACCGGTGAGTACGATGAAAACGGGAAGCCAGTACGACAAATCAATACCGACGACCGACAGGTAATCGATATGGAGCCCAGTCTCATGGGTGGTTTCAACACATCACTGAGTTGGAAAAACTTCGACCTCAATATTATCGGAGCATTCCAGGTGGGTGGAAAACTCATCTCGGCGATACACTCCTCGAATGGATACCTTAACATGCTGAATGGCCGTCGCGGACAACTCGATGTGGATTACTGGACAGAAGAAAACACTGGAGCTAAATATCCCAAACCTGGTGGCATGAGCAGCAACGACAATCCGCTCTATGGCTCCACACTGGGCTATTTCAGCGGCAGCTATCTGAAAATCCGTACCATCACTTTAGGCTACAATTTTGAGAATCTCAAGTTGTTCAGAGACCTTGGTGTCAATCGCCTGCGTGCGTATGTCACGGTTCAAAACCCATTCGTGTTCTTCTCACCTTATAACAACGAGAGTGGACTTGACCCCGAGACCAACTCACTGAGCGACAATGGCGGAACAATGGCCGTGACGATGGACGGTTACAAAGGAGCGCACAAGATACCCGTCATCGGATATAACACCCCCTCCACACGAAACTTCCTATTTGGCGTTAATGTAACATTCTGATTCTTTGCAAGCGACCATTTCGTTGTCGCAAATCCCATATAACAATAAATTTAGTTCCCATGAAAATTATTAATAAAATACTCATAGCTATCGTGCTTTGTTGTTTTGCACTTGCTAACCTCACCAGTTGCACAGAAGACCTCGACGAGCAGCCCCGTAGCATCTACGACCCAGGTTTCTTCAAGACAGAAAAGGGTATTGATGGCGGATTGACGTCCCTTTATGCCCACCTGCGCAGCATCTATGGCAATGGCTATTATCTCAACATCTGTGAGACAGGAACCGACGAATACACCTACGGCCAGAGTGCCGACGGCAATTTCAAGGATGCCGACCTCTCTGGTGCTGGCTCGCTTACTGCTTCCAGCAGCCGCAGCGATGTGTTGTGGAACAATGTCTTCACCTATATCAACACAGCGAGTGGCATCATCGAAAATGCCACAGAAGCAGGTATCAGCGAGGCAAAAATCTCTGAGGCACGTTTCTTCAGGGCATTCGATTACTTTCAACTTGTGCGAATGTTTGGTGGTGTGCCCCTCGACTTTGGTTCAGGAGAGTTGAAGTTTAATGCTACACCCTCGCGTACATCACAGCGAAACACTGTCACCGAGGTATATACCAAAGCCATCTTCCCCGACTTGCTCCTGGCCGTGCAAAACCTTCCCGATGAGCCACGCACCACAGGTGCCGTCACTAAAACCGTGGCACGCAAGTTTCTGGCCGAGGCATACCTGACTTACGGCTGGTGGTTGGAAAATCCCAGGAACATCCCCACCTATCCCGAGTGTAGCCGCAACGACCCCGACGGACACGACCCCGCATGGTATTATCAGCAGGCATACGACATCGCTGTGGAGGCCATCCAAAATCCTGGTCCATACGGACTCTGTGACACCTATTACGATGTAACACGCTATACCAATGACCGCAACAAGGAAATCCTGCTATGGGCCGACCATACCACCGAGAGTGCCCAGTACAGCGGTATGGAGGAAAGTGGTGCTTCATGGAGTTATGCTTCAGGTTCGGCTCCCGACAACTTTGCCGGATGGATGGCCAACTGGAACTATCCCAACATTCAAATGAAGTCGGACCAGGGAACATGGATCAACCCTGTTCAGCGTGAGGCCATCCAGCCGTTAGGCCGTCCGTGGATTCGTATGGCACCCTGTATCGATGCTATCGAGAATTTCACCGACAAGTCGAAGGACTCACGCTATGATGCCACTTTCACCACAGTCTATCATGCCAACTGGGAGATAGGTGCCAACCCCGATATCAACTATGTCTTAGGCAACAACAACGAACCTATCTACCAAGGAGAGGTGGTGTTGCGTTTCCTCGACGAAGAACCCAGCACAGCTGTCAGTTATTCCACCAAGGCACGCGAACACCTGCAAGTGGGAGCAGGCACACTGGAAGGTTATAAGGAATATGTCATCAACCCCGAGGGTATCAGCCGCCTGCGATTCCCTGGCAGCTACAAATTGGGAATGTATCCACTTGAGACCCTCTCCAGCGATGGCAAACGGCAATTAGGCTCTCCCAATGGTCCCATTGCACGGCCCTACAATATCGCCAAGTTCTCTGAATTTTACCTCCTTGCAGCCGAGGCAGCAGTAAAAGGGGCAACGACACAAGTAGGCTATACAGCCTACGACCTCATCTGTGTGCTACGCGCTCGTGCAGGTAAATGGACACACCGCGTCAACGGCACCACAGCCTACTGTGAACCATACACAGCCGACTTCAGTGCCGAATTGGTAGCAGCAACCCCTACGGTTATCACCCTCGACTACATACTCGACGAGCGTATGCGTGAGTTGTTTGGTGAGGGCTACCGTTGGTTTGACCTTACTCGCACACAGACATGGCAGCAGAAGGCCGGCACCTATCGCATCTGCGGTTCAAAGGCCACTGACCATACGCCAGAGGTGGTCACGCGTACCATCCCCGACGAGTATTATCTGCGTCCTATCCCTCAGGGCACCATCGATGCCTTTGAGATGAGCGCAGACGAACGTCAAAATTACCAAAATCCCGCCTATCGCAACTAAATTGGTTCTGGACACGAAGAGCGAAATCACGAAAAGCTGATGAAAAAGAGTAAAAACATATTCATACTTTTCATGTTAATGATGACATGTGTTGTTGGCATGGAGGCAGAAGACGGTTCAAGCCTGTGGCTCAGAAACAGTCTTCAAGCCGACATGCTGGCAGCCATGGTCACGCTCACTGTTGATATTCAGACGAAAGCCACACAAAGCGATAGCGCAACACTGAGGTTGGCAGCGAAAGAACTTATGGAAAATTGGTCGGGAGCGCCCGTCACTCTAAGATATACAGTAGATAACTCATTAGGAAAAGATTGTTTCAGCATTGAGAAGGTCGAGACCACCGATACTGAGAGTGATTTTCAGTTTGTGGTCTCTGCCTCTTCTCCCAGCGGTATTCTCTATGGTGTTTATTTCCTGCTTAGGGCACAGTCGCGACACGATGTGTGCCTGTGTACCACGTTGCCACCGTCACATAAAATCCAACAGAAGCCCTATTTTATGAGTAGGAGCATAGCTGGACAAGAAGCGATATTCGATATCCTGAAAAAAGGTCGTATTGCTGACTATGCGCGTGCCAATGCCTCTATTGGTATCAACGGCATCATATTGACTCCACCACGACATCCCTCGAAGCATTATCAGGAGAAAGTAAGCGAATTGGCAGCAATACTCCAACCATACTGTATCAGCATCTATCAGTCAGGCGATACAATCCCGGCACTGAGATGTACCCCTGTTACAACCGACAAACGTCAGACAGGCATCGATGAAACCTACATCTACCACGCCACAGTCTGGCGTAGCATGATGCTCAACAGCAGCCAGCGAAATGTAGTGGCCCACGTCGCCGTCAGCAGCCAGCCATCTTGGTGCCCCAATGATAATCATCTTGAGCAGGCCAACTGGTTCGCCTTCGGGCGGCTGGCATGGGACCCCACATTACTTCCCGAGCAGGTGGCGCATGAATGGCTGGCCGATACCTTCAGCGAAAATCCTCTTTTCATCCTTCCCATGCGGCGGGCAATGACCGACTGCGATGGAACAGGCATATCAAAAATAGAGACATTGCTAAACACATGGCGAGAGGTCGCCGATGCCGTTGACGAACAACGGCACACCGAGGTGGAAAACGCACTCAATGTCATGCTTGAGCAACTCGATTCATAAGAATCATCATTTATTATCAACCAATAAACCTTTATTATGAAACATTTTACTTTACTATTGACAGCACTGCTTCTCATGGCAGTCAAAGCCTCTGCAGCAGAGGTGGAACTTGCACTGACACCTGGTTGGAATTGCAGCAAGAGCACTGTCGTCACTGGCGACCCCAATGCACCCCAATTGCCTGCGACAGTGACACTCAATGCCAACTATTCGTTTGTCACCGTCGATACCGAATTCAACTCCGGTGAATACACACACTTCAAGTTTGTGTTTGGTGAGCCATTAGCCACCGACCAGCTTGCTGCCACCTGTAAGGGTGAGGACTTCCGTACCCCCATTCCACAGGGCGCCACAGAGTATGAAGGAGCATTTACCACACAAGTAAATATTACTCGACTTGGCATACAAAACCTTGATGCCAACAATGCACAAACCTTCATCCTCAATGATTTCATCCTTTATAAGGAAGACGGATCAGAGTGGCATCCTACACTGAAGACAGGCTATTCCTGGACATCAAGTAATGCTGGTACCATCGTACCTGTAGGCTCTACCGTCACCGAGACATGGGCCTTTGGGCAATGGGGCACATTGGGCTATAACTTCGAAAACAAGGTAGTGCCTGAGGATGAGATACACCGTTTTGTGGTGACAAGTAGCGAGCCTTTCCCCGCAGGTTTCCAATTCAAGGTAATACGTGGTTCAAATGATGGCGATGCCATTTACCCCGTGCAGTTTGAAGAGGGTGCCTATACAGCAGTGCTGGAACTTACCCAGGACAATATCCGTAAGTCGGCCGACGACGTAATCGACTATTTCAATGGCGTGATGATACAGGCCATGGCCGACAACCTGAGCCTACCCGCTGATGTAAAGATGACATACGAAGTGGTTTATGCAAATGGTATGCTCTCGCGCGAGCGATTGCCCATCGTCGCCAATGCCTATAACGACGATGCCAAAATCATTGACCCAGATCCCGCCGCAGAGGTTGGCGAGAACGGGCTTCCCGTGAAAGTGACACTGTCGTCTCAATGGCAGGCTATGGGTTTGTGGAACGAGGCTTTCAGCGTGGCTGAATATCCTATGTATAAGATTGTGTTACGCGAGAAACCCGCCGACGGTCTCATCCAGTTGTGTTATCGCAATGAGAGCGGAGGAAGTCAGGGTGGTGTCTATGTGCCATGGGAGTCGAATCCAGAGATTGGTGTGGAAGTATCGGAAGATGGAACTACCATTATCGGTGAGTTCAATATCGATGAACTGGGCGACGACACCGAGATTCTTGCCTTCTTTATGCAAAATCGTACTGGCGACGAGTACAGCGGCGTGATAGAGGGAGTATATCTGATGAACGAGGAGGAAGAGTGGATACCAACACCAGGACTTGGCTCAGCCACCTCTATCTGGAATACGGGTACCACATTACCTATCGGAGGCAGTTATGATGAAGATGGCAACATCTGGGATGCCTACGTCGATTTCTATAGCACCAACAGTGCTGTGGGCTACTACAGTGGAACAGTTGACGAGGGAACCTATCACAAAGTGACATTCTATACCGAGGAGCCGCTGCCTGCAAGCATTATGGCTATGGCCTACAACTTGTCGTTCGACGAGAACTGGAATATGAGTTTTGACTTCGTAGAGACACAGCTTGAGGGTTTTGGCACAACCGAACTTTCTGTGCTGATACCACGCAGCTATCAGTATATGACACTACAATATTTCGGGCAGGAAGAACTGACAGAGCCCATCAGGGTTCGTATTAAGAAAATTGTGCGCGAAGTTTATGAGGGCAGCCTCGAAGAACTGAGCATCAAAGACAGCACCCGCGACGACAATGCCACCGTCACCGCAGTGACATTCTACAGTGTGAATGGTATGCAGTCGGCAAAACCCGTCAAGGGCGTCAACATCCTGCGCGAGACATTGAGCAACGGAACAGTACGCACGAGGAAGGTTCTCGTGAAATGAGTATGACACATGGTTCAAAATTAGTAAATAATGGTATGAGAAATCTTATGTTAGCTGTTATGTTTGGGTTCTGTGCGACGGCGGTCGCACAGGATCTGAACACGATTCCCGAGGCGCCCGATGCGCCCGACGTGAGAGACATGCCTGTGGTGGCCGACTTAGGCGGATGTATTCTCAAGCCCGACGGCTCAGTCTTCACTGTCTATCCTGCCGAGGTGACTCTCGTGGGACAATGGTGCGACATCGCACTGTGGAAAGGACCATTCAGTATTACGGAGTATCCGTCATTCCGCGTGACATTACTTCGGGCACCTGAGGATGACGGACTGGTGCAACTGTTTGCACGCAATATCGCATCAAGCCAGAATTACAAAGGACCGTACATCCCTTTCAAGAAAAACCAAAGGGTATTGGAGGGAGAGTTTGCTGAATACGACGACGAGGAACATTCTGGGGGATGGTTTGATGACGACCCCATCTGCACATGGTTTGCCCTGCAAAAAACCAACAAAGGCGACGAGTCGCAGACATACACCATCACCGAGGCCGTGCTCATCAATGAAAACGGTGAGGAAATCAAGTCGTGCAATGTGCGTAATGGCAGTTGGAAACCCGCACCGGGATGGGTGGAACCCGACCCAATGATGGAGGCCGACGTGCTCCTTACGAATAAAGGAGTTATCGGTTTGTACGACAGCAAGGTGAAACCGGGAACAGTACATCGGTTTACCTTCAACAGTCGTGACCCGTTACCCGAAGGTCTCACCTGCTATGTGGTGATCAACGATGGCGACGGCAGCACTTACGACTATCCTGTGCCCGCCGGCAGTACCACATTTGTTTCTCCCGATATCGACGACGACTATCTGCGCTGTTACCTGGAGTATGAGGGCACCTATCCCATGACCATCCATTTCAACAAAATCACCCGTGAAGTGCTCGACCTGACCGATGTGCGCAACACCGTCACACAGTGCGACGTGGTGAAGCGAGAAATATTCTCATCAGATGGTGCTTGTATCGGGCAGCAGATGCACGGACTCAACATCATCCGCGAACAAATGTCCGACGGAAGTCTCCAGTTTCGTCTGGTTTTATGGTTTATAGGTCGCTTCGCTTGCAGGTTTTAAGGTGATATATGTATGGCTAACGACATATTTGAGCAAATCTCACCTAATAACCTCATAACCTAAAGACCTCATAACCTTGAAGTTGAGGACTTACGAAACTTCAATAACATAATTTTATTTTTATGAAACAGATTATCTACAAGGCGTTATGCCTCATGGCAATGTTCGTATTTGGAATAGGGAGCATGGAAGCGACGACCGTGAAGTATCATGCCGATTTTTCCAATGTGACAACCTCGACCTATTCGGAATGGGATGCCGAGACACAAACTATGTCGTGGTCAATATCGTATGCCAACCAAATCCGCAATCTCGGTCTGCCTTCTGGCGACCTAAGTAATATTGAAAAAGTGGTCATCGACTGTGCAGACCTGAATGCCCAAAGTTTTAGGATACTCGTCTATGTGGGAACAGAAGCAACCACTATTGTTGTCAACAAAGTAGGTGTCAGCGACTATAAGTTGAAAGACTATCTATCTGCTTCGAATCTTCAAAATATCACTGAGGTATGCCTCTCGGGAGGTAACGAGGATGGTAGTGGCTCGGTGAGGATAATCGACATGTATTTAGAGACATACGATGATGAGGTGGTACAGAAAAAAGACCCAGAACTCTCGTTCACACCAGCGTTGGTGATGATGGAACCTGGGGAAACATTCACGCGACCCACGCTGAACAATCCTCACAACCTGCCTGTGACCTATAGTGCCACAGCCACACCTGAAGGTGCCATTGCCGTAGATGCCAACACAGGAGCGGTGACACTCGCTTCAGGAGAACTGTCAGGTACCGTGACGGCAACTTTTGTCGGTAACGCTGAATATGAAGCCGGCTCTGCCGCCTATTCCATCCGCGTAAAACAAAATGATGTGGTGGAGGGAATACCTTTGGTTTACGATGTGGAGAACACTGCCGCCGGACTTCCCGACCCCTATTTCCCCACCATCACTGAGTTGCAAGCCGACCCCGACAAATATTACTGTGAGCCGCTCACCGACCCGTTTGAGTTTTCTGATGGTAGTGGCCGCGCCCTCAACTTCAGCGACTGGACCAGGCGTCGTGGAGAGATAGCTCGTGAATTACAGCACTACGAACTTGGCGAGAAACCTACTGTCAGCATGGACGACATTGAGGCATGGATGAGTGGCAACACACTCAATGTGAAGGTCACCGTAGGCGACCAGTCGCTCACCCTGACAGCCAATATTTCCTATCCCTCGGGTGGTCAGGCACCATATCCCCTGATGATTGGCACCGACAACATATCGCTGCCCAGCCAGTTGATTACAAGTCGCAACATCGCCCGGCTGAACCTCCCGGCAAGTCAGGTCAATGGCTATTCGCAGATGGGCGGAAACTCCTCACGCGAATTCAAACGTCTGTACCCACAGTATGAGTCAAATGGTGCCTATATCGAATGGGCATGGGGCTTGAGCCGTATCATCGACGGTCTGCAGAAACTGGGTCCGGAAATCACCAAAATCGATATGAGCCACATCGGCGTAACAGGTTGCTCGTATGCAGGAAAAATGGCACTCTTCACAGGTGTCTTCGACGAGCGTGTGGCACTGACCATCGCACAGGAACCTGGAGGCGGTGGTGCCAATGCATGGCGTGTCTCTCGCGTATGGAACCGCGACTATTATAGTTCGAAGGATGACGATGCCTGCGAGGGACTCGACAATACCGACTACAGTTGGTTTATGAATAGTCTGAAAGAAAACTTCGCAAAGGACAACACCTTCTATCTGCCGTACGACCATCATGAACTGGTGGCCATGGCATGCCCACGAGCAATTCTCATGTTAGGCAACCCCGATATGAAGTGGCTTGGCGACTATTCGGGATATGTGTCGATGAACGCAGCCAGAAAAGTGTACGAGCGCTATGGTATCGCCGACCGCTGTGGATATTCCATCGTGGGAGGACACAGCCACTGCCAACTGCCAACCAACCAGTATGCCGACGTAGAGGCTTTCCTCGACAGATTCCTGCTGGGTATGGATGTGGACACCAACATCACCAATGCACCCATCTTTGAGAATGGTAGTCATAAGGCTGCTCCACTCGTGGAACTCGGACAATGGATTGACTGGTGGGAGACACCAGAGCACAAACCCAACACACTGGACACCGGTCGGCCAGAGAGTGTTATGTTCTGGGGCGGTAGTTCAAGCATTGTCCCAGCGGGATGCACCGACTGGGCATTGGAGGATGATGAGACGGCACCGAGTAGTAAGATGGCACATGCCGTCATCGAATCTGCCAATACGGCTGTGCCTACCGACAAGGCTCAGGCACTGCAGTTCACATTCAATTCGCCCGCTAAGCAGAAATACTACATCTATGGCTATGTCAACTGTGCAAAGGCTACCAACGATGCTGTGTTTGTGGGATTTGACGATAATACAGAATATGCTTCCAATGGTGCCAACACGAAAGGCGAATGGGCTTGGAAAAACCTGACAGCACTCATTGCCAAGGCCGACCAGACCAAGTTTGTCAATACACTCGATGTGGGTGAGCATACGCTTTATATCTATGCCAAGGAAAAGGATTACAAGATAGGGCTCATCTGTGTGAGCAATATCGAAACCCTCGATGAATTTAAAACTGTCGTGAAAAACGTAGATCTCAATACCATCGCCACAGGTATAAAAGACTTGAATTCCCAGGTGACAAAACGCACATACTATACCATCGATGGTAGGCAGATGAACCATCCAGCCAAAGGTGTGAGCATCGTGCGTGAAACTCTCGACAACGGTGGAACACAAGTGCATAAAATCATCAATAAGTAATAGTTTTATTCTCACTAATTCATTTTGTAAGACTTCGGTGCCAATTTTTTTGGCACCGAAGTTATCAAAAACACAAAAATCATTATCTTTGCAACTGAAATCGCCCAGCGCGACTCAAAAACTATCCCTATGAAAATTAGACTTATCATCCTATTTTTTCTTTGTTGCGTATTACCATTGAGTGCTGCCGACCATTGGGTTGGAACATGGGGTACTGCCCCACAATTGGTAGAGACGCACAATAACCCACCATCACCAGGACTTCAAAACAATTCTCTCAGACAAATTGTACAGGTGTCTATTGGGGGTGAAATCGTGAGGCTGAAACTGACGAATGAGTTTAGTAATAGCGACACAGAAATCAAGGCTGTGGAAATAGCCAGGGCTATGACAGCTGGAGGCAGTGCAGACATCGACGAAGGGTCGGTGGTAAGTCTCACTTTCAATGGAAACGCTTCTGTTACCATTCCAGCCGGAAAGACTGTAACCTCCGACGCAGTGAATTTCCATCTTGACCCACGGATGAACGTAGCTATCACCATTCACTACGGCAAAGCATCGTCAAGTGTCTCTGGACATCCTGGCTCACGCACAACATCATATTTGAAATCAGGCAATACAACCGACTTTAGCAATGCCACAAAGACCGAACATTGGTATAATATTCTCACCCTCGAAGTGATGGCTCCCGAGGAAAGTGGGGCTGTGGCAATTCTGGGAAACTCCATCACCGATGGCAGGGGCTCGACCACCAACCAGCAGGATAGATGGGCCGACGTGCTCTCACGACGACTTTTGCAGAATGCTGCCACAAGCCATGTAGGTGTGCTCAACATGGGCATCGGGGGAAACTGTGTGCTCAGTGGAGGACTCGGGCCTACGGCAAAAAACCGTTATCGTCGTGACTTGCTCGAGCAAGAGGGGGTGAAGTGGATTATTCTCTTCGAGGCCGTCAATGACCTGGGTAACTCACAGAATGGAGAGCAGACGGCCAATAGTATTATCGATGTCTATAAGGATATCATCCGTGAGGCTCACCAAAAAGGAATACGGGTATTCGGGGCTACTATCACACCATTCAAAAACAGTTCCTACTATAGCAACAGTCATGAGAAGGGGAGGAAAGTCATCAACGACTGGATTCAGAGTACGAAGATGCTCGATGGTGTCATAGACTTCGCTGCTGCCGTTTGCAACCCACAAGATCCTGAGGCCCTGCAGTCACAATATCTCTTCCAAAACGACTGGTTACACCTTAATGCCAGTGGCTATGAAACTATGGGCAATGCCATCGACCTGAATCTTTTCACACAAACAGGACCCTTGGCTGCCGATAGCGATGAAGAAGGGGGGCAACAGCAAGACGGGCTCACCTCGAATCTACCGCTCATCATTATCAATACCACTGCCACTATCAATGCCGACGACAAGGTGCCTGGTACGATGAGGGTGGTGAATCATGGCGATGGTTCGCTGAACAACATCAACGACCCTGCCACCGACTACGACGGCCATATCGGCATCAAACTCAGAGGAAACAGTTCACTGAGCTTTGACCAAAAGAAATACACCATTGAGACATGGGATGAAGAGGGTAACGACCTGAAAGTGTCACTCTTAGGGATGCCCGAAGAGAGCGACTGGGTGCTGTTAGCACCCTATAACGACATCTCCTTGGTACGCGATGTCTTTGCATTCAACATGTGGACTGAAATGGGGCACTGGGCACCTCGCACATGCATGTGCGAGGTGGTTGTCAATAATGAATACAGGGGGGTATATGTGTTCTGCGAGAAAATTAAGCGCGATAAAGACCGTGTGGATATTGCCAAACTCAAGGAGGACGACATCGAGGGACGTGAACTCACCGGCGGGTATATCGTGAGAGTGGATGCCTTCGATGAAAACGACGCAACATTTCCCTCAAAAATAAAAGGAATCCCCAACAACAGTGGAAGTGGATGGCCATGGGGTGGGGGATGGCCCTGGGGTGGTGGCGCCGACAACAGCACCGTCACCTGGACTGTGTTTCATCCGAAAAAGGAAAAATTGCAACCAGCACAAAAAAACTATATCCAGCAATTTGTCGATGGTATGGAACAATCCTTTCAGAACCAGAATTTCGCCGACCCCATCGAAGGGTATGCCAAATGGATTGACGTTCCATCGTTTGTGGATTATTTCATCCACACAGAACTGTCGCTCAATGCCGACGGATTCAAACGTAGCAGTTATTTCTATAAAGACAAAGACCCTGATGACGGCACCGTCAACAAAATGGTGGCAGGACCAACCTGGGACTATAATCTGGCATACGGATGTTGCAATTTCTGCAATGCGAATGATGTGCATGCTTGGGTGTATGAAGGATGCAACACCAACCCCACACCGGCGTTCTGGAAAAAACTCACGACCGACCCCAATTTCATGAATGCCGTGAAAATAAGGTATGCCCAACTGCGCCAGACCATCATCAGTCAAGAAAGTATCAACACCTTCTTCGACGACTATGCTACACTTTTGGATGAGGCTAAAGACCGACACTATGCCAAGTACTCCAACCTGCTCGTTGATGACGACAGCCAGGGAGGCGGTTGGTGGTGGGGTGGTGGAAACAGTAGCCCCGTGGCCTATTTTGCCGCTTATTTCGTGTCGTCGTATGAGGAGGAAATCCAAACGGTGAAAGAATGGTTCCAGAAACGCCTGGCATTTCTCGATGCCCAATGGGACTATCAGGGAACACTGGCAAAAGTCAATGAAGGCAATGCCGATTTCTTTGACATGAAAGTGTATCGGAATAATAAAATGATTACACTGAAAGCCAACCGAAAAGTGAAAAAAGTAGAAGTATATACACTCAACGGCTGCAAACTCACCACAGTGGAACGTCCATCTGGTGATACCACTATAAGATTCAACCTGAAGGAAAAAGGTTCGGCACCGGTAATTCTTGTGTGCTATGCTGCCGATGGCTCCTATATCACAAGGAAATTAAGATAACTGTCATGATACGATTGAAGTATTTCACAACCATCATTATCTGCCTATGGATGGCAGCCACCTCTGCTTGGTGCGATGATGGTAAACTATATACCGCCGACAATATGTCGAGCAGCAATATCACCTGTGTGACACAAGATTCCTACGGATTCCTCTGGGTGGGCACGGGATATGGGCTCAACAGGTTCGACGGCTATCAGTTTGTGAAATACTTCATGAACACCCAAGACACCACATCACTCGTTAGCAACGAGATAACCACTTTCCTCGTTGATAAGAAACATCGACTATGGATAGGTAGCAGAAGAGGATTGGTGCAATATGGATATGACGACAACACTTTCCGCCGCTATAAGTTTCCCGACGACATCAATCCGCGAGTCACCAGCTTGGTTGAAGACAAGAACGGAAACATCTTTATAGGCACCTCAGGGCATGCACTTTTCATGATGCCAGCAGAGACTGGGACTATCGTCAAAATGGACAAAATCCCCGAAAGCGTAACAAGCAAGTTTATCGGAAAACTGTTCATCGACAATCAGGGCAACCTCTGGTGTAGCAGTCTCAACACTAAAGTGACACGTATCAGTCGTCCTGACAAAAACATCGAGACAAAAGAATTTATATCCGACTGCGGACCCGTCGTGGGCTTTACACAGCAAGATCAACGTGGCTTTTACCTCGTATGCATGTATGGACTGCTTTACTACGACTATTTGTCGGGCAAACTTTCGCAAACCACCTACGACCTGTCGGCACTGGCAGGAGGAATATCCATACGTGATGCCTACTTCGATAAGCAGGGAAATCTCTACGTAGGTACTTCGGGAATGGGGTTGATGACTGTGCCCTCCAACAGCAAGACATTGCAAGCCATGGAGAATACATCGGTTGCCTTCGACCTCACATCGGCGAATGTGGACAAAATCTTCGAAGACCGCAACGACAACCTATGGATTAGTTGTAATAAAAAAGGTCTCTACCAACTTCGACGCAGTAAAAACAATTTCTATTCCTGGCGTTTTTCTACCCAAAACTATAAGTTGGGTAGTAGCGTGTCGTCTATAGCCCCCGGCAAAGTTGATGATGTGTTGTGCGTGGTGCATCGGTCGGGAATCTACCAATTCAATAATGAAGGAAAAATCCTACAGCAACTGAACTCGCCTGAAGCGCCCATCACATTGTTTCGAGACCGTAAAGGGAAATACTGGCTGGGCACAGAGAATGCTCTATATGAGTATGAGCCCTATAGCGGACAAAGTCGTCTGAAACTCCGCAGCGATGGATGGGGCATCGTATGTATCTCTGACGACAACGACGGCCATCTCTTTTTGGGCATCGATGGTAAGGGATTGCTTATCTACGACCAAAATACCGGTAAGACGGAGCAATATAGTATGTCGCAGGAAGACAAAGGCAACGGTGTGCTGGTGAACAACTGGATACGTGCACTCTATTACGACAGTCGGGGATTGTTGTGGATAGGCACTGTAAGCGGCATCGGGTGTATGGATCCACACAGCGGCAATTTTCACCCACTGGGATGGGACAGGAAATTCAAGGGACAACAATGTTTCGCACTTTACGAGACCCAGGAGGGAAATATGCTTATAGGTACAGAGGCGGGGTTGTATCGTTATGACCGACAGACCAGCGAGTTTGATTTGTTTCCCGGGGCAACAGAGATGCGGAACAAGTCGATTTACAGCATTGTCACCGACCGAATGGGTGACCTTTGGATGAGCACCGTGAACGGTATCTGGCATTATGACACCAAACGGCAGTCGTTTGATAGTTATGTCTATGGTGATGGACTTGACGTACACGAATATGTGGTGGGTGCCCGCATCACACCCGACGACGGTCGCATCATGTTCGGCAACAACGATGGCATCACGGTGTTTTATCCGCACATCGTGAAAGGTAGCGGCGTGCAACTTGGAGAGGTGTATCTCACGGCCTTTACCGTGGATGGCAAACCCTTTGACAGTAGAGAAAGAAATTTCGAACTAAGCAGTGATCAGAATGCTTTTGTAATGGAATTTTCATTGCTTGACTTCAGAAAGACCGACAACATCACCTTCTATTATCGTGTCAACGGAAGCGACTGGGTGCCGATACCCGAAGGGACACACGTCATTTCGTTCAACAATATGAAGTCGGGCACATACAATATAGAAGTGCGAGCCACAAGCAATGGCTCACACTCCACATCCAACTGCAAATTGAAGGTGGTGGTGCGACCGCCCTTTTATCTCACGTGGTGGGCCATCGCATGCTATTTTATACTGGGACTGGCATTGGCAGCCTTGCTCTTCTATTATTTCGAACAAAAACGCAAGAAAAAGACAGAGGAGGACAAGATGAAATTCCTCATCAACACCACCCACGATATACGCTCTCCACTTACCTTGATTATGTCGCCTTTGAAAAAGCTACAAGCACGAAGTCTTGACAAGGAGATGCAAAACGACTTACAAGTGATCGACCGTAATGCCAAACGTATCCTGTCACTTGTGAACCAGATACTCGACGTGCAGAAAATCGATAAACAACAGATGCATCTGCTCTGCCGGAAAACCGACCTCCGCGAATTTGTAAAAGTAGTATGCAAGGTGTATGAAAACAATGCTCAGGAACGTAACATCACTTTTACGTTTAATCCTCCGGCAAATCCTGTATGGGCATGGATTGACCGGACACAATTCGATAAAGTACTCTCAAACCTGCTTTCCAACGCATTCAAATACTCCTTCGACAATGGAAACATAGAAATTACGCTTGCACAAGGACATGACAGTCATGCTGTCGGGGCATTGAGAGACTATGTGGAAATCTGTGTCATTGACAATGGGACTGGAATGAGTGAGGATTCTATCCCCTATGTTTTCAATCGATTCTATCAAGGAAAGAATTCTGATGTAAGCCATGTGGAGGGAACTGGTATCGGACTCCACCTCTGTAAGATGATAGTAGATATGCACCATGGCAGCATACAGGCAAATAACCGTACTGACGGTATTCGGGGAAGCGTCTTTACCGTGCGTTTGCCACAGGGAACATCACATCTTACACCTGCAGAAATCGAAGCCGAAACCACCAAGGCTGATGTTGCCAATACCACAGGTAAGCACCAGCCACACACGTCGTATAGAGTGCTTATTGTGGACGACGACGAGGAAATCGGGCAATACATCAGCAACGAATTAGGCAACAACTATCATTTCTCCATCTGCTATAATGGCAGGGAGGCTATTCATGAATTGCTCACCAATCACTACGATGTGGTGATTGCCGATGTGATGATGCCCGAGATGGATGGGTTCACGCTGTTGCGTCTCATCAAGACCAATGTCAATCTCAGTCACATACCGGTCATTATGCTTACCTCATTGACCAATGTGGGAAATCGGCTTGAGGGACTGAAAAAAGGTGCCGATGCCTATCTCAACAAACCTTTTGTGATGGATGAACTCCACCTGACCATCGATAATTTGATTGCCAATCATTTACGATTAAAAGGTCTCTACTCAGGCACACTGAAACAAGAGGGAAAAGTGGAGAACGTGGATGTGAAAGGCAATAATGAACAACTTATGGAACGTATCATGGAGAGTATCAATAAACATTTGGACGACAACGAATACAATATTGAGACACTCTGCAATGAGGTGGGTATCAGCCGTGCACATTTACATCGCAAAATGAAGGAAATGACAGGCATTTCCATCAGTGAATTTATACGGAATTTACGTCTGGAACAGGCTGCTCGACTGCTGAAGGAACAGAAGCTCAACGTCACGCAAGTGGCATTTACCGTGGGGTTTAATAATCAGTCGCATTTCTCTACAGTTTTCCGTAAATACTTCGGAATGTCACCCAGCGAGTTCGTTGAGAGCTAAAATAGTCAGTAAAATTGGTGGTTTATCGGCTTTTTTTGATTTTTTTAACTGTAAAACGTTTATTGTTATGTTTTTTTTTGTATTTTTGCACCGAATTATATACTAAAGGATAATAGGATAACTCAAAAATAACATAATCATGAAACGAATTACTACCATATTGAGTGTGCTTCTTCTTATCTTTACTCCTTTGTCGCTCTATGCAGAGGAGGTGACTATAGGAGGAATCCGCTATGACTTAAGGATAACAAACCACACCGCCACAGTGATACCAAGCGGTTCGTATAATCCGGCTGGTTTTCCTCTCTTCAATAATTATAGCGGCAACATCACTATTCCTGCTGAGGTGTCAAATAATGGCGTGGTATATACCGTGACCGATATAGGTGCGCGGGCGTTTTATTATTGCGCCAACCTCAACACCGTCAGTTTGCCTGCCACGGTAACGAAAATCGGGATAGAGGCATTCTATTATTGTACCAGTCTTTCATCGGTAGGAGACATCACCAATGTTACCAATATTGGTGATGCAGCTTTCTATTATTGCACAGGTCTGGCGTCCATTACCATTGGAGATGGTGTGACAAATATAGCGGAGAAGTCATTCTTCAACTGCTCTGCTCTAACAAATGTCGTTTTAGGCAATAATATTACAACGATTAAGGATTATGCTTTTTTCGGATGTGCAAGTTTGGAAAACATTGATATTCCCAATAGTGTGACATCCATCGAATCGCGAGCTTTTGCCTATTGCTCCAATCTGACTACCATTAATTTTGGTTCCAATTTGAAAAGCATCGGTCAACGTGCGTTTGCCTCTTGTAGTGACCTACAATCCATCACTTTGCCTGCAAGTGTGAATAGTATTGGTGGATGGGCTTTCAATTCATGCTACTATTTGACTGAGGTGATAGCATTGGGAGAGACACCTGCCAGTATCGAGAATTCTAATACATTCCCTAACCGCCGTAATATGAAACTTTATGTTCCCTATGGCTGTAGCTCTTCATATAGTATGGTGGAATACTGGGAGGACTTTGGAAACATCTACGAAATGGATCCTGTCAATATGACTTCTGTCACAGTCAATATTAGTGAATATGGCGTAGCTACGTTCTGCTCTGAGTATGCACTTGACTTTACCGATGTTGAGGGCTTGGTGGCACGAATTGCTACAAATTATGATGGCAATACAGGTATGGTTGTTCTGGAAGCCGTGGGTGAGGTGCCTGCACTGACAGGATTGTTCCTCACAGGTGAACCGGGGAATTACGAAATACCAGTGAAGGCGACCGATGTCACCTACAACAACATGTTCGTAGGTACAACCTCCGACATTATGCTCTCACCGACAGAAGGCGAATTCACCAACTTCATCCTCTATGCTGATAAGAAAAATGGTGCCAGTTTCCGCCCATTGAGTACCACAGGACCACTGAAGGCTAATAGGGCTTATCTGCAAATTCCTACCGACTTGCTCATTCCTTCCACCAACTTAAACATCGTTGTTGATGAAGGTGGTCAGACCGGTATCAGCCTCACCCCCACCCCCAGCACCTCTCAAAAGGGTGAGGGAAGTGATTCCTATTACACCCTTGACGGACGTAAACTGAATGGCGCACCCACTCAGCGTGGAATGTACATCCACAATGGCAAGAAGATGGTGATCAATTGAAGATTAGGAACTGAGCCCACTTTAAAAAGTCAACAAGCACATAGCCCAGGGCAATCGCCCTGGGCTATGTGCTTGTTGGCCTATTCAAGGTCGAAGAATGGGCAAAAATGAGACGAATCAAATAAAAGCCTATTGTTATTTATGACTGAGCCGGAAAAACTCCTCATACTCCTCACCTCCGTAGAATTTTATTTTTGAACACGAATCGCCAAGAATTGACCATGAATTTTTAGGAATTTGAGACGATGCTGCTCGCATCGAATCAAGCCCCACTCCGCCCTGCGGGCACCCCTCCCCTTGTAATGGGAGGGGAGTGCCTGGCGGACACAAGCTAATATTTAGTTAGGAGTTAGGAGTTAGAAGTTAGGAGTTAGAAGTTAGGAGTTAGAAGTGGCCCCTACGGTGGGTGACATCGAAGTCGTGGTGGATGGTCGCCACCAAGTGAGCGGAGCGAACATAAACAATCGCAACTATGTTGCGTAAGCAATCACCCCGACCTTATGAATGGTCGGGTACCTTAGTGTAAGAGCGACGAGGTGACAATTTTTTCGATAAGCCAAATGAGCAGAGCCAAGCTTGCTTGAGCTATGCCATGGCGAGAAAAAATCGCCGTAGGCAACGGTTGAGCCCCATCCCGATGTCGGGAGGGGGACGGGGGGTGGGTAGGTACCCATCCTTCCATATAACTAAATTCGCGGCGGGCTGATACTCAGGCGTTTAATGGTAATATCCATCATCCCACTTTTCCCAGTTTCTCATTGAGTTTTTGCAACTGCATGGTGGTTTTAGCTATCCTTCTCTCCAAAATTTCCTTCTCGCTGCATCCTACCATATTTGGATTGTACTCCTTGTGCTGTTTCACCATTGTGTATATGATTCGTGCCATCTTGTGGGCTGTTGCTACGATGGCCTGCATGTGTCCATTTCTGGATTTCATTCTCCTGAAGTATATTCCCATCTCGCTCTTCTCATCCTTGACTGTATTGGCACATTGTCTGAGAATCTGTCCCACAGGATTCTTCCTCTTCGGTATGTGGCTGGAGATGAGCTTGCCTCCCGTTATCTTGTTGTTGGGTGAGAGGTTGCACCACCTGCAGAATTTGCTGCAGGTGTCGAACTTGTCGGCAAAGTCGTGCCCCAGTTCGCCTATCAGCTGAAGCAACGCCCCAGACCCCAAACCAGGGACAGCCATGATGTTGACGCCCCAGAGCGCATGGGCATATTTTTCGGTGTCAATGGATGGAGCGTTCTTGTATTTGCTTTTCTTTTGTGTGCGTATGATCTGACCGGCTTTTCCCTGATCCACCTGCGCGGCATATTGTTTCATCAGCCTCTCTATCTCCTGCTCACAGGAGGCAACCTTCTCCATGTAGGTGTCATACAATTCGACGCTCTGCTTGAGGATGAACAGCAGGTCTTCATCCCATGTCCCCTCCAGTGACTTGGCAATCGTCTCCCTCGATGCCTTGCATCGTACGTCTGCCAGCCTTGCAAGCGACACTGGGTCATGATTGCCTGCAATAATGGACCTTATGATTGCCTGACCCGATTTTCCAAGGATGTCGCTGATGACGGTCGAGAGCTTGATGTTCATCTGCTCCATGGCTTTCTGCATATGCTGGATCTCACGACCGGCAGTGGTGATGAGGCTGGAACGGTGCCGTGTCATGTTACGTATGCGCCTTGCCACGCTGTCTGGCTGGAAACTGGGCCTGACCATGCCGTAACTATGCATGAGCATCAGCCATTCTGCGTCGGCCTCGTCAGTCTTCTTGTCCGTCAGGTTCTTCACTTGGAGAGGGTTTGCCAGCACAACGTCGAAACCCTCGTCCTGAAGCAGGAGGAAGATATTGAGCCAGTAGACACCGGTTGCCTCCATCGCAACCGTCTTGATTCCGCATGCTTTCAGCCAAGCACATATCTTGTGGAGGTCACACGTGAAACTCTCAAAGCGACGGTTATTCTCGCTGTCTCGGTCCTCTGGTACACATACTTGCATCTCGCCGTCAGCAACATCGATGCCTGCGGCGTCGGGATTAACAATCTTTAAGCGCAATCCCTTGTCGGTCTTGATTTTTCTTGCTACTTTTGCCATGATAAATAATGAGTGGTTTTGTAAATTTGGCAAGCCTGCGGTCTCTGAAATAGGTAATCTTCCATACGGCATCCAACGGCCAATCTTCATTCCACAGACACGCAGGACCATACTTAGGATTGGATTGGAAGTCCATTGGAGGGACGGTCTACTTGCTTGCCAACTACAAAACTACTCTTTTAGTTGCAGAGAACCTAAGGATCGGTCTAAAAACTTGTGACAAAATGCGCACCCCGGCAAAACGCCGGGGTATCAGCCCGCCGCATTTTGTTATTTTCGCTTCGTTTTAGAGCCGCTAATCCTGT